>NZ_JBWKME010000162.1:0-101327 GCF_056431085.1 Mesorhizobium waitakense | reverse complement strand
AGTACGATCAACTCAGAGCGGCAGGCAAAGCCTCAAAGGTCGCTATCACCGCAATCATGGCTCATCCTTCTCGCAAACGCTCTGCTCAGGGACGGTCGAATTTGGACCCAATCCCTTCCTTGACCAACACGGATACTTTAGCAGGCAGCGCCGCAATAGGCCTCGATGCGATAACCGTCCGGATCGATGACGAACGCCGCGTAATAATTCTCGCCATAGTCGGCGCGCGGACCCGGCGCGCCATTGTCGCTGCCGCCTTCACGCAAGGCGCCGGCGTGGAAGGCGTCGACGCTGGCTCGCGTCGGCGCCGCGAAGCAGAAATGCAGGCCGGATTTTTCGTCCGCCGGCACGGGCCGCACAGCATCGTTGACCCACAGTGCGACGCCTTGGGCGCCATAGCCCAACGAGCCCGGCGACTGGCTGAGGCAGGTATAGCCGAGCGGCTTCAGCGCGGCATCGTAGAAGCGCTTGGAAGCGACGGCGTCGCGAACACCGATCGAGATATGATCGAACATGTTTTTCTCCATTGATTACAATGCATTGTCGCGTCATTCTGTTGCCGTTCGGCGGGCCAGGAACTCGACTTCCAGCCGCCATGTCGCGCCATTGTCGTGCGAGCGCTCGCCGAGCCAGCGGAAGGAATTCTCGGTGATCCGCGAAAAGCTCCAGCGCACCGAGGAGCCGGTGCCATCGGCGCCGACTTGCACGATCGTTTCGCCTTCGGCACGGCCAAGCTGTTGGCTGTGATGCTGGTTGCGCGGGTCGCTCCAGAAGATGTGCCAGGCGTCGGCGGCGGGGTCGTAGAGGCGCAATGTCGTGCCGTAGAACGTCCATTTGCCTAGGGACGGCGAGTGGCCGGCGTCGCGTGAGGGCAGGATCCACACATCCTGGATCGCCCGGCCTTCCAGCACCCAGCCGAAGTGCACCTCGCCACGCCCGGTCAGCAGCGTGCCGTCCTCGAGATGGCGCGAAGCGTCGAAAGTCCAGGCGCCGACGAAGCGGCCATAGAGGTTCAGTTTTTCGGCAAGTCCGTCGATTGGTCCGGGACTGTGCAAGGCTTCCGCAAAGGAGGATTGGTCGTACATGGCTCCGGTCTCTTCTTGTCAGGAGATCGGGAGGAGTAGGCCGCGATGGGGTTCTGGGCTTGGGAAAAATTGCTATATTTCGATCATGACAGCGACCACGCACACTCTCGCATCCGGGTCCGGCTGGCACGTGGCGGACGTGATCTGCACGGCCGGCGCCGGTGACCGGCCGTTCGAGGAAGCCCATCAGGATTTCTGCGTCGCCGCGGTCACCGGCGGCACGTTCCGCTATCGCGCGCAGCAAGGCACGGCGATGCTGGCGCCCGGCGCGCTCCTGCTCGGCAATCCCGCCACGTGTTACGAGTGCGGGCATGAACATGGCAGCGGCGACCGTTGCCTCTCGTTCCATTTCGGGCCGGCCTATATGGAGCGGATCGCGGCCGGCGTGCCGGGCGCGAAAAAGCTGGCCTTCGAGGCGCCGCGCCTGCCGCCCTTGCCGGCCTTGGCGCCCCTGCTCGCCGAGGCGGAAACCGCTCGCGAGATGGCCGACATCGACGCCTTCGAGGAACTCGGGCTGCGCATTGCGGGGGCTGCCGTGGCAACGGTCTCCGGCCCCGCGCATCTCAGGCGCGCGCCAAGCCGCCGCGATCAGAAACGGGTTGCCGAAGCGGTGCGGCGGATCGAACTCGACGCCGACGGGCCGATTTCGCTTTCAGCGCTTGCTGATGAGACCGCGACCAGTCCCTATCATTTCCTGCGCATTTTCCGCCAGGTCGCGGGCATGACGCCCTATCAGTTCCTGCTCAAGACCCGGCTGCACCGCGCGGCGGTGCGGCTGCGCATGTCAGACGATGCGGTCTCGGTGATCGCCTTCGAGGCAGGCTTCAACGATTTGTCGACGTTCAATCGCCGGTTTCGACGCGTCATGCGAGAGACGCCGGGGCAGTATCGCGCCCGCCGGGCGGCGGCCCGCTGACGCTTGCAGCACAGGTGCGTTGAGAATCAGGTCAGGCCGGGAGAATTCTCAACGCAGCTCAGTCCGATATCGGTCCGCACCAGCCGGGCAAGTAGTCCGCGTCCTTGCCCTTGGCCAGGTTCAGTGCCTCCCTCATCGCCTTGTCGAAATTTTTCGCCACCGCATCCCGATCGACGCGCCGGCGCAGGAAATCCGCCCACAGGAATTCGCTGAACGGCGTGGTGTCCTTGGCAAAACCGCCTTGCCGGCGCAGTTCGCCGGCCATGCTCCTGTAGGGATCGTCGATGAGTTCGGCCATGGTTTTGGGAATGGCTTCATAGCCCCGGCGCCTGCCGTTCCCGTCGAACGGATGCATCCAGCCGCGATTGTCGAGCACGACGAAGAAGGCGTCCTTGTCGAGGCTCGACAGGTCGCTGATCACCGTGACCAGAACATCCCGGATGCCTTCCTCGAGCAGGGCCCGGGCGAGATGGTGGTGATCGGTGACGTAGTTGCGCTTCTTTGGCCCCAGCACGACGGGGACCATATGGGCGCCGAGAAAAGTGCCGGTCTTCCTGGCGCTCTGCGAGCGGATCATCTGGCGCTTCAAGGCGACTTCCCGCATGCCGACGGTGATCTGTGTCGGCCGCAAATCTTCTACCGCGACGGGGGTCAACAAGGGTTCCCGCTGGGTCGTCATTTGGCTTTGTCCTGTTGTTGCGGCTGCCGGTCCGGACCGAGCGTCCTGATTGCGGCATCGACACTGTGAAAAATCCGCTGCGGGCCGATCAGGTCGGCGATGCCAAATCGTGCCAGCGCCGCTTGGGCACGCAGCGATTCCATCCGCGCGATGGCAAAGATCGCGCCCGCCTTGCGGCAATGGGTAATGGTGTCGATGAGGGCTTGCGCGGCTGTGTAATCGATCTCGACGATGTTGCTGGCTTCCAGCACGACCAGCTTCACGCTCTCACTCCTGGCATCGACAAGATCGCAAAGGCCGCGCTTGAAGCGGTCGGCGTTGACGAAGGACAGCGGTGCCTGGAATGCCGCGACGAGTACGCCGGGGAGCTGTTCGCCGGCAGCTGGCTCGCCGGGCGGCCACCACACCGAGGTGCCCGGCACCTGTTCCAGTTCGAGCGGCTGCGTGCGGGTTGCGCTCCAGATTCCATGCAGCAGCGACAGGCCGATGCCGATCGCCACGCCGGTCTCGATGGGCAGCACGACGATGGCCGCCATGGTGATGAGGATCAATGCGAATTCGACCGGCGCCTGCCGGTAGACACTAGCGAACACCTTCCAGCGCAGAATGTGCAGGGCAACGAACAGCAGAACACCGGCAAGGGCCGCCTGCGGAACATCGGCGAGCAGGCCGCCACCGAAAGCTCCCAGCACCAGCACGATGGCCGCGGCGATGAGGCCCGCGACCTGTGAGCGGCCGCCCGACTGGGATACGATTGCCGTGCGCGGCGGGCTGGCATTGACCGCAAAGGCGCCGAACAGGCCTGACGCGATGCTGCCGGCGCCGACGCCGACGAAATCGCGATTGACGTCAGGAGCGTCGCCCTGTTGCGGCGCGAAGGAGCGGGAGGTGGCCGCCGTCTGCACCATGACGACGATGGCGATCAGCAATGCCAGCGGGACCAGCGCCTGCACATCGTCAAGGCTGGCAAGCGGCAGGCCGGCCCGTGGCAGGCCATTGGGCAAAGCGCCGAGCACCTCGACGCCGCGATCCTCGAGGCCGAAGACGGCAACCGCTGAGGTGGCAAGCACCATGCCGATCAACGCGCCGGGGATGCGGGCGCTGATGCGTTCGGCGCAGAACACGATCGCGAACACGCCGAGGCCGAGCCCGAGGCTCCAGGGATTGGTGAAATGCAGGTTGCCGGCGATCTCACCGACGCGCCGCAAGGTTTCACCGCTCTCGGCGGGCAGGCCGAGCAGTCCGGGCAATTGCGAAACGATGATATGGACGGCGATGCCGGCCAGAAAACCCGTCGTGACCGGCACCGACAAGAGATCGGCAACCCAGCCAAGGCGGAAAACGCCGCTGAGGGTCACGATCAGCCCGACCATCAGCGCCAGCATGGAAGCCAGCACCAGATAATGCGGCGACCCTGATGCGGCGAGCACGGCGAGACTGCCGGCAAAGAGAGGCGTGATGGTCGAGTCCGCGCCGGCCGACAGGTGCCGGTTGGCACCGAACAGGGCGAACGCCACCGAACCGGCAACAAAAGCGAAGAAGCCGACCTCGGGAGCAAAGCCGCCGAGCCGGGCGGTCGCCATCTGTTCGGGAATGGCGATCGCGGCCAGTGTGAGGCCCGCGACCAGATCGCCGTTCAGATCCCTCGGCGTCCAACCACTCAGGGCTCGCAACGGCAGCCAAGAGGTCCAATTCATCGCGCTCGTGGCTTTCGCTGGGGGAAAACGGTCCATCGCAGGCTTTTGCCTTGGTGGCGGCGAAACCGCCTTGGCCATATCGTCGCAATCAGTGGTATCCTTTTGAAATTACCACCAAAATTGACACTGGAAAAGTGTCGCGGATATTGGAGTTTCGGGCTTGCTTCCTATATAAGCAGCAAGTGATTCCTGATTAGATTGTGATCCGATTTGACCGACCAAAAGACACCGCGCGGCGCCGACGGCGGCCCCACCGGCATCGAGCCGATATCCATCGTCGAGGAGATGCAGCGCTCCTATCTCGATTACGCCATGAGCGTGATCGTCAGCCGTGCGCTGCCGGACGTGCGCGACGGCCTGAAGCCGGTGCATCGCCGCATTCTCTTCGCCTCGCATGAGAGCGGTTACCACTGGAACCGCAAATATGTGAAGTCGGCGCGCCCGGTCGCCGACGTGATGGGTAAATACCATCCGCATGGCGACGCCTCGATCTACGACGCTTTGGTGCGTATGGCGCAGGACTGGTCGTTGCGCGTGCCGCTGATCGACGGACAGGGCAATTTCGGCTCCATTGACGGCGATCCGCCGGCGGCGATGCGCTATACCGAATCGCGGCTGACCAAGGTCGCTCATGAACTGCTGGAGGATATCGACAAGGACACCGTCGATTTCCAGGACACCTATGATGCGTCCGGCAGCGAGCCCAAGGTTCTGCCGGCACGGTTCCCCAATCTGCTGGTCAACGGCTCCGGCGGCATTGCCGTCGGCATGGCGACCAACATCCCGCCGCACAATCTCAGCGAAGTCTGCAACGGCGCCATCGCTATCATCGACAATCCGGCGATCGACCTGCCGGCACTGATGGAGATCATCCCGGGGCCGGATTTCCCGACCGGCGGCATCGTGCTTGGCCGTTCCGGCATCTACAGCGCCTATTCGACCGGCCGCGGCTCCATCGTCATGCGCGGCAAGGTCAACATCGAGGCGCGCGGCAACGACCGTGAATCGATCATCATCACCGAGGTTCCCTACCAGGTGAACAAGTCGTCGATGATCGAGAAGATGGCCGAACTGGTGCGCGACAAGCGCATCGAAGGCATTTCCGACATCCGCGACGAGAGCGACCGCCAGGGCTACCGCGTCGTCATCGAGCTGAAACGCGATGCCGTTGCCGATGTCATCCTCAATCAGCTTTACCGCTTCACGCCGCTGCAGACCTCCTTCGGCGCCAATATGGTGGCGCTCAACGGCGGCAAGCCGGAACTGCTGACGTTGACCGACATGCTGAGGGCGTTCGTCGCCTTCCGCGAGGAAGTGATCACCCGGCGTACGAAATTCCTGCTGCGCAAGGCGCGCGACCGCGCCCATGTTCTGGTCGGTCTCGCCATCGCCGTCGCCAACATCGACGAAGTGATCAAGCTCATCCGCACCGCGCCGGATCCGCAGACGGCGCGTGAGCAGTTGATGGAGCGGCGGTGGCCGTCCGGCGACGTCGAATCGCTGATCCTGTTGATCGACGACCCGCGCCATCGCATCAACGAGGACGGCACCTACAATCTGTCCGAGGAGCAGGCGCGCGCCATCCTCGAACTGCGCCTGCAGCGCCTGACCGCGCTCGGCCGCGACGAGATCGCCGACGAGTTGAACACGATCGGCGCCGAAATCATTGATTACCTGGACATTTTGTCTTCCCGCGCGCGGGTCCAGCAGATCGTCAAGGATGAGCTTGCCGCCGTTCGCGACGAGTTCGGTACACCACGCCGCACCGAGCTCACCGACGGTGGCGCGGACATGGAAGACGAGGACCTGATCCAGCGCGAGGACATGGTCGTGACGGTGAGCCATTCCGGCTACATCAAGCGCGTGCCGCTGTCGCTCTACCGGGCGCAGCGCCGCGGCGGCAAGGGTCGCTCCGGCATGTCGACCAAGGAAGAGGATTTCGTCACCCGGCTGTTCGTTGCCAACACGCACACGCCGGTGCTGTTCTTCTCCTCGCGCGGCATCGTCTACAAGGAGAAGGTCTGGCGGCTGCCGATCGGCAACCCGCAATCGCGCGGCAAGGCGCTGATCAACATGCTGCCGCTGGAGCAGGGTGAGCGCATCACCACCATCATGCCGCTGCCCGAGGACGAGACCAGCTGGGGCGAGCTCGATGTGATGTTCGCCACCACGCGTGGCACCGTGCGACGCAACAAGCTTTCCGACTTCGTCCAGGTCAACCGGAACGGCAAGATCGCCATGAAGCTGGAGGAGGAGGGCGACGAGATTCTCGGCGTCGAGACCTGCACCGACAATGACGACGTGCTGCTCACCGCCAGCTCCGGCCAGTGCATCCGCTTCTCGGTCGGCGACGTACGCGTCTTCCAGAGTCGCAACTCGGTCGGCGTGCGCGGCATCGCCATGGCCGAGACAGACCGGGTGATTTCCATGGCGGTGATCGAGAATGTCGATGCGCCGCCGGCAGAGCGCGCCGCCTATCTCAAGCGGGCGGCGGCCGAACGGCGGCTTGCCGCCGGCATCGCGGCCGGCGAAGAGGAAGAGATCGCGCTGACCAACGAAGAGGTCGGCGAGGAGACGGAGCTTTCCGACGAGCGCTACGAATTCCTCAAGCAGCACGAACAATACGTGCTGACGGTGACCGAATATGGCTACGGCAAGCGCTCGTCCTCCTATGATTTCCGGCTGACCGGACGCGGCGGCAAGGGCATTCGTGCCACCGACGTTTCGAAGGTAGCCGAGATCGGCAGGCTGGTGGCGACCTTCCCGGTCGGCAATGACGACCAGATCATGCTGGTGTCGGACGGCGGCACCGTCATTCGGGTGCCGGTGAACGGCATCCGTTTCGCCAGCCGCGCCACCAAGGGCGTGACCATCTTCAACACGGCTGAAGGTGAAAAGGTGGTTTCGGTCGAGCGGATTTCGGAACCGCAATCGGACGAGGAAATCGAAGAAAGCGCCGGCGCCGAGATCGATCCGACGTCGGAGGCTGGCCCCGATGGTGCCGAGTAAGGTCCGGCATCCGGTTCTGACATAGCAACGCCGGCCCATCGGCCGGCGTGACAGCAAGTGAAGACGAACTTAGTAGTGGCGATATGGCTTGCGGGGGCCAAAGCCTTCGAAACGCTTGGCGTTGGCCTTGATGCGGATGCGCTGAGCCTCCTGATGCAAGCCGAAAACGGTGGCGATCAGCATGGCGACGGTCATTGCGGTGGCAAGCATGTAGATCAGCATGTGCGTGTTCTCCTGCGCCTAACAACGGATAGATGGGATTTTGGTTTCATCTTATTAAGGTGCAACCTAGTGAACGCTGCGTGAAGGCTTCGTGATCAGCGTGTTCATCTGTCGTTCACGTGGCGGAAAAGGTTCACGACCGGCTCGCCAATCGGATTTGCCTTTGCGAGAGAGGCTCGTTAGAAGCACCAGCCATGACTGAACGCATCGCCCTCTATGCCGGCTCCTTCGACCCGTTGACCAACGGCCATCTCGATGTGCTGAAAGCGTCGCTGGCGGTGGCCGACGTCGTCTATGCGGCCATCGGTATCCACCCGGGCAAGCAGCCGCTGTTTTCCTTCGAGGAACGGGTGGCGCTGATCGAGAGTGCGACGAAGACTTTATTTGGCCGCGACGGTGCGCGCATCAAGGTTGTCGCCTTCGACGGGCTGGTCATCGACGCGGCCAGGAAGCAGGGCGCCTCGATCATGATCCGCGGCCTGCGCGACGGCACCGACCTCGACTACGAGATGCAGATGGCCGGCATGAACGAGACCATGGCGCCTGAACTGCAGACGGTTTTTCTGCCCGCCAGCCCGTCCGTGCGCACCATTACCGCCACACTTGTCCGCCAGATTGCCTCGATGGGAGGCGACATCCGCCCCTTCGTGCCGGCGGCGGTTGCCGGTGCGCTCACCGCCAAATTCGCGAAATAAGATCCCGGAGATAGATATGCAGCTGAAAAAGCTTGCCTCGTTCCTCATTGTGCTTGCTGGTCTTGTGACTTCGTCTGTCTCGGCCTTCGCCGCCGACCCGGAAAACACCATGATCATCACGCTGAAGGACGGCGACGTCACCATCGCGCTTCGGCCCGATCTGGCACCCAAGAACGTCGCGCAGATCAAGAAGCTGGTGCGCCAGGGCGCCTATGACAACGTCGCCTTCCACCGCGTCATCGGCGGCTTCATGGCGCAGACCGGCGACGTCAAGTTCGGCAACATGAAGAAGGGTTTTAGCGCCGAGGCCGTCGGCACCGGCGGTTCCGATCAACCCGACCTGCCGGCCGAATTCTCGCAGACCGAACACTACAAGCGCGGCGTGGTCGGCATGGCCCGCTCGCAGGACCCCAACTCCGCCAATTCGCAGTTCTTCATCATGTTCGCGCCGGCGCCGCCCCTCGATGGCCAATACACCATCGTCGGCACCGTCGTCAGCGGCATGGAACTGGTGGACCACATCAAGAAGGGCGACGAAGCGGACAATGGCACGGTCACCGACCCTGACCGGATGCTCAAGGTGCGCATCGCCGCAGACAAGTAAAGTTGTCAAATAACTCTGTTTTCTGAAAAGGATATCTGACATGGCCGAGATCAAGGACCGCGAAAACGCGCTCATCATGGAGACGACCAAGGGCAACGTCGTCATCGAACTTTTCCCCGACCTGGCGCCCGGCCATGTCGCCCGTATCAAAGAACTGGCGCGCGAAGGCGCCTATGACGGCGTGGTCTTCCACCGCGTCATCGACGGCTTCATGGCGCAGACCGGCGACGTCAAGTTCGGCAATTCCAGCAAGCCCTCCTTTGCTCCGTCGCGTGCCGGCATGGGCGGCTCCGACAAGCCTGACCTCAAGGCTGAATTCTCCAATGCCAACCATGGCCGCGGCACCTGTTCGATGGCCCGTTCGCAGAACCCAAACTCGGCCAATTCGCAGTTCTTCATCTGCTTCGACGAAGCCGCCTTCCTCAACCGCCAGTACACGGTCTGGGGCCAGGTCATCGAAGGCATGGACAATGTCGACAAGATCAAGCGCGGCGAGCCGGTGCCGGATCCCGACAAGATCGTGTCGCTGAAGGTCGCGGCCGACGTCAAGTAAGGCAAAACATCAATGATGGGCGTCGTCTGGTCGCTTCTCGGCATCCTGTCCGGCGCCTTCATTGCGATTCAGGCGCCGATCAATTCGCAGCTGGCGCGCGGCCTGGGGCTCCCGGTCGCGGCGGCTGCGTTTTCGTTCCTGTCGGGCGCGGTGGTGCTCGGCATCATCTCCGTCACGGTGGTGAAGCTGCAAGGCATCACGCTCGACTGGAAGGCGCCGGCACCGTGGCTGTTCATCGCCGGCGGCATGCTTGGCGGCTTCTATGTGACGCTTTCGACCATCCTAACGCCGCGCATCGGCGCCGCCGCCCTGATGGCGTTTCTGGTGGCCGGACAGTTGCTGGCCGGCATGCTCATCGACCGCGTTGGCTTCCTCGGTGTCGCGGTGCGCGAAATCTCGCTCGGCCGGGTCGCCGGCGCGGTGCTGCTGCTGGCCGGGGCGCTGCTCGTCCGGCTCTACTGATGCGCGTCGATCTGTTTGACTTCGACCTGCCGGAGGAGCGTATCGCGCTTCGCCCGGCAGAGCCGCGCGACAGCGCCAAAATGCTGGTGGTCAAGCCCGGCGACGGGCTCGACGACCGGTCGGTTGGCGACCTGCCGTCCTTGCTCCACGCCGGCGATGTGCTGGTGTTCAACGACACCAAGGTCATTCCGGCGCAGCTGAAAGGCATCAGGCGGCGTGGTGAGGCGCAGGCGCAAGTCGAAGCCACGCTGCACATGCGCATGGCGCCGGACCGCTGGCTGGCCTTCATGCGGCCGGGCAAGCGCATTGCCGCCGGTGACCGTATCCATTTCGGCCATGATGGCAATTCCTGTTTCCTCGGCCAGCTCGACGCCACCGTGATCGAGAAAGGCGAGGGCGGCGAGGCGCTGCTTGGCTTCGACCTGTCGGGGCCCTTCCTGGACGAAGCGCTGCATGCGGTCGGCCATATTCCGCTGCCGCCTTATATCGCCTCGAAGCGCGACGACGACGAACGCGACCGGGCCGACTACCAGACCGTCTATGCCCGGGAAGAAGGCGCCGTTGCCGCACCCACGGCAGGCCTGCATTTCACGCCGGAGCTTTTTGCGACACTCGACGCCAAGGGGGTCGAGCGCCGCTTCGTTACCTTACATGTCGGCGCCGGCACGTTCTTGCCGGTGAAGGCGGATGACACCGCCGACCACAAGATGCACGCCGAGACCGGTTCGGTCAGCGAGGCGACCGCCGACGCGCTCAACGCGGCCAAGGCGAGGGGCGGCCGCATCGTCGCTGTCGGCACGACCTCGCTGCGCCTGCTGGAAAGCGCGGCGCGCGCGGACGGCACCCTGATTGCATGGTCCGGTCCGACCGACATCTTCATCACGCCTGGCTATCGATTTCGTACCGCCGACATGCTGATGACCAATTTCCACCTGCCACGCTCGACACTGTTCATGCTGGTTTCGGCCTTCAGTGGTCTCGATACGATGCGTGCGGCCTATGCGCATGCCATCGAGAATCGCTACAGGTTCTACTCCTATGGAGACGCAAGCCTGCTTTATCGAGCGGAGATGAGCGATGGACGATGATCTCGAGAGCCTGGACCGCGATGCACTGATCGCGGAAGTGAAAAGATTGCGCACCGGCATTCGCCAGCATCGCGACGCCACCGGCCATGATTTGTGCTGGCATCATCCGGATCTGTGGGAACTGCTGCCGGAGAAGACCGACTCGGCGATCGCCGTGCCGCCCTGGCGCAGATTCATGCGTGGCTGCATCCAATACCGCCAGTCGCTCGACAAGCAGGCAGCTGGCGCACCGATTCATGACAAGGAATTCAATGGCTAAACCGTTCAGCTTCAAAGTTCTGGCGACGGACGGCAAGGCGCGACGCGGTGTGATCGACATGCCGCGCGGCGAAATCCGCACGCCTGCCTTTATGCCGGTCGGCACCGGCGGTACGGTCAAGACGATGTATATGGACCAGGTGCGCGGCCTTGGCGCCGACATCATCCTGGGCAACACCTACCATTTGATGCTGCGGCCCGGCGCCGAACGTGTGGCGCGGCTGGGGGGCTTGCACGAATTCGCCCGCTGGCCGCATCCGATCCTGACCGACAGCGGCGGTTTCCAGGTGATGTCGCTGTCCAAGCTTAGAAAGCTGACCGAAAAAGGCGTCACCTTCCGCTCGCATATCGACGGCGCCGCCTATGAGATGTCGCCGGAGCGCTCGATCGAAATCCAGGGTTTGCTCGATTCCGATATCCAGATGCAGCTCGACGAATGCACGGCGCTGCCGGCCGAGTTGAAGGAGATCGAGCGCGCCATGGAGCTGTCGCTGCGCTGGGCAGAGCGCTGCAAGACGGCGTTCGGCGACCAGCCGGGCAAGGCGATGTTCGGCATCGTGCAAGGCGGTGACAACGCGGCACTCAGGGTGCGTTCGGCGCAAGCCTTGAGCGCAATGCAGCTGAAGGGCTATGCGGTCGGCGGCCTGGCTGTCGGCGAGCCGCAAGCGGTGATGCTCGATATGCTCGACATCACCTGCCCGGAACTGCCTGAAAACAAGCCGCGCTATCTCATGGGCGTCGGCACCCCTGACGATATTTTGAAATCGGTGGCGCGGGGCATCGACATGTTCGATTGCGTGATGCCGACGCGGGCCGGCCGGCACGGCCTTGCCTATACCAGGCGCGGCAAGGTCAATCTGCGCAACGCCCGCCACGCCGATGATCCGCGCCCACTCGACGAGGAGAGCGACTGCCCGGCAGCCCGGGATTACTCACGTGCCTATCTTCACCATCTGGTGCGTTCGCAGGAAGCACTTGGTGCGATGCTGCTGACCTGGAACAATCTGTCCTATTATCAGAAGCTTATGCAGGACATTCGCGCTGCCATCGAGGCGGGCGCCTTCGAAGCGCGCGCGGCGGAAATCTCCGAAGGCTGGGCGCGCGGGGATATTCCAACCGCTGTTTGACCTTAGTCGCGTTTGCTCGAGCTGTTTTGGGTGCGCAATTTTACCTGCTGATGCCATTCTTCAAAAGTCGTGCGCCCTCGCCCCTCATTGAACCACTCGGTCTCTAGCTGGTCCCGGATCTTGGCGTTTGCCGGTTTGAGCATTTCAAAGCCGTACCGGCGATTGGCGTCGTCTAACAACCCGCGCATTACACCGCGTTTGCTGCAATCCTCAGGAAGAGGGAATAGGGCCGCAATATGCGCCTTAATTCGACCGATAATTCTGAGACCTATGAGCCCGACGTCGTTGTATGAATTGCAATAGTCTGCCCAAAGATCGGGGTCATTGCTCTGTATGTGTTCCAGCAAAACAATGGCATTCTCATCGTTCCATTCGACGTCACCATTAACTACCTGTCGATGTTTCTTTATGTGCGCTAAGAAACGTTCTCTGCGCGAGAGTCGATTTTCGGGCTGCCACATAGGAAATTTAAAATTCCGCTCATTCGTAAATCGAAAGTCAACTGCGCCAGCGCGGTAGTGCTTCCGATGAAGGTCGGGAAACAGCTCTTCAATGAATGAGCAAATGCGATCGCTCATCGTACTGGAAATGAATCCATTATTGTTCTCAGCTTCAAGATAGGCCTGCCACTCTTCCGGATAGCGTTCCTTGTAGGACGTGATGATGAGGTTGATCTCCTCAGGCGTCCATTCCTTGATGCCGAATATTCGACCCGGAAAGGTTGCACGAATTTTGAAAGGAATTGACGCAACCGCTTCGCTCTCAGGCATCGCGTCCCTGATTTCTGGTTGATAACTAGGACTTACATTTTCACGGCGGACGGATGAACGAATATTCATCATCCAGAACATGAGCATCAAGAACGCTGTAAGCCAAACAGCTGAGAACATCGCCTGCACGACGAGATCGAAACCCCTCAAGTAAGTCACACAATAACATTTTTGTCACGAAAATCACTACTCAACACATCCGCCTTTTGTGATTGTCGTTGAAGTGGATTGCGTCAGGTGCTCAGCGAATTCGACGCGCGCAGGCTGCAGCCGGTGATCTGGAACGTGCCGTCGGGCTGTTGCTGCAGCGTGTAGACAGCCTCGTAATCCTTGCCGTCGGGGCCGACGATCAGCACCTGCTGGACGATCGATGTCGGGCTCGTCTCCTCGACCTTGCCAAAAGAATAGGTCTGTGGGTTGCGCACCGGCGCATAGCCGTTGGTCACCATGTTCATGAAGGTGTCGACGGTCGGGAATATCTGCTTCACGTTGGGTGCGGCGAAGCTATAGGCGGTGGCGCCGTCATTGGCGATGAAGGCTTTCAACTGGCCGTCGATGGCGGCTTGCGCCGCCTTGACCTCGGCATCGCCGGCAAGCGCAGACGACGCCAGGACGAGTGGAACGAACGCGAATG
Organism: Mesorhizobium waitakense; assembly: GCF_056431085.1. Taxonomy (NCBI): domain Bacteria; kingdom Pseudomonadati; phylum Pseudomonadota; class Alphaproteobacteria; order Hyphomicrobiales; family Phyllobacteriaceae; genus Mesorhizobium; species Mesorhizobium waitakense. The sequence continues at coordinate 87,528 of NZ_JBWKME010000162.1, read as the reverse complement.
CGAAAAACATGCGGCGCATGGCCTGTCTCCGTTGCCCCTTGCGAAAGCTGCCTCTCCCCAAAACTGTTCCAAGAGGCATTTTAACATACGCATGACGGCGCTTCACGGTTTCATCGGTGGCGAACATTCGTGTCGCCCCCCGCGCGTTGCGGGAAGTCTTAGCCCGGGCCCGAGCCGGCTGAGCATTCATCCGGCGCTTGAAAGCCCGCCTCCAGTCTGTCAGAAGGGCCGCTTGGACTTGGACGTTTAGGGACGAAGCCATGAGGGCGTTTTTCGTGCAGATCAAATGCGAGCTTGGCAAATCCTATGAGGTTGCCAGCGCGCTTGCCGATGCCGAGATCGCCTCGGAAATCTACTCGACTGCCGGCAACTACGATCTGCTCGCCAAATTCTACGTCGACGACGAGGAAGATGTGGGCCATTTCGTCAACGAGAAGGTGCAGATTCTCCCCGGTATCAAGGACACTTTCACCGTCGTCACGTTCCGCGCCTTCTAGAGCCCGTTCCATCCCCGATAGAATCGGGATGGGATTCTATCTCAGTGTTTGAGCATGAACTTCTCCTAAGCTGGATTTCGACTTTTTGGGATCATGCTTCAGCTTCTGAACGCGCCTGCCCGGCCACGAGGCAAAGCCTGATCAAGGGCATATTTCAGCTGCCTTAATTTTGGGCAGCCGCCACATACTGGTCGTCCGTATCCCTCAAATCACCGATTGCGCTTGATTTTCTCCGGCGACGCCAGTGAAATGGTGTCACAGGGGAGTATGCGATTGGCAGCGTTCGATGAAATGCTTCCGGAAGTCTCCGGATTGAGAAGACCGTATTCGGCTTATGATCGCTGGCTGAAGGAGCAGGATCCGGCCAGGCTTACCGAGAAGATGCAGGACGCCGAACGCGTCTTCCGCAAGACCGGCATCACCTTCGCCGTCTATGGCGAGCAGGAAGCTTCCGAGCGGCTGATCCCGTTCGACATCGTTCCCCGCATCATCTCGGGCAATGAGTGGCGGCGCCTGACGCAAGGCATCGAGCAGCGCGTTCAGGCGCTGAACGCTTTCCTCGACGATATCTACCATCGCCAGGAGATCCTGCGGGCAGGGCGCGTTCCCAGGGAATTGATCGCCAAGAACGAGGCGTTCTTGCCGGAAATGATCGGGGTCAGGCCGCCAGCTGGCGTCTACACCCACATCATCGGCGTCGATATCGTCCGCATCAGCGAGGACGAATTCTACGTGCTGGAGGACAATGCGCGCACGCCGTCGGGGGTCTCCTACATGCTGGAGAACCGCGAGACGATGATGCAGCTGTTCCCCGAGCTGTTCCAAAAGATCAAGGTGCGGCCGGTGGAAAACTATCCGCAGCTCCTGAGGCAGTCGCTGGCGGCGGTGCGGCCGCAGAGCACCAAGGGCACGCCGACGATCGCCGTGCTTACGCCCGGCAGCTTCAACTCCGCCTATTTCGAACACGCCTTCCTTGCCGACCAGATGGGCGTGCAGCTTGTCGAAGGTCAGGATCTGCGCGTTGTCGACGGCCATGTCGCGATGCGCACCACCGAAGGCTACAAGCAGATCGATGTGCTTTACCGCCGCGTCGACGATTCTTTCCTCGATCCGCTGACCTTCCGGCCGGACTCCGCACTTGGCATACCCGGCATCATGGACGTCTACCGTGCCGGAAACATCACCATTGCCAATGCGCCGGGAACCGGCATTGCCGACGACAAGGCGATCTACTCCTACATGCCCGAGATCGTGGAATTCTACACCGGCCGCAAGGCGATACTCGGCAACATTCCGACCTGGCGGTGCTCGGAGCCGGACAGCCTGAAATACGTGCTCGAGCACATCGACGAACTGGTGATCAAGGAGGTCCACGGTTCCGGCGGCTACGGCATGCTGGTCGGGCCGGCGGCGACCAAGCAGGAGTGCGAGGATTTTTCCAAAAAACTCGCGGCAAAACCGTCGAACTACATCGCCCAGCCGACGCTGGCGCTGTCGACTTGCCCGATCCTGACTGACAAGGGCCTGGCGCCGCGCCACGTCGATCTCAGACCCTATGTGCTGGTTTCCGACCGCATCCAGATCGTGCCCGGAGGGCTGACGCGCGTCGCGCTGAAGGAAGGGTCGCTGGTCGTCAATTCCTCGCAAGGCGGCGGCACCAAGGATACGTGGGTGCTGGATGATTGATTTTCACTTGAAGGGTTTTTGATGCTTTTAGGCCGCACCGCCAACGGGCTCTATTGGATGAACCGCTATATCGAGCGGGCCGAAAACATGGCGCGGTTGGTGGATGCCGGCTTGCGCATGGCGCTGACCCGCACCCAGAGCGCCTCGGAGGAATGGAATTCGGTGCTGCTCAGCGCCGGCTCCGACGTCGCCTTCACGCAGAAATACCAGGATTATACCGCCGCCAATGTCGCCGACTTCCTGTTGCGCGACACGTCGAACCCGTCGAGCACGATGACGGCGATCGAGACGGCCCGCAACAATGCCCGCATGGTGCGCACCGCGCTGACGCGCGAGACGTGGGAAAGCATCAACGAAGCCTGGATGTCGCTGAAGCGGATGCTGGCAAGGCCGATCGACGAGCGCGACCTGCCGAGCGTGCTCGATGCGATCAAGCGCGAGACGGCGCTGATCCGCGGCTCGTTCTACGGCACCATGCTACGCAACGAGATCTTCGATTTCTCGCAGCTCGGCACCTATGTCGAGCGCGCCGACAACACGGCGCGCATCCTCGACGTGAAATACTATGTGCTGTTGCCCTCGATTTCGTGGGTCGGCTCGACACTCGACAACTACCAATGGGAATCGATCCTGCGCTCGGTGTCGGCGCACCGCTCCTACCGATGGGTCTATGACGCAGACTACAAGCCGACCAACATTGCCGACTATCTAATCCTCAATGTCCGCATGCCGCGTTCGCTGACCTTCTGCTACCGCTTCCTGGCCGAACATCTGAAATTCCTCGGCGATGACTACGGGGAACGTCATGCCTGCCATGCGACCGCCGACAAGACGCAAGCCATGCTGAGAGCCGGGTCGATCAAGGACATATTCGACACCGGCCTGCATGAATTCCTGGCCAATTTCATTCGCGACAACACCAGGCTCGGCGACGAGATCGCGCAGGACTACCGGTTCAATTGAGCATGATCGCGAAAAGTGGGACAAGAGCATGCTCACAAACGGGACATAGTGCATGCGGCTAAAGATCACCCACAGGACCGAATACCGCTACGATGCACCGGTGCACTATCTGCTGCAGCGGCTGCGACTGCTTCCTGTCAGCGGATCGACGCAGACCGTTTTGTCCTGGGCACTGGCCATCGAGGGTGCGCGCGAGGAGGTTCGCTTTGTCGACCATTTCGGCAACGACACCAGGCTGTTGAGCGTCGAGGGCGAGCGCGACTTTATCACCGTGGAAGCGGCCGGCGAAGTGGTGACGCGCGACACTGCGGGCGTCTCCGGACCACACCAGGGTTTTACGCCGCTCTGGCTGTACAGCCATGAAACGCCCTTGACTGCTATCGGCAGCGGTGTTCGCGAGCTCGCCGCATCCGTCGGTAAGGGCACCGACATCGAAAGGCTGCACCGGCTGATGGCTGTCATCGGCGATCGCGTCGCCTACACGCCCGGCACCACCAATGCGGCGACGCCGGCAGAAGAAGCCTTGGCGCTGAAGACCGGTGTCTGCCAGGATCACACCCATATCTTTGCCGCCGCGGCGCGCGCCATGGGCTTTCCTGCCCGCTATATCAGCGGGTATCTGATGCTGGATGCCGCCGTCGAGCAGGCCGCAAGCCATGCCTGGGCCGAAGCGCATGTTGCGGGTCTGGGCTGGGTCGCCTTCGATGCCGCAAACGGCATCTCTCCAGACGAGCGCTATGTAAAAGTGGCAACCGGCCGCGACTATCGCGACGCCACGCCGGTGTCGGGAATTCGGCTGGGACAGGCGGAAGAACAGCTTGCGGTCACCGTCACGGTGGAGCAGTAATCCGCCAGGATTGCTGCCGGAGCAATTCCAGGAAAAGCGTGAAACGGTTTTCCCGGGAAAAGCGGATAGCGCTTTCCCTTGGGAATTGCGTCGAAACAAGGAGATAGAGCGGTTCTGCGTTTCCGTGAAACGATGAATCGCTCTAGAAGAGATTCCATGACCTATTGCGTCGGCCTGAAGATTGATCGCGGGCTCGTGTTCATGTCGGACACGCGCACCAATGCCGGTATGGATTCGATTTCCACCTTCCGCAAGATGCATGTCTGGGAGCAGCCGGGCGAGCGCGTCATCGTGCTGATGTCAGCCGGCAATCTGGCGACGACCCAGGCAGTGGTCAGCCTGCTCGACGAACGCACCAAGGCAATCGCCGATCGTCACGCCACGCTTTTGGAGACGCCGTCGATGTATCAGACGGTGCGGCTGGTCGGCGATACGGTCAAGGAGGTCATCGCCAGCTCGTCACCCGCGGGCGAGAAGGCGGATTCCTACTTCAATGCCTCGTTCATCCTCGGCGGCCAGATCAAGGGCAGCGAACCGCGCCTGTTCATGATCTATCCCGAAGGCAATTTCATCGAATCGACCGACGACACGCCGTTCTTCCAGATCGGCGAGACCAAATATGGCAAGCCGATCATTATCCGCGCCTACGAAAAGACGATGAGCCTTGCAGAGACGGTGAAGCTGCTTCTGGTGTCGTTCGATTCGACACTGAAGTCGAATCTGTCGGTCGGCTTGCCGCTCGACCTGCTCTTCCTGGAGAAGGACACTTTCAAGGTGGGGCTGAAGAAACGGATCGGTCAGGACGACCAGTATTACCGCACGATCTCGGATGGCTGGTCGAATGCGCTGAAGACAGCTTTTGCCAGCCTGCCCGATTTCCCGGGGTAGGCGCGCGGCGCCAGATGGCCGTTGCATATATTTCACATGTTAAATAATATCGAGCCTTGAAGAGCCGGCCGTGACGGGTGGCGGCGAGGAATCCTGTCGGGAGGACACGATGAACAACGATGATTTCCGGCAATGGTCGCGGCGCGCCGCCGACTGGGGCGCCGACTACCGCAACACGCTGCGCGAGCAGCCGGTACGGCCGCTAGTCGAGCCGGGCGATATTTTCAGGAGCATAGAGGCTTCGCCGCCCGAAGACGCCGAACCGATGGACAGGATTTTCTCCGACTTCGAAGAGAAGATCCTGCCGGGGATGACGCATTGGCAGCATCCGCGCTTCTTCGCCTATTTCCCGGCCAATGCGGCGCCGGTCTCGGTGGTGGCGGAATATCTGGTCTCTGCGATGGCCGCGCAATGTATGCTTTGGCAGACCTCGCCGGCGGCGACCGAGCTCGAAACGCGCACCGTCGACTGGATGCGCCAGGCGCTTGGCCTGCCGGAAGGTTTCTCAGGCGTGATCCAGGATTCGGCCTCCTCGGCAACACTGGCCGCGGTGCTGACCATGCGCGAGCGCGCGCTCGACTGGCAAGGCAACAAAAAGGGACTGGCGGGGCAGGCGCGGTTGCGCATCTATTCCTCCGACCAGGTGCACACCTCGATCGACCGGGCGATCTGGGTGTCTGGTATCGGCGAGGACAATCTCGTGCGCATTCCCGTCGGTGGCTGCTTTCGCGCCATGAACACGGCTGCGCTCGAGGCGGCAATCATTGCCGACCGGGAAGCCGGCATGCTGCCGGCCGGCATCATCGCTTGCGTTGGTGGCACAAGCACAGGTGGCACCGACGACATCGCGGCGGTTGCGGAGGTGGCGCGGCGCCATGGCCTTTACCTTCATGTCGACGCGGCCTGGGCCGGCTCGGCAATGATCTGCCCGGAATACCGGCATTTCTGGAGCGGTGTCGAAGCGGCGGATTCCGTTGTCTTCAATCCCCACAAATGGCTCGGTGCGCAGTTCGATTGCTCGATCCAGTTCCTGCGCGATCCCGAAAGCCATGTGCGGACGCTGGCCATCAAGCCGGATTACCTGAAGACCCATGGCCATGACGGCATCATCAATTATTCCGAGTGGTCGGTGCCTCTCGGCCGGCGGTTCCGCGCACTGAAATTGTGGTTCCTGCTGCGCGCGCATGGGCTGGAAAGCCTGCGAACGATGATCCGCAACCATGTCGCCTGGAGCGAAGGCCTTGCCGCGCGGCTGGCAAAGGAGCCGGATTTCGAGATCGTCAGCGAACCGATGCTGTCGCTGTTTTCGTTCCGGCACAAGGCTGCCACCGGCGCCGACGCGGACGAGCACAATCTGCGGCTGGTCAATGCGATCAACGACGATGGCCGCATCTACCTGACGCAGACGAGAGTCGACGGACGAGTGGCGATCCGGTTCCAGGTCGGACAGTTCGAGGCGACTGCCGGCGATGTCGATGCCGCCTTCGTCGTCATCGCCGAAATCGCGCGCGGCATGGGCTGAATCTGCCTTGATGAGGTTGCGTACAGCTTTGGCTTTGCGATCAGGTAAATTCTATTAGCCGGCTTATGCCTTTTCATTGCTTTCGTTTTCGACTATAGACAAGAAAAACGAAAACGGGAGGTTGCCCATGTATCTGTCGCCGCGCCATTCCGAAATCATCCAGATGGCCAAGGATCATGGTCGCGTGCTGGTCGACGATCTGGCCACCCACTTCAATGTGACGCCGCAGACCATACGCAAGGATCTCAACGACCTGTGCGATCAGCGGCTGCTTTCGCGCATCCATGGTGGTGCGTTGTTCCCCTCCGGCATCGAGAACATGGAGTATGAGGCCAGGCGCAAGATCGCCGCCGACGAGAAGGAAGCGATCGGCCGCGCGGCAGCCAGACTGATCCCCGACAATGCCTCGCTGTTCATCAACATCGGCACCACGACGGAGTCGGTCAGCAAGGCGCTGCTCGATCACAACGGGCTGATGGTCATCACCAACAACATCAATGTTGCCAACAGGATGCGCATATATCCCTCGATCGAGGTGGTGATCGCCGGTGGGGTTGTGCGCGGTTCCGATGGCGGCGTGGTCGGCGAAGCTGCGGTCGATTTCATCCGGCAGTTCAAGGTCGATTATGCGGTGATCGGCGCTTCGGCCATCGACCATGACGGCGCCTTGCTCGACTTCGATTTCCGTGAGGTCAAGGTGGCGCAGGCGATCATCGCCAATGCGCGTCATGTCATCCTGGTTTCCGACCAGACCAAATTCGAGCGCACCGCGCCGGTCCGCATCGGACATCTGTCGCAAGTCAACACCTTCATCACCGACCGTTGCGACATTCCGTCAGTGCGCAAGATTTGCCAGGAGGCCGAGGTTCAACTGATCGAGACGTCGCTCGGCTAAGCGGTATCGGCATATCATCACGCGCCCGTGATATTTCGTTTGACATTCGTTCTTATTTCGAAATAATCCCGATACGGTTTCGTAAAAACCTAAAAATGCTGCAATGCGAAATCGCGGGAGGGCTTTTTGGACGCAATCCGGGACATCTTCGTCATCGGTGGCGGCATCAATGGTTGCGGCATTGCCCGCGATGCCGTCGGGCGTGGCTTTTCCGTGTTTCTCGCCGAGATGAGCGACCTCGCCAGCGGGACCTCCTCAGGATCGACCAAGTTGATCCATGGCGGCCTGCGCTACCTCGAATTCTATGAATTCCGCCTGGTGCGCGAGGCGCTGATGGAGCGCGAGGTTCTGTGGAAGAACGCGCCGCATATCATCTGGCCGATGCGCTTCGTGCTGCCCTATGCCAAGGGCTTGCGTCCGGCCTGGTTGATAAGGCTCGGCCTCTTTCTCTACGATCACATTGGCGGGCGCAAATTGCTGCCGGCGACCAGGACGCTGGACATGACCAGGGATCCGGCCGGCAAACCCCTGAAGCCGCTGTTCAAAAGGGCCTTCGAATATTCGGATGGTTGGGTCAACGATGCGCGGCTGGTGGCGCTGAACGCGCGTGATGCCGCCGATCGCGGCGCAACCATCCGCACCCGTACGAAAGTGGTCGAAGCACGCCGCGAAAATGGGTTGTGGACGATCAAGATCGAGAACCTGCAAACCGGCGAGACCGAGGAGATCAAGGCAAGGCTGCTGGTCAATGCCGCCGGACCCTGGGTCGATCATGTGCTGTCCGGCGTGGTCGGCCTCAACGATGTGCACAATGTCCGCCTCGTGCAGGGCAGCCACATCGTCATCGCCAAGAAATTCGACGATCCGCGCGCCTATTTCTTCCAGAACAAGGATGGCCGCATCATCTTCGCCATTCCCTACGAGGAAGAGTTCACCTTGATCGGCACCACCGACCAGGACTATCCCGGCGACCCGCATGACGTGAAGATCAGCGACACCGAGATCGACTACCTCTGTGCCGCGGCAAGCGAATATTTCGCGCAACCGGTCAAGCGCCAGGACATCGTCTGGACCTATTCGGCCGTCCGTCCTCTCTACGATGACGGCGCTTCGAAGGCGCAGGAAGCGACGCGCGACTATGTGATCAAGGCCGATGGTGGCGAGGGCGCTGCGCCGGTCGTCAATGCGTTCGGCGGCAAGATCACCACCTATCGCCGGTTGTCGGAATCGATGCTGGAAAAGATCGAGGGCTTCCTCGGCAAGCGCGGCAAGCCATGGACGGCAAACGCGCCGTTGCCGGGCGGAGATTTCCCGGCCACCGGCTTCGACGCGCAAGTGGCGAAGCTGAAGTCGGCCTATCCCTTCCTCGACGCACGCCTGGCCCGCAGGCTGACCCGGCTTTACGGGACGCGGGCGCAGGTTCTGCTGGGCCTGGCCAAATCGAATGCCGATCTCGGCCGCAATTTCGGTGCCGATCTCTACGAGGCCGAGATACGCTACCTCGTTGAGAACGAATGGGCGGTCACCGCCGAGGATGTGCTATGGCGCAGGACCAAGCGCGGCCTGCACCTTAGCCGCGAGCAGGTGGCATCGCTGGATGAATTCATGCGCGGCATAAGCCGGCGGCATGTCGCGGCTGCCGAATGAAGAGGGGTTTGAGCTGATGCGGAAAGCCTGGGAGGAGGCGTCATGCTGGAACTGAGAAACGTCACCAAGATGGTCGGCGCGGTCGAGCATATCCGCGATGTCTCGCTGACGCTTCAGCACGGCTCGCTCAACGTCCTGCTTGGGCCCACGCTTTCCGGCAAGACCAGCCTGATGCGGCTGATGGCCGGTCTCGACGTGCCGACCTCCGGTTCGGTCTGGTTTGATGGCCACAATGTCACCGGCGTGCCGGTGCAGAAGCGCAAGATCGCCATGGTCTACCAGCAGTTCATCAATTATCCGGCGATGACCGTCTATGAGAACATCGCCTCGCCGCTGCGGGTCGCCGGCGCCGATCAGGCCAAGATCGACAAGGAAGTGCGCGAGGCCGCGGCCCTGCTCAAGCTGACGCCCTATCTCGACCGCACGCCGCTCAGCCTGTCGGGCGGGCAGCAGCAGCGCACGGCACTGGCGCGCGCCATCGTCAAGAATGCCAGCCTGGTGCTGCTCGACGAGCCGCTTGCCAATCTCGACTACAAATTGCGCGAGGAATTGCGCGCCGAACTGCCGAGGATTTTCGCCGCCGCCGGCACCATCTTCGTCTATGCCACGACCGAACCGCATGAAGCGCTGCTGCTCGGCGGCAATACGGCGACACTTTCCGAAGGACGCATCACGCAGTTCGGCCCGACCATCGAGGTGTTCCGCAAGCCGGCCGACCTGGTGACGGCAAGGACCTTCGCCGATCCGCCGCTCAACACCATCGTGCTCGCCAAGAAGGGCCCGGATTTCCTGCTCGACGGCGGCGTGAAGCTGCCGGTGCCGGCCGAGCTCTCCGGCATTGCCGATGCCAACTATACGATTGGCTTCCAGCCGCATCATCTGTCGCTCGAACGGCCCAATGCCTTGGCCGTGCCGGTGCGCGCAAAGGTCACGATCACTGAAATCACCGGGTCGGAGAGCTTCATCCATCTCGATTTCGCAGATGTGCGTTGGGTGATGCTGACCCACGGCATCCGCCATTTCGAGCCGGACGAGGTGGTCGAGGTGTTCATCGATCCACGCCACATCATGGTTTTCGACGAGCACGGCCGCGCCGTCAGCGCGCCGAAGCTGGCGGCATAGGAGGGCGACATGGCGCGCATCGACGTCAATCATGTCAGGCATTCCTATCTACCGAACCCGCGCACGGATGCCGATTTTGCGCTGCGCGAAGTGCATCACACCTTCGAAGATGGCGGCGCCTATGCGCTGCTCGGCCCGTCCGGTTGCGGCAAGACCACGCTGCTCAACATCATTTCGGGCCTGCTTCATCCCTCGCATGGCCAGTTGCTGTTCAATGGCAGGGACGTGACCAACCTGTCGACGCAGGAGCGCAACATCGCGCAGGTGTTCCAGTTCCCGGTCATCTACGACACCATGACCGTCTACGACAATCTGGCCTTCCCGCTGCGCAACCGCGGCGTGCCGGAAGCCGATGTCGACCGCAAGGTGCGCGAGACGCTGGAGATGATCGATCTGGCGTCCTGGGCAAAGAAGAAGGCGAGGGGCCTGACCGCCGACCAGAAGCAGAAGATTTCGCTTGGCCGCGGACTGGTGCGCTCCGACGTCAACGCCATCCTGTTCGATGAACCGCTGACCGTCATCGACCCGCACATGAAGTGGGTGCTGCGCTCGCAGCTGAAGCAGCTTCACCGCCGCTTCGGCTACACCATGGTCTATGTCACCCACGACCAGACCGAGGCGTTGACCTTCGCCGACCAGGTTGTGGTGATGTATGATGGCGGCATCGTGCAGATCGGCACCCCGGCGGAACTGTTCGAACGGCCGCGTCACACTTTCGTCGGCTATTTCATCGGCTCGCCCGGCATGAACGTCATGCCGGTGGCAATCGACGGCAAGACGGCAACGCTTGGCTCGCAGCGGGTCGAACTGCCGGGCGCGCCGAAGGCGGGCAGCGGCGCCATCGAACTTGGTATCCGTCCCGAATATGTGCGGCTCGGCCGCGACGGCATGGCTGTCTCCATCAGCAAGGTCGAGGATGTCGGACGCCACAAGGTGGTGCGCGCCAAGCTGGAAGGCCGCGACATCGCGGCGGTCATCGGCGAGGACGAAACCGTGCCTGCCGAACCGAAAGTGCGGTTCGACCCGGCCGGCATCAACATCTATGCCGATTCCTGGCGCGTCGAGATGGGGGCATAGATGGAAAAGACCTGGAACAACAAGGCCTGGTTTTTGGTGCTGCCGGTGCTGGTGCTGGTGGCCTTCACCGCGGTCATCCCGCTGATGACGGTCGTCAACTATTCGGTGCAGGACACGTTCGGCAACAATGTCTTCACCTGGGCAGGCACCGAATGGTTCGAGGAGCTGCTCTCGTCCAGCCGCTTCTGGGAGGCGATGGTCCGCAACCTGATCTTCTCCTTCATCATCCTGGCCATCCAAGTGCCGCTCGGCATCTTCATCGCGCTCAACATGCCGAAAAAGGGCTGGGGCGTGCCGGTCTGCCTGGTGCTGATGTCGCTGCCGCTGCTGATCCCGTGGAACGTGGTCGGCACCATCTGGCAGGTGTTCGGGCGCAACGACATCGGGCTGCTGGGCTATTATCTCAACGCGATCGGCATCAACTACAACTATGTGCAGGATCCGTTCGATGCCTGGGTGACGATCATCGTCATGGACGTCTGGCACTGGACCAGCCTTGTCGTGCTGCTTTGCTATGCCGGCCTGGTCTCGATCCCGGATGCCTTCTATCAGGCGGCCAAGATCGACGGCGCCTCGCGCTGGGCGGTGTTCCGCTACATCCAGCTGCCGAAGATGCAGCGCGTGCTTTTGATCGCCGTGCTTTTGCGCTTCATGGATAGTTTCATGATCTACACCGAACCTTTCGTCGTCACCGGCGGCGGTCCCGGCAATTCGACGACCTTCCTGTCGATCGACCTCGTCAAGACCGCGCTCGGCCAGTTCGACCTTGGTCCGGCGGCAGCGATGTCGCTGGTCTACTTCCTCATCATCCTGTTGTTGTCATGGGTGTTCTACACCGTGATGACCAATTACGACGCGGAGCGCTGAGATGAGCGGCGCCAACGAAAGAGCGAACAGAGTGAGCGAGACGACAGCTTCGGGAGACCTGGCCAGCACGCTGTCGCAGGACGAGGTCGCCCGGCTGATGCGGCGTCGCGGCGAGGAATCGCGCTGGTGGTGGATCGTGCCGACGATCTACATCATCGTTCTCTTGCTGCCGATCTACTGGCTCATCAACATGAGCTTCAAGACCAATGCCGAGATCGTCTCCTCGCTGACGCTCTATCCGCACGCGCCGACGATCGCCAATTACGTCACCATCTTCACCGACGCCTCCTGGTATTCGGGCTACATCAATTCGATCACCTATGTGGTGATGAACATGGTGATTTCGGTGGCCGCCGCGTTGCCGGCGGCCTACGCCTTCTCGCGCTACCGCTTCCTCGGCGACAAGCATCTGTTCTTCTGGCTTTTGACCAACCGCATGGCGCCGCCGGCGGTGTTCGCGTTGCCGTTCTTCCAGCTCTACTCAGCCTTCGGCCTGATCGACACCCATATCGCGGTGGCGCTGGCACACTGCCTGTTCAACGTGCCTTTGGCGGTGTGGATCCTCGAAGGCTTCATGTCGGGCGTGCCGAAGGAGATCGACGAGACCGCCTATATCGACGGCTATTCGTTCCCGCGTTTCTTCGTCAAGATCTTCATGCCGCTGATCGCCAGCGGCATCGGCGTCGCCTGCTTCTTCTGCTTCATGTTCTCATGGGTGGAACTGCTGATCGCCCGCACGCTGACGACGACCGATGCCAAGCCGATCGCCGCCACCATGACCCGCACTGTCTCTGCCGCCGGCATGGACTGGGGTCTGCTCGCCGCCGCCGGGGTGCTGACCCTGATCCCTGGCGCGCTCGTGATCTGGTTCGTCCGCAATTATATCGCCAAGGGCTTCGCCCTGGGGAGGGTATGACAATGAACTTTGACCTCTCCTGGATGGCGTGGACGTGGCCGACGGCGGCCTTCTTCGCAACCATTCTTCTGCTGCTGTGCGGCATGGCGGTGTGGGAATACGCTTCGCCGGGTGGCAATCCGCGCGTCGGCATCCTGCGCTTCGAGACGACGCGCGGCGACCGCCTTTTCCTCTCGCTGCTTGGCAGCGCCTTTATCCATCTCGCTTGGCTGGGTCTCGTTGGGCCCAGCCTGTGGTGGGCTCTCGCTCTCTCCGTGGTCTACGCCATCGGCGTGTTCCGCTACGTATAGAGGGGGAAACTGTTGGAGCGACCGCGTGCCGGCGGCCGCTCCAGATCGCACTTGAAACCTGAAACAGTGGAGGAAACTTATGCGACGGCAATTTTTAACATCAACGACTGCCCTTGTCCTATTGCTCGGGGCAGGCAACGCCTATGCCGGAATGGACGAGGCAAAGGCATTCCTGGACAAGGAAATCGGCCCGCTGTCGACGCTTTCGCGCGCCGACCAGGAAGCTGAAATGCAGTGGTTTATTGACGCAGCCAAGCCGTTCGCCGGCATGGACATCAAGGTCGTCTCCGAAACCATCGCCACCCACCAGTATGAATCGCAGGTGCTGGCGCCAGCCTTTACCGCCATCACCGGCATCAAGATCACGCATGACGTCATCCAGGAAGGCGACGTCGTCGAGAAGATCCAGACCCAGATGCAGACCGGCCAGAACCTCTATGACGGCTGGGTCAACGATTCCGATCTGATCGGCACCCACTGGCGCTACCAGCAGGTGCGCAACCTGACCGACTGGATGGCGGGCGACGGCAAGGATGTCACCAACCCGAACCTCGACCTGAAGGACTTCATCGGTACCTCATTCACGACGGCGCCCGACAAGAAGCTCTATCAGCTCCCCGACCAGCAGTTCGCCAACCTCTACTGGTTCCGTTACGACTGGTTCAACGACGAGAAGAACAAGGCCGACTTCAAGGCGAAGTACGGCTACGACCTCGGCGTTCCCGTCAACTGGTCGGCCTATGAGGACATCGCCGAATTCTTCACCGGCCGCGAGATCGACGGCAAGAAGGTCTATGGCCACATGGACTATGGCAAGAAGGACCCGTCGCTCGGCTGGCGGTTCACCGACGCCTGGCTGTCGATGGCCGGCAACGGCGACAAGGGCATTCCGAACGGTCTGCCGGTCGATGAATGGGGCATCAAGGTCGACGAAAACTCACGGCCCGTCGGCTCCTGCACGGCACGCGGCGGCGACACCAATGGTCCTGCGGCAGTCTACTCGATCCAGAAGTACCTCGACTGGCTGAAGGCCTACGCTCCGGCCGAAGCCCAGGGCATGACCTTCTCCGAATCCGGCCCGGTGCCGGCTCAGGGCGCGGTCGCGCAGCAGATCTTCTGGTACACCGCCTTCACGGCGTCGATGGTCGATGCCGGCGCCAAGGCGGTGCTGAACGACGACGGCACGCCGAAGTGGCGCATGGCGCCGTCGCCGCATGGCGTCTACTGGAAGGACGGCATGAAGCTCGGTTATCAGGACGTCGGTTCCTGGACGCTGATGAAGTCGACGCCGACCGACCGCGCCAAGGCCGCCTGGCTCTACGCGCAGTTCGTCACCTCGAAGACCGTGGACGTGAAGAAGAGCCATGTCGGCTTGACCTTCATCCGCGAGAGCACGATCCACGACAAGAGCTTCACCGAGCGTGCGCCGAAACTCGGCGGCTTGATCGAGTTCTATCGCTCGCCGGCTCGCGTCCAGTGGTCGCCGACCGGCACCAACGTGCCTGACTATCCGAAGCTGGCACAGCTCTGGTGGCAGGCGATCGGCGATGCGTCGTCGGGTGCCAAGACCGCGCAGGAAGCGATGGATTCGCTCTGCGGCGAGCAGGAAAAGGTCATGACCCGCATCGAGAAGTCGGGCGTCCAGGGCGATATCGGCCCGAAGATGGCCGAAGAGCATGACCTCGCCTACTGGAACGCCGAGGCGGTCAAGAAAGGCAATCTCGCGCCTCAGCTCAAGATCGAGAACGAGAAGGAAAAGCCGATGACCGTCAACTACGACGAACTGGTCAAGAGCTGGCAGAAATAGGACTGTCCTATGCGGGCGTTCGCGCCCGTGTGAAAATTGGGGGAGGCGGCATGTTGCCGTCTCCCCTGTTTGTATCAAGGCGGAGGACGTGGGAATGAGCGGTTTTGTGCTGGCAATCGACCAGGGAACGACATCGACCCGGGCGATCCTGTTCGATGGCCAGATGAAGGTTGTCGGCAGCGGGCAGAAGGAATTCACCCAGCACTATCCGGCCTCCGGCTGGGTCGAGCATGACCCTGAGGAAATCTGGGCGAGCGTCGTGACGACGGTGAAGGCTGCGCTGAAACAGGCCGGCCGCCCCGCTTCGGACGTCGCGGCGCTCGGCATCACCAATCAGCGCGAGACCATCGTCATCTGGGACAGGGCGACCGGCAAGCCGATCCACAATGCCATCGTCTGGCAGGACCGGCGCACCGCACCGCTCTGCCAGAAACTCAAGAAGCAGGGGCTGGAGAAGAAATTCACCAAAAAGACCGGTCTGCTGCTCGATCCCTATTTCTCCGGCACCAAGATCGCCTGGATGCTCGACAAGGTGAAAGGAGCGCGACGGCGCGCCGAGAAGGGCGAATTGCTGGCCGGCACCATCGACAGCTTCCTGATCTGGCGCCTGACCGGCGGCACGGTCCATGCCACGGATGCCACCAACGCCTCGCGCACGCTGGTCTACAACATCGCTGAGAATGCCTGGGACGACGAGTTGCTGTCGATTCTCGACATCCCGGCAAAGATGCTCCCCGAGGTAAAAGACTGTGCCGATGACTATGGAATCACGGAGAAAAATCTCTTCGGTGCCGAGATAAGAATCCTCGGCGTAGCCGGCGACCAGCATGCCGCGACCATTGGCCAGGCCTGCTTCGAGCCGGGCATGATGAAGTCGACCTATGGCACCGGCTGTTTTGCGCTGCTCAACACCGGCAGCGACCTGGTGCGTTCGAAGAACCGGCTGCTGACCACCATTGCCTACCGGCTGAATGGCAAGACGACCTACGCGCTGGAAGGCTCGATCTTCATCGCCGGGGCTGCCGTGCAATGGCTGCGCGATGGCATCAGGGTGATCGGCAAGGCCGAGCAGAGCGGCAAACTGGCGGCCGAAGCCGATCCGACCCAAAACGTCTATCTGGTGCCGGCCTTTGTCGGGCTCGGCGCACCGCATTGGGATGCCGACGCTCGAGGCGCCATTTTTGGGCTGACGCGCAATTCCGGTCCGGCGGAGTTTGCACGCGCTGCCCTGGAATCCGTCGCCTACCAGACGCGGGATCTGCTTGATGCCATGCACAAGGACTGGAAGGGCGCGTCGGTCGAGACCGTGCTCAGGGTCGATGGCGGCATGGTGGCGTCGGACTGGACCATGCAGCGCCTGGCCGACATCCTCGATGCGCCGGTCGACCGCCCGACCATTCTGGAGACGACGGCACTCGGTGCCGCATGGCTGGCCGGCTCGAGGGCCGGCGTCTGGCCGGATGCCAGGAAGTTTGCGAAAAGCTGGGCGCTCGAACGGCGCTTCCAGCCGGACATGGACACGCCGACGCGCTCCACCAAGCTGGCGGGCTGGCGCGATGCTGTGCGCAGGACACTGAGTGTGCCATAAGCAATCATCAGGGTCTTGGGACGAGAGAAATGAAGCCTGACTGGGTATCCAGCTTGGCGCGACGAGGCCATCAAACAACTGAAGGTCAAGAATGACCGCTTGGAGAAAGACTTCCGCATCGGCCACTGGTCTCGCTACGACTATGACATAGCAACCAGAAGGCTTCTGTTTTCAAAAGACGGGGACGTCAGAGTGACTGCGGAGGTCCAGATTGCAGGTTACACGACCGCTAAGTCACAGAGTT
The DNA here is from genome assembly GCF_056431085.1 of Mesorhizobium waitakense. Taxonomy (NCBI): domain Bacteria; kingdom Pseudomonadati; phylum Pseudomonadota; class Alphaproteobacteria; order Hyphomicrobiales; family Phyllobacteriaceae; genus Mesorhizobium; species Mesorhizobium waitakense. The sequence goes on along the minus strand of NZ_JBWKME010000162.1, from coordinate 70,672 downwards.
GGCTCTGGGCTTGGGCAGCTTCAAATTGGCCCGACGATGTCATGATCGACGCAAAACTGGTTCGAACGTTCGGCGAGACGAACAGCATCGACGAACTGACTCAGCTTTACGTCACGGATGCGGATGGTGACCTGGAAGTGCTTGGGTGGGAACTTAGCGCTGTGGCGGTTCGAATTAGCGACGCACTCGGAGCATATCGCTCACCGCACGGGGAATCAGATGGGCGTTATTACATCATCAAGAGCGTCAGCTGGGCTGGCTGATAATGGCTCGCCAAATTGAAGAGCCCGCGCCATTTATGACGCGGGCCTTTCAAAGCGATGCGGTTAACGTACTCACCCACAAATCAATAGGGTGAAAGGCACTCCTGGCGAGGACCGTAGTTCGGCTGGAACGTGTTGTCCGAAGCGCGGTAGCTGCGATAGCGGTCATAGCACCACTGCACATGCGAGTTTCCTTCGTAGACACGGTTGTTCTCGCTGTTGATGATCGCGCCGGTGATCAAGGCGCCGGTGGCAAAGGCAGCCAGCGGGAACCAGTTGTCGCCATGGCGACGATAACCGCGATGGTATTCGCGGTAGCCGCGATGACCATTCCAGTAGACAGCCCCGTCGTTGTTTCGGGCAAAGTTGCGACGGTTGCCGAAATCGCGGTTGCTGAAGTTGCGGTTGAAATGTCGGTTATGACGCCACTGCGAAGGGCCGTAGCGTGACTCTCCGACATTCAGAATATTCGACGACGAGTGAGACGCCTGTGGCACGAACATCTGAGCGGCATTGGCCGGCATGGCAGCCGCGGCGAACGAAACTGAGAAAGTGGTCGCCAGTATACCCGATACGATCTTGTTCACTGTTCTTCTCCTTCGAAAGGGTGATTGACGTCCCTTGTGCTGGGAGAACGGACGAGCCCGGCAATAGTTCCGCGCAAAAGTATCAAGTCTCTGATTTGTAATGTTTCTTTGGCCTAGCGATGGCCCAGGGGGCCGTTCGTTCGGCTGCTCGGGACGACCTCTGATACCCTACTCGAAGCGGACAGGCAGACAACGTCGCCTTGCCGGGAAAGCTTGGCTTGCCCATGCTCTTTTTCCGGTTGACCGGTCGAAGCACTCTCCCTATGTTCCGCGCAATTTCGAGGGCAGCGTTTCGAGCCCGCGGGAGCGCGTAGCTCAGCCGGTAGAGCAACTGACTTTTAATCAGTAGGTCATGGGTTCGAATCCCATCGCGCTCACCAAAACTCCAAGAAAATCAATACGTTGCAAGAGGTGAGGGGAGCTCTCCGACTCTATCGAAATTCGTGTCCGCGTAATGTCCGCAAAAACCGCTATGTCCGATCATTCCGCCGCGCATCGATTCCGGCATAATCAGGCACACAGGTGAAGAACACCGACCGGCGATCCCTGCCAACCGACTTGCACCGTTCGCACCGGAAAACCTTCACCAGATCCCATGGCGCCGTGGTCGAGCCCCAGGCGGGCACACAGGGCTTTCAGGTCGATCTTGTGGGAATGCTGGCAGGCTGGATGCCCGCAATTGACGTAAAACGATTCGCCCTCGCGGATAGCGTCGGCGATCGTCTTTGAGGCATGGTGCGGCCTCCAGATTGGAACGGGTGCCGCAAGGCGGAATATGGGTGCTGTTGGGCAAGAAAAAAGGCCCGGAAGCCGAAGCCGCCGGGATGAATGGCGGTCCGAAAAGCGTTTGTGGTTCATGCCGGGTGCTCACAACCCGAGCGCCCTCCTTAAAAACGTGATGATTTTTGGGAGAACACCATGAAACACCTTCTCGCGCTTATGACCGCTGGCTTGCTGGTAGGCACCGCCGGCACGGCTTTGGCTGCCAACGTCCACACCGTAACAGGCTCGCCCGGTCAGCCCAGCCAAACAATCGGCACCCCTGAAACAGGAAGTGCCACCCCCGGGCATTCCAGCACTGCTCCAGGCTCTGCCTTCAACCCGGACGGAAATGCGGGAACACACTATGCGGGCGAGCAACCGCAGAACTCGAAAAATCCTAAGAGCGTATCTCAATACGACGCGGCCGGTTTCCAGCAGTCACATAATCATTAGCTCTGAAAAACAATGGCCCGCCACGTGTAAGCAGCCTCGACAAGATGCGCGCGGCCCTAGAGGCGGCCGGCGTCGAGTTTATCCCCGAGAATGGCGGTGGCGCTGGCGTGAGGCTTCGGAAGGGCGGCCAAGACGGGGCAGGCTAAGGGCGTCCACCCCGTCTATATTCGCCGGGATTGATAAAGTTCCCTGCCCACAAGTTACGTTTGGCAATGCGGGCTTCGTGCTCTTCGGCAAGGTATCGAGGCGCTTGTTTGTCGGCGACCGCCAATCTGTGTTTCACCAGGTCGCGTCCGAGATCGATGCTTCCCGCGAAGCAGACGCCGACATCGTCGTCATAGCGGTCCTTGCCTTCGATGCTGCAAGATACATCCCCTACAGCAATGAGATGGCGAATGTGGTCACGCGCATACCTGCCGCAGGGCCAGATCTTGTCAGCGGCATCAAGACACGCCTGCGAAAGTTCGGGGGCATCAATACCCAGCAACTGAACTCGTTTCTTGTCATGCCACAGCGTGTCGCCGTCATTAGCAAACCAATGCTCTCCTGCGTACAAGGGGCCACAGGTGATCAAAAAGGCGAGAGCAAGGGTCAATCTACACATGGCCAGAGCAATTGTAATTATTGCGCCTTCTCGTCGTATCGAAAAGTGGGCCGGTTCGCTTTCCGCAATAAAACAGACGTTCCAAACCTGCTTCCTGTTCTCTGAAATCGTCAAGCACCCTCCCTTCGGGGGAGCCCGCTTGCTCTACTGGAATTCCGGCGCGATGGTCCGGCGCGGAAAAGGGAGCTGCCTTGATGATCGTAAAGTGCCCGAATTGCTGTGTGAGTGCCGACGTCCATATCCCGGGATCATCCAACAGGTTTCGACCGGCCCACCCACATCGCCAGAGAATGTCCGGTGTTGAAAGAGCGCCTTGAGGCGAAGGGGACGCTCAAAGGCGCGGACATGGACTGCCCCAACCTGATCAGGGCGGCAGGCGATGCCGCCGAAGATGTTCAGCGCGGTCGGCGCTAGGAGCCCTTCGCCTTCGCATAGTGAGGCTGAGGAAATAGCGCCGTACTTCAGTTTGAAATATCGGGCAGTTGAATCATGACTGCTTCAAACGGCTCATCGGAGATGACCTCTGTGGAGTGGCCGCTACCTTCCGTATCTTCCATCTTTAGAATATCGCCAGCCGAGATGACATGGGGCTCGCCAATATCTGGCGTAATCCTCATCCTGCCAGCTAGGCCGAACAGGATGTGTCGCCTGGGCGTTGGATGTTTTTCACCATTCCAGCCCAAGGGGAGCCGGATCAATACGTATGCCGAAGCCGGTTCGGCATCCGAAGCCCATAGAGGGGCGGCTGGCGGCGCGAAGTTCCTTAAATCGCGAGAAATTTCATAGGTTTCAAAACAGCTCGCACCTGAAGCATTCGCGAACAGCCGAAGCGCGGTTCTGGGAGCGTTCATAACGGTCTCCACAAGGTTTGATAGCGACACCTAGAATTATATATCGAACGCCAGAAAGACGCCCTCCGAGATTCAACGTCGCTGCCATATATCCCCGTTCCAACGCCGCGACCAAAATAACGCTGCTCAGGACACCTGCCGGAACGGCAGAAGCTCGACTTCCCGTGACGCGTGCTCCCTAGCGCTTTCCGACATCAGTTGCTGCGCGACCGGCTGCACATTTTCCTTATAGGTGATGCATCTGTCGTAGACCTTCTTGGCCACGCGGTCCTTGCCAATGCGCTCCCATTCCGGCGTCCAGGGCGCATCCCAGTCAAACTGCTGCGCGATGAGAAGTTCTCGGTCAAAGCATTGCGGATCCCGTTCCAAAATCTGGCGGGCTTCATCGGCCAATGGCGTATAGGCCTGGACCGCAGCCATCTTTCTGGCGCGAGCAGCCGAATCCAGTTGGATTTCCACTTCGACAGCCTCCGGCACGTTGGGAACCGCGGCGGAGCAAAGCTGCTTGCGCCCCGGCTTCGTGCCTTGCAGACGCCTGTTGAGGGCATTGCCGAATGCAAAGGCCAGATCATGCATCGGATTGTAGCCATCGACCGCGTCCGAGACGACTTGCACCTCATGCATGTGAGACAGATCGGCGCTGATTCTCGTCAGCACATCGGCAAAGACGGCACTATCCCTGGCCAACAGCGCTTTATACCAGGTGGCGTCGGGAATATCGCCGAACACCGCGCCTGCGGTCGCGCCGGCAGCTTCCACCAAGTCGCGTGAATATTGGGTTCGGGAAGAATGGCGTCCGCCTGAACCGTCCGTCAAAAGGTAGATTCGCGGTTTCTTGAGCTCAAGCCAGTGATGGATCCTGAGCTCATGCCCCGGATGGGCAAGGATCAGCACATGTTGCAACTTTTCAGGCAAAAAACGGCTCCAATCCAGGTTCGGCATGCATCCGCCTTTCAGACCGCATCAAAGGCGACCAGGCATCAAAGGGTTTCCCACATGAGTTGGCCCCGGCCATCTTTGTGCAACTTGTTTGGCCGATGCCTTCAAACTAAGAACGCTGCCTAGCATCTGTTATCCTCGCCGCCAATGCGGAGGTTGTGAAACAGCTAAGGAGGCGGCATTTGCGGGTTCTCATCACCAATCTGTTCGTGTCGTACAACAGCGGTACCGAAGCCGTTGTTGAATTGCTGGCCGACGGGCTTCGCCGCGGCGGTCATCAAACCATGTTGCTGGCTCCAACCCTTGGCGAGATGGCTGATCGAATGCGCCTGCGGGGACACCATGTGGTGGACCGAATTGCCGAGATCGTCGAAAAGCCCGACATTATTCACGCCCAGCATTTGACGCCTTGCCTGACCGCGCTGGCGCGGTTTCCCGATGTACCAGCGGTGTTTTCCTGCCACAGCGCTTTCTTCGAGGTCGAAGCTCCTATGCTTCATCCGCAGATACGCCGCTGGATCGCGGTCGACGAAGCGTGCAAGGCCAAATGCCTGTCGCGGGGTGTGCCGGCGGACCGATTGGACCTCATCTACAATGCAATTGACCTTGAACGCTTCAAACAGCGTCCGCCCCTGCCATCGAAGCCTTTGAAGGGGCTTCTGCTGACCAAGAATTTCGAACATCAGCAAGCGGTGCGCGAAGCCTGCGCCAGGAGCAATATGCAACTGGATGAGTTGGGACCCGCCACGGGCCGGTTTTCACATCAACTCGAAAAGGATCTGCTGCAATACGATATCGTGTTCGCAACCGCCCGGATGGCCATTGAAGCCGCAGCAGTGGGATGCTCGGTCGTGGTCTGCGACGCTCGTGGTTTCGCCGGTTTGCTCGACACGGCAAATATGGAGGCATGGCGGCGAATGAACCTCGGCGTCGGCCTTCTGACCAGGCCGACCACTGTCGAAAACCTGATGGAGGCGTTGTCAAATTTCGACGCTGACGACGCCGCGGAGGTCTGTGCATACTTTCGAAAGGTGGCGGGTGCCGAGCATTTCATCAACGAGCATCTTCGCACCTACAGTCAGGCCATTGAGACGAATGTCCAAACGACGGACGATGAGCGATCGCTCGCCACCGCATCCTGGATCGAGGAGATAGGCGTTTCGCGCGAACGCCGCAGATGGTTCAATGTCGCCAACGAAATTGGCGGTGCCTGGCGTGATTCCTCAGAACAGGCGACGCTTCTCGATCTGCTCAGGTCGAACACAAAAACCTTGGAGAGTGGTGCCGCAGCACTGACGGACCTTCGCGAACGGGTCAAATCCTTTGGCTCCGATGCGCTCCTCAACGTGGCCCATGATAGCCAGGCCAGACTATACCGGCTTGAAGGGCAGCTATCCGGCCTTTCAAGCTCTGTCGTTGATAGCGCCGCTTCGCTCCACAACGTGGCCCATGATAGCCAAGCCCGATTGCATCGACTTGAAGGGCAGCTATCCAGCCTTTCAAGCTCTGTCGCTGATGGTTCTGCTTCCCTCAACAGCGCGACCCAGGACAGTCGGGCTGCATTGCATCGAATTGACGGAGAGCTGTCGCGCCTTTCAAATTTCGTCAATGAGAGCAAACGGCTCTACAACGGCATGATACCGCTTTTTATAAGAAAAATGTTTCGTCGGGCTCGGGGGCGAGGTTGAGGGTGTCTGGAGGCGTTCGTGGCTATTCAATTTGCACATCGCCAAGGTCCGGCAGCAATTACCTGTGCCAGCATCTCAGCAGCACCGGAATGCTCGGGCATCCGCTCGAGTATTTCAATTGGAGGGGACGCCGATTTTTCGACGATCCAAATTTTCCCGAAGATGTAGCCGGGCAGGTCGAAAAAATTCTCACCATGGGCGCAACCTCCAATCGTATCTATGGTCTGAAAATTTTTGCCCACCAGCATGATTGGATTTCAAGCGAAATAGGCTGGTTCGACGCGCTTCCGAATCTTCGGTTCATCTTTCTATCAAGGCGGGACCTCCTCGGTCAGGCAATTTCCTGGGCGAGGGCCCTCCAAACCGGTCAATACCGCTCTACTCAACCGGTGAGCCAAGAAACGGTTTTCGATGCCGAGCTGATCCAGAGGCGACTCGATGCGCTGGTTCGGGAGAGGGCGCGCTGGGAGATGTTCTTTGCCCGGACCGGGATTGATCCTCTCAGGCTTGAATACGAGTCGATAGTCGCGGATCCATCGGATGCCGTCCGCCAAGTCGCGGACATGATGGGTGTGACGCTCCAACGCAGCCCGGGTTCCATCAGCATCGCGATCGAGCAACAGCGGGACTCAATCAGCTTCGAATGGGCCGATCGTTTCAGGCGTGAGCGGGGCAATCCAAATACGCTGGACTTTGTATAGGGTTGCCAGCATGCGGTGACGAACGTCGAACGGGTCGGGGATCGACGCTGCCCTTCAGCGACCTTCGAACACCAGCGAAACATGTCCGCCGGCATGCCGCTCCAGCCGGCCGGCGAGGTCGAGTTCCAGGAGCACCATGAAGACCTGGGCCGGATGCAGGCGGGTGTGGCGGATGATCTCGTCGACCGACACCGGCGTCGGGCCGAGCGCCTCGATGACGCGGGCGCGGTCGCTTTCGCCGGGCGGCGGCGTGACCGAGAAGTCGGGCGGGTCTTGAAACGGCGGCACGTCCGGCGCCCGCAAACCGGTCAATGGCGCGATCGCCCTGGAAATGTCCGACGCCTCGGTGACCAGAGTCGCGCCGTCCTTGAGCAGGCCGTTGGCGCCGGCGGCGCGCGGATCCAGCGGCGAGCCCGGCACGGCGAAGACCAGCCGGCCCATTTCGCCGGCAAGCCTCGCGCTGATCAGTGATCCAGAGCGCTGCGCTGCCTCGACCACCACCAGCCCAAGCGCCGCGCCCGCGACAAGGCGGTTGCGGCGCGGAAAATCCTGGGCGCGTGGCTGCCAGCCGAACGGCATTTCCGAAATGACGGCGCCGCGCTCGGCAATTTCCTCGCACAGGCCAGCGTTTTCGGGCGGATAGGGCAGGTCGAGCCCTCCGGCCAGCACACCGATCGTGCCGGTCGACAGGCTGCCCTGATGTGCCGCCGTGTCGATGCCGCGGGCCAGTCCCGAGACGATGCCGTAGCCGTCGCGGCCGAGCTCGGCAGCCAGCATGCGCGCCATCTTGATGCCGGCCAGCGAAGCGTTGCGGGCACCGACGATGGCGACCCCCGGCAGCCGGAACACTGCGGCATTGCCCTTGACGGCCAACAGTGGCGGCGGATGGTCCATGTTGCGCAACAGCGGTGGATAGTCGGGCTCTCCGATGCCGACAAAGCGCGCGCCGGCCTTTCGGGCTGTCTCCAATTCGGCCTCGGCTTCGGCGATCGACGGGATGCGAGCGACGCGGTTGGCGCCGCCCGAAATCATCAATTCCGGAAGGACCTCCAGCGCCACCTCGGCAGAACCGAAGCGGTTGATCAGGTCGCGAAACGAGGCCGGACCGACATTCTGGGTGCGGATCAGCCGCAGCCAACTCACCCGCTGCCGGTCGCTGAGGCGCGGCCCGGCGGCGGGTTCGCTCACGTCTTGGCTCCGATCTTGCCCTCGGTGCCGGCAAGCAGGCGCGAAATGTTTTCCCTGTGTTTGATAAAGACGATGATGCTCATCACCACGAACAGGGCGGCGATCTGCGGCGTGCTCAGGAAATAGAGGGCGATCGGCACGACAATGGCCGCCGTCAGCGCTGCCAGTGAGGAGTATCGGAACAGGAAGGCCATCACCAGCCATACGACGGCGAAGATCAGCGCCACCTGCCAGGCAAGGCCGATGAGCACGCCGAAATAGGTCGCGACGCCCTTGCCGCCCCTGAAGCCCAGCCATGCCGGGAAGAGATGGCCGAGAAAGGCGCCGAGACCGGCCCAGAGCGCCAATTCAGGCGCGAAATGGCCTGATATCAACACGGCGGCGGTGCCCTTCAGCGCGTCGAGCAACAGCGTCGCGGCGGCAAGCCCCTTGTTGCCCGTGCGCAGCACATTGGTTGCGCCGATGTTGCCCGAGCCGATCTTGCGCACATCGCCAAGGCCGGCGGCGCGGGTGAGCAGAAGTCCGAAGGGAATCGAGCCCAGGAGATAGCCGAACACCAGCGCCGGGATGAGGCTGTAAGTCATTGTTTCCCCCGCATTTCCCCAAAATGGCCGGATCAGGCGCGGTGCGCGGTGGCCGGCTCAGATTGAGAACACTGTGCGGCCCGCCACCAGCGTTTGCAAGACCTTGCCCTGCAACCGCGCGCCTTCGAAACAGGTGTTTTTCGAACGCGAGCGAATGCCGCTCTCGGCGACGATCCAGGGTTCGTCCAGATCGACCAGCGCAAGATCGGCAATCGCCCCCGGCTTCAGCGTGCCGCCAGGCAGGCCGAACAATCTCGCCGGAGCAGTCGATAGCGTCTCGATCAGCCTTAGCAGTGGCACATCGCCATTGTGGTAGAGCCGCAATGCCGCGCCCAGCAGGGTTTCGAGCCCGATGGCCCCTGCCGCCGCGTCGGCAAAGGGCAGGCGCTTGGTGTCGACATCCTGCGGATCATGCGAGGAGACTATGATGTCGATGGTGCCGTCCCTCACCGCCTCGATCATCGCAAGCCGGTCTTCCTCGGCGCGCAACGGCGGCGTCAGGCGGAAGAAGGTGCGGTATTCGCCAACGTCGTTTTCATTGAGCGACAGATTGTGGATCGCCACGCCTGATGTCACGGTCGCGCCGTCGCCTTTCGCCCGCGTCACGGCGTTTGCCGCCATCGCGGTCGAGATCTTCGCCGCATGGTACGAACCCCGCGTCAGCCGTGCCAGCGCAAGGTCGCGCTCGAGCGGGATGGATTCGGCTTCACGCGGGATACCTGAAAGGCCGAGCCAGCTGGCGTATAGGCCTTCGTTCATGACGCCGGACGAACCGAGGTCGGCATCCTGCGTTTCATGCACGATGGCGGCGCCGAAGTCGCGTGCATAGGTCAGCGCGCGGCGCATCACCAGGGCGCTCGATATGGTGTGGCGGCCGTCGGTGAAGGCGACGGCGCCGGCTTCGCGCAAGAGGCCGAACTCGGTCATCTCGCGGCCGTCGAGGCCTTTGGTAATCGCCGCCGCCGGAAAGACGTTGACGCTTGCGGTGTCCTTGGCGGTGCGCAGCACGAATTCGACCAGCGCCACATTGTCGATCACCGGGTCGGTGTCGGGCATCATGACGATGGAGGTGACGCCGCCGGCCGCCGCGGCGACACTGGCCGAAGCGATGGTTTCGCGATGCTCGCCGCCCGGCTCGCCGATGAAGACGCGGCCGTCGATCAGGCCTGGAATGATCGCCTTGCCGGCGCAGTCGATAACGGTCGCACCCCCGGGCGCGCCCTGGTTCAGCGCTGCCTTGCCGGCGGCGACGATCTTGCGGCCATCGACGATGACGGAGCCGACTTCGTCGATGCCACGCGAGGGGTCGACGATGCGAGCGCGCTCAAAGACCGTTATGCTCATGCGCCGCGGCCCTCTTGATTGCGGCCCTCTTGATTGCGACGGGGGTCGAGCAGCGCTTCCATCACAGCCATGCGCACCGCGACGCCCATCTCGACCTGTTCCTGGATGACGCTTTGCGGGCCGTCGGCGATTTCCGAGGCGATCTCGACGCCGCGGTTCATCGGGCCTGGATGCATCACCAGCGCGTCGTCCTTGGCCGCCTTCAGTTTTTCGGCATCGAGGCCGAAATAGCGGAAATATTCGCGCACCGAAGGCACGAAGGCGCCTTCCATGCGCTCGCGCTGCAGGCGCAGCATCATCACCACGTCGGCGCCCTTGAGGCCTTCGGCCATCGAGTGGGTGACGATGACGCCCATTTTCTCGATGCCGGCAGGCAACAGGGTCGACGGTGCTACGACCCGCACCTGCGCGCCGAGCGCGTTGAGCAGCATGATGTTGGAGCGCGCCACGCGCGAGTGCAGGATGTCGCCGCAGATCGCCACGATCAGCTTCGACAGCGGACCCTTGGCGCGGCGGATGGTCAGCGCATCGAGCAGAGCCTGTGTCGGGTGTTCATGTGCGCCGTCGCCGGCATTGACCACCGAGCAGCCGACCTTCTGGGCAAGAAGGGCGGCAGCGCCCGCCGACTGGTGGCGGATGATCAAGATATCGGGCCGCATGGCATTCAGCGTCATCGCCGTGTCGATGAGCGTCTCGCCCTTCTTCACCGATGAACTCGCCACCGACATGTTCATGACATCGGCGCCGAGCCGCTTTCCGGCGAGCTCGAACGACGATTGCGTGCGCGTCGAAGCTTCATAGAAGAGGTTGATCTGGGTGCGGCCGCGCAGCGTCGAGGTTTTCTTCTCGGACTGCCGTGAAATCGCGACGGCGCGGTCCGCCCGGTCGAGCAGAAGCTCGATGTCGGCGGGGGAAAGATCGCGGATGCCCAGAAGATGGCGGTGAGGGTAGAGTGGCAGGGACGAAGCGTCGGTCATCTCAAGGCGCTGCTATAGGGTGGAGATTTTGCGGCTGCAAGCGGCAGCTTTGGATTGGAGCCGTTCTCCCCGGTATTTTCATCGCGCGCCTTGTATGGCTTGGGCTATATCTAGCCGATGGCCTCGGATTCGTGGTTTTCTGACGATAGGGACCTTTCTCCCGATAAAAGGATTGGGCGTGACCGACGACGTGACGAACCAGCCGCCGCCGCTGACGGGCGGCAACGCCTGGCGGGGCGATCCGTTGCTGATCCAGCTTGCGGAGCGCTTTTCCGATCCGGTGCGCAAGGACCTCGACGGGCTCGGCCGTTTCGTGCTGACGCAGGAGGCGCAGGAATTGGCCCGTCTCGCGAATGTCGAGACGCCGAAGCTCAGGACGCATGACCGCCAGGGGCGGCGCATCGATGTGGTCGAGTTCCATCCCGCCTATCATGCCCTGATGCGCCGCTCAGTGGCCAATGGGCTGCATTCCTCGGTTTGGGAAAACGGCGACGCCGAGATTGGCCGCCGCCACCAGGTTCGCGCTGCCCGTTTCTATCTGACGGCGGAGCTCGAGACCGGGCATCTGTGCCCGATCACCATGACCAATGCTTCCCTGGCGGCGTTGATGGCCAGCCCAAAACTGTTTCGCGAATGGGCGCCGCGGGTGACGACGCGCAAATACGACCAGGGCCAGAAGCCACCGGTCGAAAAGACCGGGCTGACGCTCGGCATGGGCATGACCGAGAAGCAGGGCGGCACGGATGTGCGCGCCAATGTGACAAGGGCGGAACGCGTCGGTAGCGGGTTCTATCGCCTGACGGGGCACAAATGGTTCATGTCGGCGCCGATGTCGGATGCGTTCCTGGTGCTTGCACAGGCGCCGGAGGGGCTCTCCTGCTTCCTCGTGCCGCGCGTTCTCGGCGACGGCTCGGGCAACGGTTTCCGTTTCCAGCGGCTGAAAGACAAGCTCGGCAACCGCTCGAACGCCTCTTCCGAGGTGGAATTCGTCAACGCCATCGGCGAGATGGTCGGCGAACCGGGTGCGGGCGTGAAGACGATCATGGACATGGTGACCTTGACCCGGCTCGACTGTGCGGTCGCATCTTCGGCGATCATGCGTGCAGGTCTTGCCGAAGCCGTTCATCATGCCCGCCATCGACAGGTGTTCGGCGCCAATCTGATCGAGCAGCCGCTGATGCAGCGCGTGCTGGCCGATATGGCGCTCGATGTCGCCGCCGCCACCGCGCTGTCGTTCCGGCTGGCGCGGTCCTTCGACGAGGCGGCGAGCGATCGCGGCGAAGCGGCATTCGCCCGCGCCATGACGCCGGTCGTCAAATACTGGGTGTGCAAGATCGCGCCGCCTTTGCTCTACGAGGCGATGGAGTGCCTCGGCGGCAACGGCTATGTCGAGGAGGCGCCGCTCGCCCGCTACTATCGCGAGGCCCCGGTCAATGCGATCTGGGAAGGATCCGGCAATGTCATGGCACTCGACGTGCTGCGCGTGCTCGGCCGCGCGCCCGGCCTGTTCGAGGATGTGCTGGCCGGTATCGACCGTGACCTCGGCGCCGGCGGGCGCGGCACGATCGGCGTGCTGAAGGCGGCGATGCAGGTTGCCGCGACCGACGACGGCTCGGCCCGGCTGCTTACCGAACAGCTGGCGCTGTCGGCGGCGGCGGCGGAATTGCGCCGGCTGGGGGCAGGGCGAATCGCCGACGCGTTCGTCGAGACGCGGCTCGCCGGCCAGTGGCGCAACACCTATGGCATGCTCGATTCGCGCCATGACGCGCGCATGATCGTCGACACGCTCTATCCGCCTGTGAATTGAGTCTGCAAGATCGCAAAAAAACCGGCGCCTTTGATCATTTTGAGGCGCCGGCGAGCCTCCACACGCGCGTCACTAATCGCCGTTAACCTTAACAAATGGTTTCCGTTGCGGTGACGAGCGGCAAAGCCCACTGTCGCGGCGAGAGCAAGGAATGGTTCAAATTGGCCAAATCCCTGCTTTGCGAAGCGGGAATGCCGATGCGACATGTACTGACCTCTTTTCTGGCCTTGCACTGGGCGATCGTTTTCGCCCTGCTTGCGTTCATCTGCATCGACGGAAACCGTGGTGTGGCTGCGGCGCTGGGCGTGTTGGGTGCCACCATCGAGGGCACTCGCTTCATCGACCTCGACAACGCCATCGTCGTGGCCCCGCTCGCCACCGCCTTGCTGGTCGTCGCTGTGCTGTTCTTCTGGGCCTTTGTCGAAACCCTGATCAATGACGCGACCAGCCAGGACGTCGACAGCGTCGCCCGCATCGCTTTCATCTCCGCGTCCGGCGTGTTGTCGCTGATCGTCGTCGGCGGCGCCGCGCAAGGCATCAACGGGCTGTTCATGGTTGTGGCGGTGCAACTGGCGGCACTTCTGGCATCTTATGTCGCGATGCTTGCCGAGCGACGGTCCGTTGCGGCGGTTGCTCAGGGCGATGGCGAGATCCGCGTCGCCGCGCACGGCATGGCCGAGGCCGCGGCCCACAATTCGCTGCTTTCGCTCATATCGGGCCGGACAGGCCCGAATCCCAGGGGAGGCCGCTGATGCGTTACATCTTCGCATTGTGGGCGGCCCCGATGGCGCTGTTCTGGGGCTGGTTCTACCTGTCGCTTAACGACATGAATTTCGGTTATGTCATGCTGAGCCGGCGGCTGCACGACTTCGTCTTCCAGCTCTATGGCCAGATGCTCGGTATCGATCCGGCGACCATCCCCGGCATGGTGGCAAAGGCCTGTGTCTTCGATGGGTTTCTGCTGATGGCGCTGTGGGCGTTTCGCCGCCGCCGCGAAATCGCCGGCTGGATCAAGCGGCGTTGGGCGGGTCCGGTTCCGTTCGACCGGATGCGTGGAGCGACTGAAGCCGGTCCAAAACTCCCTGCAGAATAAACGCGGCTGCCGCCGAATCGATCTTGCCGGCGCGTTTGCGGCGCGAGAAATCCATCTCGATCAGCGTCCTTTCGGCCGCGACCGTCGACAGCCTTTCGTCCCAGAGCACGAAGGGCAGGTCGCTCACCTGCGCCATGTTGCGGACGAAGGCGCGCGATTTCTGCGCGCGCGGCCCTTCCGAACCGTCCATGTTGATCGGCAGTCCGATCACCACCGCGCCGGCATTCTCCTTCTGCAGCAAGGCTAGCAGCACGACTGCGTCGAGCGAGAATTTCCTTCGCATGATAACCGGGCGCGGATGGGCGAAGGAGAACCTCTGGTCCGAGACGGCGACGCCGATCGTCTTGTCGCCGAGGTCAAGCCCTGCCAGCGTCTTGCCGCCGGCAAGCCGCGCCGGCAATTCCTCGATCATGATAATGCCCAATGGCCGTCCTTCGCCCTTCACCGCCATGTGTTCTCTCAGACACACAACGGACACAGTAACCCTTTGATCTCAGGGCTATCGGCGTTCTATCCTTTGGCAAGGCAAAAATCGAGGAAAGCATTCATGAAATTGACCTGGTACGGCCACTCGGCGTTTCGCATCGAAACCGCTGACGCCAAGATCCTCATCGACCCCTATCTGATCGGCAATCCGTCCTGGACGGGCGGCTGGGAAGGGCCGGCCGAGGGCATCACGCATGTGCTGCTGACGCACGGTCACAGCGACCACATCAGCGGTGCGCTGGAAGTGCTGGGCAAAACCGGCGCCCAGTTGGTCGCCAATTTCGAAATCTGCATGTACCTGGTGGGCAAGGGCGCCAGCGACAAGAAGATCAACCCGGGCAACATCGGCGGCACCGTCGATTGCGGCGGTTTCACGACCACCTTTGTCCAGGCGCTGCACTCCTCATCGTTCCCGGGCGATGGCGGCCAGAACACCTATCTCGGCAATCCGGGCGGCCTCGTCCTGCATTTCCCGGAAGACCGAACGCTCTATCACATGGGTGACACCGACATCTTTTCCGACATGGCGCTGATCAACGAGTTGCATGAGCCGAAGATTGGCATCGTGCCGATTGGCGACCGCTTCACCATGGGCGGTGCGGTGGCCGCGCTCGCCTGCCGCCGCTTCTTCAAATTCGAAACCGTGGTTCCCTGTCACTTCGGCACGTTTCCGATGATCGATCCGACCGCCGATAAGTTCGAGGCGGGCCTTGAAGGATCCGGCGTGAAGGTGGCATTGCCGAAGATCGGTGAGACGATTACGATTTAGACGCAGCCAAAGCGGAATGAAACCATGGCCTTGAGGCAGTCTCTTTGCGTGTCCATGTTGGTGCGGCGTCACCCGCGCTCGCCGCTGACGATTTCATCGAAGGCGTCTACCTCCAATCCGAGGAGCTTTGCACACAGGCCAGGAAGGCTACGCTGCAGACGCTGATCGACGCTGGCAACATCGTGCTTTCGGCGCATGGCCTGCAAGGTGTCGAATACAATTGCGAGTTCGTACAGATCAGCAAGGCGACAGCCTCGCCAAGCTGGGCGGTGACGGCCATCTGCCAGGAACCGGGTTATGTGTTTCCCGACGTCCTTTCAGTGACCCAGATGAGCTCGACGCAGATCGATCTCGTCTCGGTCCGGCCGGCCGATGACGAAAGCGAGGCGAACGGCAACAGCGGCAGCTACTATCTGTGCGAGGGCGTTGCCCTGCCATAGACAGCATCTAGACGGTAGACCGATGACAGAAGAGCTGGGCCGACGCCTGGTGCTCTCGCACGATGCAGGTTGCGCCGCGCGCGCGGCGCCGCTATAGCCCGAACTGGTTTTCCCCGAGGCAAAACATGTCCGTTGACGTCAAGACAGTGAAGCGCGTCGCGCGTCTCGCCCGCATTGCGGTGAGCGAAGAAGATGCCGAACGCATGACCGGCGAGCTGAACGCCATCCTCGGCTTCGTCGAGCAGTTGAACGAGGTCGACGTTTCCGGGGTCGAGCCAATGACCTCGGTGACGCCTATGGACATGAAGAAGCGCCAAGACGTCGTCACCGACGGCAACAAGGCCGCCGATATCGTAGCCAACGCACCGGCGACCGAAGAGAATTTCTTCCTCGTGCCGAAGGTCGTGGAGTAGCGCGCCGATGGCTATCGAGATCGCCGTTGAAACGCCGCTGCAGGACGACGTGCGCGGTCTGGTCAACGAGCTCAACCAAACGCTGCTCGAACTGACGCCGCCGGAGCACTGCTACCACCTGACGGTTGAGCAGATGGCCGGTGAGGATACGACCGTTTTCATCGCCCGCGACAACCGCCTGGCCATCGGTTGCGGCGCGCTGAAGCGTCATGACGGCGCCATCGGCGAGGTCAAGCGCATGTACACGCGGCCTTCGCACCGCGGACGCAAGATCGGCGCAGGGATCGTCGAGCGGGTCGAGACGCTGGCGCGCAAGGAGGGGCTGAAACGTCTGGTGCTGGAGACGGGCGATCGTCATCCAGCCGCGTGGACCGTCTACGAACGCGCCGGGTTTTCGCGCTGCGGCCCGGTGCTGGATTATCCCGATTCCGAACGGTCGGTGTTTTACGAAAAGAGCCTTTGATGAGCGACCTGACCCAGCTGACGATTTCGCAGGCCCGCACCAAGTTGCGCGGCAAGGAAATCACCGCGACCGAAATCACCGAGGCCTATCTCGCGGCCATCGATCGCGCGAATCCGGTGCTCAATGCCTATGTGGCGGTGACCGGCGACAGAGCGCGGGACATGGCGAAGGCGTCCGACGCCAAACTGGCGAAGGGCGAGGGCGGTGCGCTGGAAGGCATCCCGCTCGGCATCAAGGACCTGTTCGGCACCGAAGGCGTCCATACCCAGGCCTGCAGCCATGTGCTCGACGGGTTCAAGCCGCGCTACGAATCGACCGTTACCACCAATTTATGGACCGACGGCGCGGTCATGCTGGGCAAGCTCAACATGGACGAGTTCGCCATGGGCTCGTCCAACGAGACGTCCTACTATGGCCCGGTCATCAACCCGTGGCGGCGTTCGCGCCTCGACACGGTGGTGATGCCGACCACGCATCAGGGCGACGGCGGCTTCGTATCGGCTGGCGGCACCAGGACCGCGCGCAGCCTGGACAATGCGCACCTGGTGCCTGGTGGTTCTTCCGGCGGTTCGGCAACCGCGGTCTCGGCTTTCCTGTGCGCCGGCGCGACGGCGACTGATACTGGCGGCTCGATTCGCCAGCCCGCGGCCTTCACCGGCACCGTCGGCATCAAGCCGACCTATGGCCGCTGCTCGCGCTGGGGCATCGTCGCCTTCGCCTCGTCGCTCGACCAGGCCGGACCGATCGCCCGCGATGTGCGCGATGCCGCGATCCTGTTGAGATCGATGGCCTCCGTCGACCCGAAGGACACGACCTCCGTCGACCGGCCGGTGCCGGACTATGAGGCGGCGATCGGCAAGCCGATCAAGGGCATGAAGGTCGGCATCCCCAAGGAGTACCGCGTCGACGGCATGCCCGAAGAGATCGAGGCGTTGTGGCAGAAGGGCATTGCCTGGCTGAAGGACGCCGGCGCCGAGATCGTCGATATTTCCTTGCCGCACACCAAATACGCGCTGCCGGCCTATTACATCGTGGCGCCCGCCGAGGCGTCATCCAACCTCGCGCGCTACGACGGCGTCCGCTACGGGCTGCGCGTGCCGGGCAAGGACATCGTCGATATGTATGAGAAGACCCGCGCCGCCGGTTTCGGCCGCGAGGTCAAGCGCCGCATCATGATCGGTACCTATGTGCTGTCGGCGGGCTATTACGACGCCTACTATCTGCAGGCGCAGAAGGTGCGCAATCTGATCAAGCGCGACTTCGAGAATGTCTTCGCCACCGGCGTCGATGTCATCCTGACCCCGGCGACACCATCCGCCGCCTTCGGCATCGCCGATGAGGACATGGCGGCCGATCCGGTCAAGATGTATCTGAACGACATCTTCACCGTCACCGTGAACATGGCCGGCCTGCCGGGCATCGCCGTGCCGGCGGGTCTGGACGCCAAGGGCCTGCCGCTGGGCCTGCAACTGATCGGCCGGCCGTTCGATGAGGAAACCCTGTTCCAGACCGCCGCCGTCATCGAGCAGGCGGCCGGCACATTCCAGCCGGAGAAGTGGTGGTAAGGATGTCGCTCGTCCAACGGGGTTGAGCGATGTTCTTCTATCTTTCCAAAGTCTTCTGGTTCTTCATCCAGCCGCTCAACCTGACGATCTTCCTTCTGCTGGCGGGATTGGTTGCCGCAAACATCGGCCGCCGGCGGCTTGCCGTCACCGGCAGCGTGCTGGCGTTTCTGATCCTTGGGCTGTCGGCCTGGACGTCGCTTGGTGCGATGATGCTCAACCCGCTGGAGGAGCGTTTCGCGCGCCCGCCACTGCCGGAAAAGGTCGACGGCATCGTCGTGCTCGGCGGCGGCTTCGAAGGTGCCATCAACCTGGTGCGCGGCGGCTATGAATTGAACAGCGGCGGCGACCGGATGGTCGAGACCGCGATTCTCGCCCGGCGCTTTCCAACCGCGAGGGTGGTCGTCTCCGGCGGCACTGGCGAACTGTTCCTCGAAGGCGAGGGCGACGCAGCCACGGCACCCCGATTGCTCACTGCACTTGGTGTGACGGCCGATCGCCTGATCCTCGAGAACAAGTCCCGCAACACCTATGAGAATGCCGTCTTCACCAAGGAGCTGGTAACACCGAAGCCCGGCGAAACCTGGCTGCTGGTGACCTCGGCCTTCCATATGCCGCGCGCCAAGGCGCTGTTCGACAAGGCCGGTTTTGCAACCATTCCCTGGCCGGTCGACTACCGCACCACGGGGCGGGAAGGCATCGGCCTGTTCCGCGACAATCCGGCCGATTCGCTGCAGGTCACCACAATGGCCATCCGTGAATGGATCGGGCTCTTCGCCTACTGGATATCGGGCCGGATCGATCAGCCTTTTCCCGCGCCCGGCGGCTGACCGATCACCGCGTGTCTGGCCGCCGAGAAGAACTGGCGCCGCACCAGCACGGCCAGGAGCAACAGCGTCGACAAAACGAACACCGTGGGATCGACGAACCAGCCG
Organism: Mesorhizobium waitakense; assembly: GCF_056431085.1. Classification (NCBI taxonomy): domain Bacteria; kingdom Pseudomonadati; phylum Pseudomonadota; class Alphaproteobacteria; order Hyphomicrobiales; family Phyllobacteriaceae; genus Mesorhizobium; species Mesorhizobium waitakense. Next base: position 51,763 of record NZ_JBWKME010000162.1, on the reverse strand, counting down.
AGATAGCCGATCGAGAAGAACACGCCGCGCAGGCCGGAATTGAAATGCTTTCCGGCCAGCATGTTCATTTGCGTAGCACGCCAGACCGCTGTTTCGGTGACCGGGTTGCGTGACGCTTCACCATGCAGGATCGGCACGGCGCCGATCAGGATCGTGCAATAGTTGAACAGCCGGTACGCCCAGCCGAATTTGAAGAACGAAAACGCCAGGATCAGGACCAGTCCGAACACTTTTATCTGAAAGGCCGCGCGCGACGGGGCGTCGCCCAGGGGCAGGTCGCTCAGCACCTCAAGAACCCGGTCGGATGCGCCGAGCAAGGCAAAGCAACCGCCGATCGCGATCAATGAGCTGGAGGCGAAGAAGGCGGTTCCCTGTTGCAACCCGCTCATGATGGCGGTGTCGACGATGCGGATCTCGCGTTCGGCCATGGTGCGCATCCAGGCTTGCCGCTGCGTGTTCATCGCCGTTGTCAGCGACACGCGGCTGACCAGCTTGCCGTCGGAGGCAAGCGTGTGCAGCAGCCACGCGACGAGGAAGAAAGCCAGCGCCGCGAGATCGGCTGTCGAAAGATCGAGGGAATCGCCCATAGTCCGAATTTATCACATTCAGTGCGATCGCTTCGATGCCCGCCAGAGAGCGATCGAACCAATGTCGCTGCCGGAGCAAACAAGGTCGGCAGGCGATGCGCCGCGATTTCCAAAAGAGCGGAAACATCCTGGGAATTCCTATATATAGTCCTTGACGTGACTCCAGGAGACAGCGCCGCGTGTTCCTTTCGGTTTTCGACCTGTTCAAGATCGGCATAGGACCCTCGAGTTCGCACACGATGGGTCCTATGACCGCCGCAGCGCGGTTTCTCGACGAGGTCGCGGGAACTGACTGGCCGCGTCCGGCGGGCGTCAAGGTCGACCGTCTCGCCGCCAGCCTGCATGGCTCGCTCGCCTACACAGGCATCGGCCACGGCAGTGATCGCGCGGTCGTGCTCGGCCTTGCCGGCCTGACGCCGCAGACTGTCGATCCCGATCAGGCTGATGGCATTGCCAGCCGCATCACCGCGGAGAAGCGCATTTCGCCGCCCGGCCATCCGTCCTATCGTTTCGACCCGGCCACCGATCTGGTGCTGGACCGCAAGACGCCGCTCACCGGCCACGCCAACGGGATGGCGTTCTATGCCTATGATGCGGGCGACCGCCTGCTGCTCAAACGCATCTACTATTCGATCGGCGGCGGCTTCGTGGTTTCGGAAGAAGAGCTGCAGCGGATGAAGGCCAAGGGGTCGGTGACGACCGAAGGCAAGAAGGTGCCGTATCCCTTCAAGAATGCGGTCGAGATGCTGGCGATGGCTAGCAAAAGCGGCCTTTCCATCGCCGACATGAAGCGGATCAACGAAGAGACGCAGATGTCGCGCGAAAAGCTCGACGCCGGCCTCGACGGCATCTGGAGCGCCATGAAGGGCTGCATCGACCGTGGCCTGTCACAGGACGGCATCATGCCGGGCGGACTGAAGGTGCGCCGGCGCGCGCGGATGCTGCATGACAAGCTGCAGGAGCAGTGGCAGCAGAACAGACCCAATCCCTTGCTCGCCAACGACTGGCTGTCGATCTACGCGATGGCGGTCAACGAGGAGAACGCCGCCGGCGGCCGCGTCGTCACCGCGCCGACCAATGGTGCGGCCGGCACCCTGCCGGCGGTGCTGCGCTACTGGCTGCATTTCCATCCCGAGGCCGATCAGCCGAGCATCCGCGACTTCCTGCTGACGGCTGCCGCCGTTGGCGGCATCATCAAGACCAATGCCTCGATCTCCGGCGCAGAGGTCGGCTGCCAGGGCGAGGTCGGGTCGGCATCCGCGATGGCCGCGGCTGGCTTGTGCGCCGTCATGGGCGGCACGCCAGAACAGGTCGAAAATGCCGCCGAGATAGCGCTCGAACATCATCTCGGGATGACCTGCGATCCGGTCGGCGGGTTGGTCCAGGTGCCTTGCATCGAGCGCAATGCGCTGGGTGCGGTCAAGGCGGTGACGGCTGCGTCACTGGCGATCAAGGGCGACGGCATCCATTTCGTGCCGCTCGACGCGGCGATCGAGACGATGCGCCAGACCGGCCTCGACATGAACGAGAAGTACAAGGAAACCAGCCTTGGCGGGCTCGCCGTCAATGTCGTGGAGTGCTGAGAGGCCGTTTGGAAACCCACTCCGGCGGCCATCTGGCGGCGTTTTCTGCGCTTCCAGTGCTCACGGACCCAAATGTCCGCTGCGCTCCGGTTCTCGAAAACACCACCATATGACTAGCCAGAGCGAATTTCGAAACGGCCTCTGGGCACCACAGGCTTGGTGTCTGGGTGCTGGCACTGTGGAGAAGTCGATCAGGCCGTTGACGCATCCGCGCGCCGGACTAAACCTTAGGCGATGTCTCTCAATCTCATAAAACTCTGTGTCGGCTGCGACAGCGTCGAGGATCTCGAAGAGTGGATCGCCTTTCGCCTCGACGAGCGGCGGCGCGCCGGTGAGCCGGTCGAGCAGTATCACACGACGCGAATGGTGCCGACGCGCGGCGCCGAGATCACCGACGGCGGTTCGCTCTACTGGGTGATCAAGGGCAATGTGCAGTGCCGGCAGTTGATCACCGAGATCCGGCCGTTCACCGACAGCGAAGGCATCGGCCGCTGTCATCTCATTCTCGATCCGCAAGTCGTGCGCACCGACTGGCAGCCGCGCCGGGCCTTCCAGGGCTGGCGCTATCTGAAACCGTCGGACGCGCCGGCCGATCTCGGCAAGGGCAAGGTCGGGCTGATCGAGATGCCGCCGAAGCTCAGGCGCGAGCTTGCCGATCTCGGCCTGCTGTAAGCCATCGCACTCTCAAGGGGTTGTCTGCTTCAATTGCGGCTGGTTTGCTGGCCCTCAAACTTGCGTCGCACTGGACTTGCAAGCGGCGCGACAACGCCACATCTTGTTTTCATGAGCGACAAAAAGCAGCCCGTGCCCGCAAGGGCCAATCCTGCGCCGGTCAAACCTCAATCCAACGCCGGCGAGATCGAAGCGTTTCTTCGGCAGGCAAGGACGCTGGCTGCGTCGGCGATGGGGTCAGGCAGGCTGATCCTTTCGCTCGACGCGACGATGAGCCGCCAGCCGACCTGGGATCTGGCTTGTGAGCTGCAGGGCCAGATGTTCGATGCCGTCGGCAAGGCCGGAACCCTCAGCGTCCAACTGGTCTATTTTCGCGGCCTGGGCGAGTGCCGTTCGTCGGCTTTCGTGGCCGACACCAATGCCTTGAAGCAACTGATGACGCAAATCGAATGCCGCAGCGGCAACACCCAGATCGGCAAGGTGCTGGCGCATGCGCTGAAACAGACGGCCACGGCCAAGGTCAATGCGCTGGTCTATATCGGCGATGCGATGGAAGAGAACATCGACGATCTGGCTGAAAAGGCCGGCAGCCTCGGCCTGCATGGCGTTCCTGTCTTCGTCTTCCAGGAGGGGCATGATTCCGGCGCAGAAAAGGCGTTTAAGGAAATCGCGCGGTTGTCCAAAGGGGCTTGGTTCCGATTTGATCGGCGGGCTGCCGCGACCCTGGCAGGACTGCTCTCGGCGGTCGCGGTGTTTGCAACCGGTGGGTTGAAGGCGCTCGAAGCCAGGGGCAGGCCGGAAGACCGGCTTATGATTGAGCATCTGCGGGGTGGCGGGAACTGATGGGCGCAATCATCGCATTGGTGGCATTGCTTTTGGTGCTTCTCGGCGTGGCCACGATCTTCCTTCGCGCCGACCCGGCAAAATTGGCCAGCGGCATGAAGACACTTGGGCCGGTCCTCCTAGGGCTGGTCGGCATCGCTATGGTTGCGGTCGGGCGCGAAGGCATTGGCGGCATAATTCTGTCGGCGGCAATCGCCTGGTATGGTTCCATGCGGATGAAGCAGCCGACGGCAAAGCTCGCGCCGGGCAAGCGTTCGACGGTGCGCACCGCAGCACTCGAAATGGAGCTTGATCACGATACCGGTGGCCTCGAAGGACTGGTCCTGGCTGGTCGCCACGAGGGCAAGATGCTTGGCGCGATGGGGCTGGCAGAACTGCAGCATCTCTACCGCGAACTCTCCGGCGATCCGGAGAGCCGGCAACTGCTAGAGACGTATCTTGACGGCAGATTTCCCGTCTGGCGCAAAAACGCTGATACGAACGGTGGCGAAGGGCTGGGTGTTGCGCCAGGTTCGGGCGCCATGACTAAGGAGGAGGCCTACAAGGTCCTTGGTCTTGAAGCGGGGGCCGCCGCGGCGGATGTCCGCAAGGCGCACCGCCGCCTGATGCAGCGCCTGCACCCCGATATCGGCGGCACGTCTTTCCTGGCGGCGCGGATCAATGAAGCCAAGGACGTCTTGCTCTCCAATCACAATTAGTTCTCCTTCGACGCAGAATTTTTCCGGGAGATTGTTTCCACGCCGTCCTACTGCTGGACGGCGTAGCACTCGATGTTCTTCTTCTTCAAAGCCGTGCAGGCCTTCCACGCAGCAGTCTTGGAACCAAAGCCACCGAAGCGGGCGCGGTAATAGGTGACGCCGTCCTTGTCGAAGGCGACGGTGAAGCCGGAAGCGTCAGCCACCGCCTTGGGTGCCTGCTTGGTCGTCTTGTCGAGGAAGGCCTGGGCTTCGGACTGCTTGGGCGACGAAGCAACCTGGATGGCCCAGCCTGACGGCACCGACGCGGTGTTGACCGGGTCGACAGTCGGCGTCGGCGCCGGTGTCGGTTCGGCATAGGCCGCCACGACCTGGGCCGTGGCCACCTGCGGCGCCGATACGATGACGGTCTTGACCTTTTTCGCCTTGACGACAGGGGCAGCGTCTTCGGCAGCCTCTTCGCTCGGCTCGCTCGGCGCGGTGCTGTCCTCCGCTACAGTGGCGTCCTCGGCAACGGTCGCATCGTCCTGGGTCGCGTCATCTTGCGCCACCACCGGCTTGTCGTCCGGCGTTGGCGCGTCGTGCTTGGGCAGCAGGACCTTGGCAAGGGCGGTGATCGGGTTGCTGCCGCCGGCCTTGGCGACCAGATCGCCGCCACCACGGGTCGATGCGCGCGGCATATAGGTGTTGATCAACGCAGCCATCTGGTTGTCGCGGCTGCCGCCCGAGGTGCCACCCATGACGACGCCGACGATGCGGCGATTGCCGTCGGAAACCGACGAGACGAGGTTGAAGCCGGAGGCGCGGGTGTAGCCGGTCTTGATGCCGTCGACGCCCTTGATGCGCCCAAGCAGGCGGTTGTGACCATTGATGCGCTGGCGCCCGTAGAGAAAGGAGCGCTGCGAGAAATAGCCGTAATACTGGGGGAAATGCTCCCGCAGCGCGATGCCGAGCGTCGCCATGTCGCGCGCGGTGGTGAATTGGCCGGGATTGGGCAGGCCGTTGGCATTGCGAAACACGGTGCCATTCATGCCCAGGGCACGCGCCTTGGCGGTCATCATGCGGGCGAAATTGGTTTCATTGCCACCGAGCATTTCGCCGAGCGCGGTCGCCGAGTCGTTCGCCGATTTGGTGACCATCGACAGGATCGCGGTCTCGACCGTGACCGAGCCGCCCGGCTTCACGCCAAGCTTCGTCGGCGGCTCGGCGGCGGCGTTGGCCGAAAAAACGACTTGCGAGTTCCGGCTGATCTTGCCTTTCGCTAGCGCCTCGAAGGTCAGATAGAGCGTCATCATCTTGGTCAGCGAGGCCGGATAGCGCCTGCCATCGGCATCCGCCGAATAAAGCACCTTGCCGGTCTTGGCGTCGATGACGATTGCCGCGGACCTCGCCGCCAGCGACGAGGCAACGTCGCCGCAGACGACTGTCATCGCCAAAGCGAAGATCATCATCGTTTTGAGAGGGGAGGTGGATTTGGAAACGATGCCCAACAACGCCTGACGCACTGGTACTTCCCTTGGATTCTTCGTTGCGCTGGAGGCGGCAAAGGGTCCTGCCTCACTTCCAGCCAAAGCTACCGGGGCAGCGTTACCAATCCGTTTATGGTAACCGCCGCGTTCACCATTTTCTTCGGGCTTGAAGCTCTCTTTATTCGATTTTTAGCCATTGACTGCGCAGGCGGTGTCTGGACGCCGGCGAAATGTTGACTTTTGTGCGGTGCACAATATATTAGCGTGCATTGCACAAGAGCGCCCCGAAGAAGGACGCTTCAACCCAAGGGAATGCGTGAAATGACCCAGACCTATGAGGACTTCAGCAAATACGGCAAAGAGTTTGCCGATACCGGATTGAAGAGCTTCGCTTCGCTCTCCAAGGGCGCGCAGGCGATCGCCACCGAAGCTGGCGAATACACCAAGAAGAGCTTCGAAGCAGGCAGCGCCGCCGTCGAAAAGATGTTTTCGGCCAAGTCGCTGGAAAAGGCGATCGAGATCCAGTCCGATTATGCCAAGCAATCGTATGAGGCGTTCGTAGCCGAGGCTACCAAGATTGGCGACCTCTATGCCGAACTTGCCAAGGAAGCCTACAAGCCGTTCGAATCGATCGTTGCCAAGGCAAAGTAATTTCGCCTGACGTGAGCAATATCCGGCCCTTTGGGCGCGGGACAAAACCCGGTCGCGGAAGCGTGGCCGGGTTTTTTCATGTCAATTTCCGCTCCAAGGCCTCGCGCCCCTTCACGATTGCGAAAATCGGCCAAGTTTGGTCACCTAGCCATATTGTCAGCTAAACAGAAGGGCTTAAAATCGTCCATCGAACACCTACATGTCGAACTCGCATGGGGATTCGAAGAGGCAGGAATACGTGACGATCGATTTGACTGCCACGAGACGCGTGGCGCGGATGCAAAACGGCGGCGGCGACGGCAATGAGGCCGGCCGCGGGACGGCCGTTATCACGCGCACCAAAACCAAGACCAAGAAGCCCAGCCTTTACCGGGTCCTCATCCTCAACGACGACTACACGCCCATGGAGTTCGTGGTTCACGTGCTGGAGCGTTTTTTCCAGAAGGACCGCGAAGCCGCCACACGCATCATGCTTCATGTTCACAATCATGGAGTGGGCGAGTGCGGGGTCTATACATTCGAGGTGGCCGAGACCAAAGTGTCTCAGGTCATGGATTTCGCCCGACAGAATCAGCATCCGCTGCAATGCGTGATGGAGAAGAAGTGAGGTAACATGCCGGCTTTCTCCCAAGGCCTGGAAAAGGCGCTTCACCAGGCGCTGACGCTCGCCAATGAGCGGCACCATGAATATGCAACCCTTGAACATTTGCTGCTCGCGCTCATCGACGACACCGAGGCGGCCGCCGTCATGCGCGCCTGCAATGTCGATCTCGACGAGCTGAAGCACACGGTTCTCACCTATATCGACACCGAGCTCGACAATCTGGTCACCGGTTACGACGAGGATTCCAAGCCGACCGCCGGTTTCCAGCGCGTCATCCAGCGCGCGGTCATCCACGTGCAGTCGTCCGGCCGCGAGGAAGTGTCGGGCGCCAACGTGCTCGTCGCCATCTTCGCCGAGCGCGAGAGCCATGCCGCTTATTTCCTGCAGGAACAGCAGATGACCCGCTACGACGCGGTCAACTACATCTCGCACGGCATCGCCAAGCGTCCGGGCGCGTCGGAAACTCGTTCGCCGCGCGGTGCCGATGACGAGCAGGGCGGCCAGAACGGCGCCGAGCCGCAAGAGGAAGGCGGCAAGAAGAAGCAGCAGCAGGATGCGCTGACCGCTTATTGCGTCAACCTCAACAACAAGGCCAAGGCCGGCAAGATCGATCCGCTGATCGGCCGCGAGTCCGAGATCAACCGCACCATCCAGGTGCTGTGCCGCCGCTCCAAGAACAATCCGCTCTATGTCGGTGATCCCGGCGTCGGCAAGACGGCGATCGCCGAAGGCCTCGCCAAGCGCATCGTCGAGGGCGACGTTCCCGAAGTGCTGCACAATGCCACCATCTTCGCGCTCGACATGGGCACGCTGCTCGCCGGCACGCGATATCGCGGCGATTTCGAGGAGCGGCTGAAGCAGGTCGTCAAGGAACTCGAGGACTACCCCGGCGCGGTGCTGTTCATCGACGAGATCCACACGGTGATCGGGGCAGGGGCAACATCAGGCGGCGCCATGGACGCGTCGAACCTGTTGAAGCCGGCCTTGTCGTCGGGTGCGATCCGCTGCATCGGCTCGACCACCTACAAGGAATTCCGCCAGTTCTTCGAGAAGGACCGTGCCCTGGTGCGACGCTTCCAGAAGATCGACGTCAACGAGCCGACCATCGAGGACGCCATCGAGATCATGAAGGGCCTCAAGCCCTATTATGAGGAATTCCACAAGGTGAAATTCACCAACGAGGCGATCAAGGCCTCAGTGGAGCTGTCGGCGCGCTACATCAACGACCGCAAGCTGCCGGACAAGGCGATCGACGTGATCGACGAGACCGGCGCCTCGCAGATGCTGGTGCCGGAAGCCAAGCGCAAGAAGACGATCGGCATCAAGGAGATCGAAGCGACGATCGCCACCATGGCCCGCATCCCGCCGAAGACGGTTTCGGCCGACGACGAGAAGGTGCTGCAGGGTCTCGATATCGAGCTGAAGCGCGTCGTCTATGGCCAGGATACCGCGATCACCGCGCTGACCTCGGCGATCAAGCTGGCGCGTGCCGGCCTGCGCGAACCGGAGAAGCCGATCGGCTCCTACCTGTTCTCCGGCCCGACCGGCGTCGGTAAGACCGAAGTGGCCAAGCAGTTGGCTGCATCGCTCGGTGTCGAGCTGATCCGCTTCGACATGTCGGAATATATGGAACGCCACACCGTATCGCGGCTGATCGGCGCGCCTCCCGGCTATGTCGGCTTCGACCAGGGCGGTCTGCTGACCGACGGCGTCGACCAGCATCCGCACTGCGTGCTGTTGCTGGACGAAGTCGAGAAGGCGCATCCGGACCTGTTCAACATCCTGTTGCAGGTGATGGACCACGGCAAGCTGACCGACCATAACGGCAAGCAGATCGACTTCCGCAATGTGATCCTGATCATGACCACCAATGCGGGCGCGTCGGATGCGCAGCGTGCGGCGATCGGCTTCGGTTCGACCAAGCGCGAAGGCGACGACGTCGAGGCGATCAACCGGCTGTTCACGCCGGAATTCCGCAACCGTCTCGATGCGATCATCCCGTTCGGCTCGCTGCCGGTGCCGGTCATCCATCAGGTGGTGCAGAAGTTCGTCATGCAGCTCGAGGCCCAGCTTTCCGAGCGTGGCGTCACCTTCGACCTGTCGCCCGATGCCATCGCCTGGCTCGCCGACAAGGGTTACGACGAGCGCATGGGCGCGCGGCCGCTCGGCCGTGTCATCCAGGAGCACATAAAGAAGCCGTTGGCCGACGAGGTGCTGTTCGGCAAGCTCAAGAAGGGCGGCACGGTGCGCGTCACCGTCGAGAAGAAGGAAACCGGCGAGACCGGCCTGAAGCTCGAATCGCTCGCCGACGAGGCGCCGGTGAAGCCGAAGAAGGAAGAGCCGGAAGAAACGCCGAAGCCGACAAAGGCTGTCGCGAAAAAGCCCGCGGCCAAGAAGCTGGTGGCGCAGAAGCCCGAAGCCAAGGGCAAGGACGGCGGCAAGCGCAGCCTCGTGCCGCAATTGCCCAGAAAGAACTGACCTTAAAGCGCGACGCATCGAAACGGATTCGGGCGACGCGCTTTAAGTTTCTTTTTACGCCTGTCGTTGCCCCAAAACCGGAGCCACTTTTGGGCGACATGCATTGGCGAAAGTCGAAAAAGCCCCGGAGACGGGGCTTTTTTCATTGGAGCAATGAGGGACGCATGGCCGGGCAGATCGTCATCCTGAACGGTGCGCCGAGATCGGGAAAATCAAGCATCGTCCAGGCCATCCAGGAGAATCTTGATGGTGTCTGGATCAATCTCGGTGTCGACGTTTACGAACAGGCCACGCCACAACGCTATCGGCCTGGAATAGGCTTGCGGCCGGGCAGCGAGCGTCCGGACCTTGAAGGCCTGGTGCCCGATTTCTACGCCGCGCTTTACGAATCGATCGCCGCCCACAGCCGGCTGGGGCTGAACGTCGTGGCGGATGTCGGCCACCATGATGCCTATTCAAAACCCCTCGATTGCCTCGCCGATTGCGCGCGCCGTCTCGCTGGCCTGCCGGTGACCGGCTCGTCCGACGATCCCGTGCCATTGCCCGTGCGTCTGTGGCAGGAGGAGGTGCACCGGCCAGGCGTTTACGACCTGGACGTCGACACCTCCCTGCTGAGCCCCACGCAATGTGCCGATGCGATCCGCCAGCGGCTGGAGCAAGGGATCGTTCTGCCGAGCGCGATCGAGCAACTGGCTCAAACCACCGCCAGGTAAAATTGCTTGGTCGCAAAGCGACGTGCGGCGTCAGCTTCGCAGCGCCGCTCGTATCTTTTCGGCGTTTTTGGCCAGCACTTCCGGCTTCTCCATCCCGCCCGTGTGCGGCTTCAGGGGAATGCCGTCGAAGCGTGGGATGACATGCACATGCAGATGATAGACGGTCTGCCCCGAGGCGGGCTCGTTGAATTGCATGACGGTGACGCCGTCGGCGCCAAAACCTTGTTTGACGGCCCGCGCCACTTTCTGGACGACCGTGAAAAGCGGTCCGAACGTTGACGGGTCGGCGTCGAGCAGGTTGCGCGACGGCGCCTTCGGCACCACCAGCGTATGGCCCGGCCCCTGTGGCATCACATCCATGAAGGCGACGATCGCTTCGTCCTCGTAGACGCGGTGCGAGGGAATTTCACCGCGCAGGATCTTTGCGAAGATGTTGTCAGTGTCATAGGCGGCCTCAGCCATGGCGAACGCTCCGGATTGTGCCTTTTCGTGTAGCGAAGCCGTCGAAAGTCGGCAAGACGATCGGGTAAAGTCGCCCCGCCGATCGGGGCAGGCCGATCGCTACTCCTCCAGATCCCTGCGGAATGGGGTGTGCTCTTCCAGATATTCGCTCATCCGCTCCACCTCATGCCGTTCGCGCCTGAGATAGTCGGCAACGGCGTTGCGCAGGCCGGGGTGCGCGATGTAGTGCGCGGAATGCATGGTCACCGGGCGGTAGCCGCGCGCCAGCTTGTGCTCTCCTTGGGCGCCGGCCTCGACAACCCTGAGCTTGCGCTCGATGGCGAAGTCGATCGCCTGATGGTAGCAAACCTCGAAATGCAGGAAGGGATGGTCCTCGATGCAGCCCCAGTTGCGGCCGTAGAGTGCGTCGGAGCCGATGAAATTGATGGCGCCGGCAATGTAGCGCCCGTTGCGCTTGGCCATCACCAGCAGGATGTCGTCGGCCATGCGTTCGCCGATCAGCGAGAAAAACTGGCGGCTGAGATAAGGCCGACCCCATTTGCGGCTGCCGGTGTCCATGTAGAAGGCGAAGAAGTCGTCCCAGGCCTTTTCGGTGAGATCCTTGCCGGTCAGCCAGTCGATCGAGATGCCGTTGGCCAGCGCCTCGCGCCTCTCCTTCTTCATCGCCTTGCGCTTGCGCGAGGCAAGGGTGGCGAGGAAGTCGTCATAGGTTGAAAAGCCTTCGTTGAAGAAATGGAACTGCTGGTCGGTGCGATGCAGGAACCCTGCCGCTTCCAGCACCTCCACGTCGCTTTCCTGGGCGAAGGTCACATGCGCTGACGAGACGCCGAGTTTTTGCGTGACCGCCTTCAGGCCCGCCGCCAGTCCGGCTTTGACGGCGCCGACATCCTCGCCCTTGGTGACCAGCAGGCGAGGGCCGGTGACCGGTGTGAACGGCACCGCGCATTGCAGTTTTGGATAATAGCGGCCGCCGGCGCGTTCGAAGGCATCCGACCAGCCATGATCGAACACATATTCGCCCTGGCTGTGCGACTTGAGATAGCACGGGACCGCCCCGTGCAGCTTGCCCTGCGCGGTCTCCAATCGCAAATGATGACCTTGCCATCCTGTGCGCCGCACGGCGCAGCCTGAGTCTTCAAGTGCACTCAGAAAAGCGAATGAAACGAGCGGGTTGTAGCCGTTCTCTGCGTTGCCTCGCGTGGTTCCGCTGAGGCTGTTCCACTCGTCCGGGGTGAAAGCGCCGATGCCAGCGGCGATGCGGATCAAATAGTCCGCATTCGCCATCTGGTCATCGCCATCGTCGCCTTGATCCATGGGGCTTATTTAAGCTCCGTCCGGCCGGGTACAAGTCACGTTTCAGACACCGACTTCAGGCGACTTTGACCAGGTCAGGTTCGAACCCCTCGAACGTCATCTGGTCGGCATATTTGAAAGTCAGGTCGACCGCCGGCTGGTCATGCACCGTCCAGGTGATGACCGGCATTTTCAGCTTTTCACGGACGAAGCTGACGAACCGGTTGGGCAGGTCGCCGGCGGCATAGGAGGTGAAGGCGATCTCATGCGCCAGCATGGCGAAATGCGCCTCGATCAGCTTGACGTCCTTGCCGTAGGCGGTCAGTCCGGCCGGAATGCCCGGCGCGTGTTTCGGAAAATCGCGGATCAGCCAGTGGTCGAACGACATGATAGCCGACTTGCCCTTGTAGCGCTTGAGCATCTTGCCGACGATCGCCACGAGACCCTCGTCGCGGCCCGGGATGCCTTTCAGCTCAACGACCATCGGCACGCGGCCATCGACCAGGTCGAGCGCTTCCTGCAGCGTCGGTACATGATCCGACGTGCCGCCGACCTTGAGCGCCGTGAGCTCCGCCGCGGTACGCTGCCAGACGAAACCGTCCTGACCGGTCAGCCTCTGCAGATCGTCGTCATGAATGATGACGGGAACGCCGTCCAGCGACAGGTGCACGTCGCATTCGATGGCGTAGCCGCGCTCGGCCGCCGCGGCGAAGGCGGAAAGCGTGTTTTCCCAGCGCGTCTTGTTCATGTCGTGGAAACCGCGATGGGCGACAGGCCGGGCGGTCAGCCAGGATAGGTCGGTCATGGTCGTCTCCTGGCTCACTCGACTTCGAAGACCGCTTCGATTTCCACTGCGGCATTAAGTGGCAGCGAGGCGGTGCCGACAGCGGAGCGGGCATGCTTGCCGCGCTCGCCAAGTGCCGCAACAAGGAAATCGGAGGCACCGTTGGCAACCAGATGCTGCTCGACAAAATCCGGCGTCGAGGCGACGAAAACGGTGATCTTCACCAGGCGAAGGATTTTCTCGAGGTCTCCGAGAGCGGCCTTGGCCTGCGCCAGGATATTGATCGCGCAGTATTTTGCCGCGTCCTTGCCGGCCCCGGTGTCGACGTCGCGACCGAGCAGGCCGCTCGCCTGCAGCTTGCCGTCCTTGAGAGGCAACTGCCCGGCGGTGAACAAGAGGTTGCCGGTCCTGCAATAGGGCACATAGTTGGCGGCGGGCGCGGCGGCGACAGGAAGCGTCACGCCCAGATCGCTTAGCCGCTTTTCGATTGTTTCACTCATGGTATTTCCCTATTGCTTGGGTGACGCCGCGCTGGCCGGGCCGAAATTGCTATTTTTGCCTCGCTTCCGCCACGACTTTTTTTAAGCTGGACCATCTTCCCTGCGGCCTGCCATCAGCCGCGACGATCGGAGTACCTCATGCGCGCAACGCGCCTTGCATTCAATGCCGTCCTGTTGTCGGCGGTGTTCTCGATAGGCCCTGCTTTCGCCGTGCCGGCGCTGCAAGCCCACCGCGCTGTTTACGATCTCACCCTCAACAAGGCATCCGATCAATCCGGCATCACGGGCATATCCGGCCGCATGGTCTATGAGTTCAACGGCTCGGCCTGTGAAGGCTATACGGTGAAATTCCGTTTCGTCACCCAGATCGTCACCAACGAGAACACGAAGCTGACCGACCAGCAGACGACCACTTTCGAGGACGCTGAAGGCAAGACCTTTTCATTCGTGACGAAGTCCTTCGTCGACCAGAACCTCGACAAGGAGGTCAAGGGCATCGCCACGAAAGAGACCAAGGGGTTGAAGGTCGATATCGACAAGCCCGAAAAGAACAGCCTCGAGCTGGCCATGACCCAATTCCCGACCCAGCATCTGGTCGAACTGATCGGCAAAGCCGAAAAGGGCGAGAATTTTTACGAAACCAACCTTTTCGACGGTTCCGAAGACGCCAACAAGGTGATGACCACCACGGTCGTCGTCGGCAAGAAGACCGATGCCGACAAGGCCGACCCGGAGGCCCCGGCATTGGCGAAGCTCGCCACCGACAAATACTGGCCGGTCGACATCGCCTATTTCGACGACACCGACAAGACAGGCGAAGAGGTGCCGGAATACCGGATCAGCTTCAAGCTGCACGAGAACGGCATCACCCGCGATCTCGTCATGGACTATGGCGACTTCTCGATGACCGGCAAGCTGGTCAATCTTTCGCTGTTCGACCAGTCGAAGACCTGCCCGACCAAATAGTGCTTCAACTGGCTGGTTGATTCATCACGACACGGCGTGCCGTTGCGAACGACTTGAACGCGCCGCAATCGCCTCCCAACTTCCTCCCCAGCGTCGAGGCGCAAAAAGGGGGAGCAGCTTGAGCAGGATCGATGTCTTCGTGGCGCCGAGGCCCAACCCGGCGCTGATCAGGGCCATGACGACAGTCAACCGGATCGTCATGCTGCGGGGGATACCGGGTTTTCGTGATGTCTTGCCCTTCAACCGCCTGGCCGGGCTGCGGGGCGTCGCCAATGTCCGCCATATCGACTTTCCCCACGCCGACCTCGAGCGGCTGAGGGCCAGTTGCGGAGCGGGGAAGGCAACCTTCATCACGCCCAATCATCCCGAGTTCTTCACCGACTGGATGATCGACAAGGAGATCGTGTCGCAGGTCAGCCCGCTTGCTGCGTCCTGGGCAACGAATGGCGTCGTCAACGGGCTTGGCCGACTGATGCAGAAATTCTGGCTGGCCAACAACCTGATCGCCCAGATTCCCGGCAACAGCGGGGCAGCCAAGGAACACTCCGTCGCCTGGGCATTGAAAGGCCATGGCGTGCTGCTGCATCCAGAAGGCGGCGTCGGATGGCATGCCAACATCGTGGCGCCGTTGCTGCCGGGCGCCGTCGAGATGGGGCTTGCGGCACTCAAACGAGGTCGGGCCACGGATCCAGATTTCAAGGTCTGGATCGCGCCGGTCGTCTGGAAACTGGTCTTCACCAGGAATGTCGAAGCGGCGCTGGCGAAGGAATGCACCTATGTCGAGAAAAACCTGAAAATAGAACGCCAAGCGACCGACACGCTGCCGCAGCGCATCCACCATATCTATTCGACGCTGCTGGCCCGCGACGAAGCCGCGTGGAGCCTGTCACCCGAAGAAGGCGCAACCTATGCCGAGCGCCAGAAGGCGTTGGTCGCCGAACTCAGCCGTCGGCTTGGCCAGGACATTACTCCCGACACCGCCGTCCCCGACACCACCGAGCTTCTCAGGCTGGCGCGTCGTTGGCAGCGCGAAAACACCGGCGATGCGGACGAGCAAAAGAAGGTCCGCGCGCTCGCCGACACGATTCAGAGGCTGCAACGCGTCGGGTCCTGGGCCTCGGCCAATCCGCGTATCACGCAGGAGGAGATCGCCGAGCACCTGAAGCGGATCCGCAACGACTATTGCCGGAGCGGACTGCGCGACACGATGAACAGGCTCATTCCGCAACCGGCCGGGCCGCGTTGCGCCTACATCCGGGTACCCGATCCACTTGGCCTGCATCAGCATGCCGGCTCGGTCGACGACGCGGTTGCCGAGTTGCACCGTCGCATGCAGGCCACAGTCGCCAGCACGGTGGCTGAGCTTACGGCCGGTGGCAGCTTCATTTTCTATCCGAATCCATTCTATCGTCACTGACATTCACACGGGCCATGTGGCCGATCGTCATTCGCTTGCGAAGAATGGCGGCTGCAAAGAATGGAAGGCAGACAGCAAGCTTCATGGCAGTCTATGTCGACGCGGCGATCTGGAATTGGGCCGGCCATCGCTGGTGCCATCTGATGGCTGACGACACCGATGAGTTGCATCGCTTCGCCGCGCTACTCGGCGTCAAGCGGTCATCCTACCAGGGGCCGCCCAAGACATCGGCGCCGCACTATGACATAACCGGCTTCGAGCGCGACCGTGCGGTGCGGCTCGGCGCTTTCGAATGCAGCCGCGAGGAGATCGTCGCGATCTTCCGGCGGGTACGGGTGCCCAACGGAAAGGCTCGGCCATGACACCAACGGCATTTCTGGCTTATTGCGCCGCAATCACGCTTGCGGCTGCAACACCTGGACCGGCGATGTTCGCAGTCATCACCAACGGTGTGTCGCGCGGGTTTCTTCGTGCCTTCGTGGCCGGGGTTGGCGTCGCCGCCGGGGATGCCGTGCTGGTCACTCTGGCATTGCTCGGATTGGTGGCGTTGGCCCAGACTTTCGAATGGGTTTTTCTCCTGCTGAAATACGCGGGCGCTACGTATCTGGTTTTCCTCGGCATCAGGATGTGGCGAGCCGCCGCCACGCAATCGGATGAACCGCAGGCGTCGCAGGCGAGATTGTCACGGTCGTTCTTCCTCGGTGCATCCATTGCGCTGGGCAATCCGAAGGCGATCCTCTTCCATGCTTCGATCATGCCGCTGATCCTGAACCTCAACACCATGACCCTTGCCGACGGACTGCTGGTGGTCGCGGTCGTCATCAGCGTCAACATCCTCACCATGGGTATTTATGCTGCACTTGCCGGGCGGGCTTCGGGCTGGTTCAGGACGCCGAGACGCATGCGCCTGATGAACAGGTTTGCCGGTAGCGCGATGATCGGCACAGGAGCGCTGATTGCCGCACGCTGACTGGTGAAACGCCACACGGCTTGCGTTTGTCGCGCATCCCCTCTATATGCGCGCTCATTCCACACACGGACTTTGGTGTCTGCCCGGGAGAAATCCGGCTGAAACCTCCGGTGGCGTTCGAGGACAAAGTCCAAAAATGCCTGTGTCCGTGGAGGCTAACCGGAAAGGAACTAAGAATGGCTCTGCCTGATTTCAGCATGCGCCAGCTTTTGGAAGCTGGCATTCACTTCGGCCACCAGACCCACCGCTGGAACCCGAAAATGGCGCCCTACATCTATGGCGCCCGTAACAACATCCACATCATCGACCTCTCGCAGACGGTGCCTTTGCTGCACCAGGCGCTGAAGCAGGTTTCCGACACTGTCGCCAAGGGCGGCCGCGTGCTGTTCGTCGGCACCAAGCGCCAGGCGTCCGACATCGTCGCCGATGCGGCACAGCGTTCGGCCCAGTACTACGTCAATTCGCGTTGGCTCGGCGGCATGCTGACCAACTGGAAGACGATCTCGAACTCGATCCAGCGCCTGCGCAAGCTCGACGAGATGCTGGCCGGCGAGGCCCAGGGCCTGACCAAGAAGGAGCGCCTCAACCTCGACCGCGAGCGCGAGAAGCTCGACAAGGCGCTGGGCGGCATCAAGGACATGGGCTCGACGCCCGACCTGATGTTCGTCATCGACACCAACAAGGAAGCGATCGCAATCCTCGAGGCCAAGCGCCTCGGCATCCCGGTCGTCGCCATCATCGATTCGAACTGCGACCCGGACAAGATCGACTTCCCGATCCCCGGCAATGACGACGCAGCCCGCGCGATCCAGCTCTATTGCGACCTGATCGCCAAGGCTGCGATCGACGGCATCGCCCGCCAGCAGGGCGCGCTCGGCGTCGACATCGGCGCTTCGGTCGAAGCTCCGGTCGAACCGGCTCTCGATCCGGCTCCGGCATCGGAAGCCCCCGAAGCTTAACAATCGAAGGCCGGTTGCGGCCTTCATCTTTCTCGTATTTTGGCACGCTAAACAGACGCATCATCGAGGTTCGATGGTGCGTCGGTGCATTTAAAACAAAGAGGCGACAATGAGCATTTCGGCTGCACAGGTCAAAGAACTCCGCGACTTGACCGGCGCGGGCATGATGGATTGCAAGGCGGCGTTGAACGAAACCAACGGCAACATGGAAGAGGCCATCGACTGGCTGCGCAAGAAGGGCATTTCCAAGGCCGACAAGAAGGCTGGCCGCACCGCGGCTGAGGGCCTGATCGGCGTCGATTCCGGCCCGCGCGAAGCCGCCGTCATCGAAGTCAATTCCGAGACCGACTTCGTTGCTCGTAATGCTGCGTTCCAGGAGATCGTTGCCAATGTGGCCAAGGTCGCGCTCGCTTATGGCGGCAAGACCGAGGCGGTTGCAGCGGCCAAATATCCGGGTTCGGACAAGTCGGTCACCGACACCATCAAGGACGCTGTCGGCACCATCGGCGAGAACCTGGGCTTCCGCCGTTCGGCCAAGCTGACCGTTCCGCATGGCGCCGTCGCCACCTACGTCCACAACGCGGTTGCCGATGGCCTTGGCAAGCTCGGCGTGCTGGTCGCGATCGAGACCACGGGCAACGAGCATGCCGCCAACGCCTTTGCGCGCCAGGTTGCCATGCACGTTGCCGCCACCAGCCCGATGGCGCTGACCACCGAAGAACTCGATCCAGCGGCAATCGAGCGTGAGAAGGCGATCTTCTCCGATCAGGCGCGCCAGTCCGGCAAGCCGGAAGCGATCATCGAGAAGATGGTCGAGGGCCGTCTGCGCAAGTTCTACGAGGAAGTCGTCCTCCTGAAGCAGGCCTTCGTGCTCAATCCCGACATCACTGTCGAGAAGGCGCTGAAGGATGCCGAGAAGGACATCGGCGCCCCGGCCAAGATCACCGCCTATCTGCGCTTTGCGCTGGGCGAAGGCATCGAGAAGGAAGAGACCGATTTCGCGGCGGAAGTCGCGGCGGCGGTCAAGAAGTAAGCTGCCGCGGCAGCTGTCCTTCTGACGAATTTTATCGGCCGGGTGTCCGCAGGGATGCCCGGCTGATTTCTTGTGCGGTGTCGATGAAAGCCCTGAGCTTCGGCGCCATCGACGCCCGGCGGGGAAAATAGAGGAACAGCCCCGGCTCGTCGATCGCGGCTGCGCGCAGCACCTCGACAAGCCGGCCGGCCTGGATATCGGCCCGCACCAGCGGCTCGAACAGATAGGCCAACCCGATGCCGGCCAACGCCATGTCGCGCGCCGACAGTGGATCGGTGACGACGACGCTGCCACGCGTTTCGACGCCGATACCCTTGCCCTGGTCGGACAGATCCCAACGATAGAGCGCGCGCGATCGCAACAGCCGATAGCCGATGCAATTGTGGCTGGACAGATCAGCCAGCGTTCGCGGCTTTCCGTGGCGGCCAACATAGGCGGGGGAGGCGACGATGATCGTTCGGAACGGCTCCGTCAGCCGCACCGTCACCATATCCTCGGCAATCATCTCGCCCAGCCTTATGCCGGCGTCGAAGCCCTCGCCGACAATGTCGCTCAGACGCTCGTCGGTGAACACTTCCACCGTCACCTCGGGATAGCGCTCGGCCATTGCCGACAGGATGGGCATCAAGGCGAGCGGCAACGCCAGGCGCGGCACATTGATCTTGAGCAGGCCGCTCGCCCTGCCTTTCACCGAGCGAATCCGCTCGATCCGATCCGCGATATCCTCCAGGGCAGGCTCCGCTGCCGCCACAAGCGCCTCACCGGCCTCGGTCAAGGCGACGCTGCGCGTGGTGCGGGCAAACAGCGGCTGGCCGATCCGCTCTTCGACAAGGCGCACCGCGTGGCTGACCGCCGAAGGGCTCATGCCAAGTTCCGCAGCGGCCGACGCAAAGCCGCCGCGCCGCGCCACGGCGACGATGACGGGAAGGTGGCTGAGCAGGTTGCGATCCATTCATGCATGATATCGCATAGTCTGTGCAGATAATGCAATCTTCTCGACGCCGGCGCGCTGGCCCACATTGTCGCCAACAGATCGGCGACTGGCCGATGCGCAAAGGAGAAGAGACATGAATGCATTGAAGTACGCTACCTTCGCGGCGGGTATTGCGCTGGCGCCGGTCGACGCCGGCGGAGCCGAGCCATCCCGCGAAATGATGCTCGCCGATGAGCGCGCGGTCATCCGTATCGCCGATGCCATCGATCGTGCCGTCGATGCACAGGATTGGCGGCTGGCCCGCAGCTATTTCGCCGACCGTGTCACCGTCGACTTCAGCAGCCTGAGCGGACAGCCCTCGGCCACCATCGCCTCGGACGACCTGATCGGAACCTGGGCAGCGAATCTCAGGGGCAGCAAGACCAGCCTGCATCTGCGTACCAACCACCAGGTCGCCATCGACGCCAACGCCGCGACCGTCTCCTCGAACGGCTATGCCTGGAACCGGATGGAAGGCAATGGCGACCCGCTCTGGGAAGTCTGGGGCACTTACGAACACCACCTGACCCGTTCGGGCGCCGGTTGGATAGTGGACGGCTTCACATTCCGCATGACGCATGAGCGCGGCAATCCGTGGGTCAAGACGACCCCCGGACAGGATCGGCATTGAACAGGATCGGAACGACATCATGACCATGTCCTACTACACCCTTGGCAACAGCGGGCTGCGAGTCACCCGCCTGGCACTCGGGACCATGACCTTCGGCACCGAATGGGGCTGGGGTGCCGACAAGGAGACGGCGCGCGCGCTGGTCGATGCCTATGTCGAGGCAGGCGGGAATTTCTTCGACACCGCCGACGCCTATACCGGCGGCACCTCCGAGACCTGGCTTGGCGAGTTCATCGCCGAGCGCGGCCTGCGCGACAAGGCGGTGATCAGCACCAAGTTCAGCATGAATCTGGAGCAGGGCAATCCGAATGCCGGCGGCAATGGCCGCAAGAACATCATCCGCGCCGTCGAAAGCTCGCTGAAGCGGCTCGGTACCGACTATATCGATCTCTATATCCTGCATGCCTGGGACAGGCTGACGTCGCCGGAAGAGGTGATGCGGACGCTTAACGATCTGGTGCGCGCCGGAAAGATCCGCCATGTCGGCCTCTCCGACGTCCCCGCCTGGTACGCGAGCAGGGCGCAATCCGTCGCCGAGCAACGCGGCTATGAACCGGTTTCGGCGCTGCAGCTCGAATATTCGCTGGCCGAGCGCAACATCGAGCATGAATTCGTGCCGTTCGGTACGCGCTACGGCGCCGGCATTATGGTCTGGAGCCCGCTGGCAAGCGGCCTTCTGAGTGGCAAATATCGTTCGGATACAATCAATAAGGCCGGTGGCAGACTGGAGACGATGCGCGGCTCGAGCAATCCGGGCTTTCAGAAATTCAGCGACCGCAACTGGGCAATCGTTGCCGAACTGGAAAAGGTTGCCGGCGAGCTTGGCCGCGGCATGGCCCAGATCGCCTTGAACTGGGCGGCGACAAGGCCAGGTGTCGCCTCGGTGATCATCGGTGCGACCAGGCTGGATCAGCTCAAGGACAATCTCGGCGCGCTCGATTTCGAGATTCCGCGAGAGCTTCTGGTACGGCTCGACGCAGTCAGCCGGCCAGTCACGCCGTTTCCATATTCGTTCTTCGGACCGGAAATCCAGGGCGGCCTCACCGGGGGCCAGGCGGTCGGCGGCAAGCCGATGGGCTACTTCCCGGACCTGCTGATAGAGGGCGCTTTTGCCGGCGTCAGCTAATGATTGGCTGAGCGTCTCGATCTCGAATTTCCGGCTCGGGCGCCGCGTGACATCGCGGCGCCCTTCGTGTATCGGAACACGGCATCGCGCCATGTTTCGGGGCGGCGCCTGCGCGAGGGTAGCCACCCGGAACGCGTCACACGCAAAATGACGAGGACCAGATGACGGTGAAGCCCCTCTACCGACGTGTCTTGTTGAAAGCGTCGGGCGAAGCGTTGATGGGCGAACAGCATTTCGGCATCGACGTTTCGGTGGTGGATCGCATCGCTGCCGATATCGCCGAAGCCCGCGCACTGGGCATCGAGGTCGGCGTCGTCATCGGCGGCGGCAACATCTTTCGCGGCGTGGCCGTTGCCTCCAAGGGAGGTGACCGCGTCACCGGCGACCACATGGGCATGCTTGCCACCGTCATCAATTCGCTGGCGCTGCGCACGTCATTGAACAAGATCGGTGTCGACGCCGTGGTGCTCTCTGCGATCGCCATGCCCGAACTCTGCGAGAGTTTCTCCCAGCGCCAGGCAACCGCCTACATGAACCAGGGCAGGGTGGTGATCTTTGCCGGCGGTACCGGCAATCCGTTCTTCACCACTGATTCGGCCGCTGCACTCCGCGCGGCTGAAATCGGCGCCGACGCGCTGTTCAAGGGCACTCAGGTCGACGGTGTCTACTCGGCCGACCCGAAGAAGGACCCGGATGCGACCCGTTTCGAGCGCATCAGCCACGGCGAAGTCATAAAACGCGGCCTCTCCATCATGGATACGGCTGCGATTGCACTTGCGCGCGAAAACAACATTCCGATAATCGTCTATTCGATCCACGAAAAAGGTGGGTTTGGCGATATTCTAAGGGGCGGCGGCCGCTGCACGGTCGTCGCGGACGATTGATCCGGGGCCTGGTCCCGAAAAAGGGGATGCCGGTTTTCGAAAATCAGGCTCGAACACGGGGCCTTGCCCCGAAGCAGTGAACCCGCGCTAGACGGGTCGAGGAGATTAAGATGAGTGGTGAGTACGACGATCTCAAGCGGCGCATGGACGGGGCAATCGCCGCGTTCAAACATGATCTGGCTTCGCTGCGGACCGGTCGTGCCTCCAGCAATCTGCTCGACGCGATCCAGGTGCAGGCCTATGGCACCACCATGCCGATCAACCAGGTCGCCAACGTTTCGGTGCCGGAGCCGCGCATGATTTCGGTGTCGGTCTGGGACAAGTCGATGGTCGGCGCGGTCGACCGCGCCATTCGCGAATCCAATCTGGGCTTCAACCCGATCGTCGACGGCACCAATCTCAGGATTCCGCTGCCCGAACTCAACGAACAGCGCCGCAAGGAACTGGTCAAGATCTCTCATGGCTACGCCGAAAACGCCCGCGTCGCCGCGCGCCACGTGCGCCGCGATGGCATGGACTTCCTGAAGAAGGCGGAAAAGGACGGCGACATCAGCGAGGACGATCAGCGCAAGCGTTCCGACCAGGTCCAGAAGCTTACCGACGAAACGATCAGCACCATCGACCACCTGCTTTCCGATAAGGAAGCTGAAATCATGCAGGTTTAGGGTTTGGCCATCGGCTGACCCGAAAGCGAGAACATGGCAACGCCCGCGCATGTCGCGATCATCATGGACGGAAACGGACGCTGGGCCAAGGCGCGCGGCATGCCTCGTCTTGCTGGCCATCGGGCAGGTGTCGAAGCGCTGCGCAAGACGGTGCGCGCCGCACCTGGGCTCGGCATCTCCTTCCTGACGGTCTATGCCTTCTCGTCGGAGAACTGGTCGCGGCCGAAGTCCGAGGTCAGTGACCTGATGGGCCTGCTGAAACTGTTCATCCGCCGTGATCTCGCCGATTTGCACCAGAGCGGTGTGCGGGTCAGAATCATCGGCGACAGGGCAGGGCTGCAATCCGACATCAGGGGGCTGCTCGACGAGGCCGAATCGCTGACCGCCGCAAATGAAGCGCTGACGCTGGTGATCGCCTTCAACTATGGCGGACGCGACGAGATCGTGCGCACGGCGCGCAAGCTTGCCGCGGCCGTGGCCCGTGGCGAACTCGACAGCGAGGCGATATCAGCCGAAAGCTTTGCCGGCGCACTCGACACGCAAGGCATCCCCGACCCGGAACTGGTCATCCGCACCAGTGGCGAGCTGCGGCTGTCGAACTTCCTCCTGTGGCAGGCTGCCTATAGCGAGCTCGTCTTCCTGCCTTGCTACTGGCCCGACTTCAGCCGCGAGCATCTTGCCGAGGCCTTGCGCGAATTTGCCAGCCGCGAACGCCGATTCGGCGGACTTGGGTCGCAGGACGTTGCGTCGCGACCGGCCGCAGGATGAGCAATCTCCAGCTTCGCGTCATTTCGGCAGTCGTGCTTGCCATCATTGCCCTCAGCTTGACCTGGTTTGGGGGGCTGCCGTTCCAGTTGCTGTGTGCCGTGATGGCGGCGGTGATTTTCTATGAATGGACACGCATGTCGCGCCCAGCCGTGGCCACGGGCCTGGGTTTCCTGCCGGAAGCGCTGCTGGTTGTTTTCATTGGCGCCTTGATTGCCGGCCTTGCCGCATCGTGGCTGCTACCGCTTGTCGTGGTGGCGGTTGCCGCAGTGGCGATTGCCGCCTCGGTTCGCAAGACCGGACAATGGGACGCGGCCGGTCTTGCCTATGCCTGTGTTTCCGGCCTGTCGCTTGCCCTGTTGCGCGACGGTGACCGTTCAGGCCTCGTCGCCATCCTGTTCCTGTTCGCGGTCGTCTGGGCCACCGATATCTTTGCCTACTTCGTTGGCCGTACGGTCGGCGGCCCAAAACTGGCGCCGTCGATCTCTCCCGGCAAGACACGCAGTGGCGCGTTCGGCGGCGCCGTCGGCGGTGTTGTGGCCGGGCTCATCCTGGCCGCCATTGCCGGCGTCGGCAATCTGGCGTTGCTCGGCCTGGTGGCGCTCGTGCTGTCGATTGTCGCCCAGGCTGGCGACCTGTTTGAATCCTGGATCAAGCGCCGCCACGGCCGCAAGGATTCGGGTGCGCTCATCCCCGGCCACGGCGGCGTCATGGACCGTGTCGACGGGCTTGTCGCGGCGGCTTTCGCCCTTTACGTCATCGGCTGGATTTCGGCGACCGCCGATCATCCGGCGCAGGGGCTGTTTCCGGTTTGAGAGGCGTCATTTCAGGGTCCGATGCGCGCCGCGCCTTGGATTCGCCTGGATTGATGCCACAGTCACGGCTCTATCCGCGCCGCGGAAGAATTTGAGGGTTTATCTTGAACGAGATTCTTCACGCGCTTTTCAGCACACAAGGCTTCGTCCTTGGCACGCTCGTGCCGTTCCTCTTTGTGCTGACCGTGGTCGTGTTCGTCCATGAAATGGGCCATTACCTCATCGGGCGCTGGTGTGGCATCGGGGTCAAGGCCTTCTCGATCGGCTTCGGTCCGGAACTTTTCGGCTTCAGCGACAGCCACGGCACGCGCTGGAAACTGTGCGCGATACCGCTTGGCGGCTATGTCAAATTCGTCGGCGACATGAACGCCACGTCGAGTCAGCCGACTTCGGAAGAAATCGAGACGCTGACCGAGGAGGAGCGCAAGGTCGCTTTTCACACGCAGCCGATCTGGAAGCGCGCGGCGACGGTGGTCGCCGGGCCGCTGTTCAATTTCCTGCTGACGATCGTCGTCTTTACCGTGTTGTTTTCCTCCCATGGCCGCTATGTCGCCGAGCCGATGGTCGCAGAGGTGACCGCTGACAGCCCGGCGGCGAAAGCCGGCATCCTGCCCGGTGACCGATTCGTCAGCGTCGACGGCAGCAAGGTCGAAACCTTTGGCGACGTCCAACGCCTGGTTTCGGGCCGTGCCGGCGACACCATCACCTTCGTCATGCTGCGCGACGGCAAGGAGGTCACGGTGACCGCGGCGCCGCGGTTGATGGAACAGGAAGACGCGCTCGGCAACAAGGTCAAGGTTGCCGTGATCGGCGTCGTCAACAACAAGGAACTCGGTCAGCCCCGCCTCGTCACCTACACGCCCATCGGGGCAGTTGCAGCGGCAGTCGAGGAGACTGGGCATGTCATTCAGCGCACCGGTCAGTTCCTGCAGCGTTTCGTTGTCGGGCGTGAGGACAAATGTCAGCTGGGCGGCCCGGTGAAGATCGCCGACATGGCCGGCAAGGCAGCGAAACTGGGGTTCGAATGGCTCGTGCAACTGATTGCACTGCTGTCTGTCGGCATCGGGTTTCTGAACCTTTTGCCGATTCCCCCCCTCGACGGCGGCCATCTCTTGTTCTACGGGGTGGAGGCCGTCATTCGCCGTCCGGTGTCGGATCGGATGATGGAAATGGCCTATCGGGCCGGGTTGCTTCTGGTGCTGTGCTTCATGGGTTTCGTTTTCTGGAACGATCTGTTTGGATGCTGAAATCATGAAGAAATTTGGCTTTGGAATGGACGTTGTTGAGACGCCGTTTACCATGCCCGGGAATATGAGTGACGCGAAAGCCACGCCGCAAGGTTAAGTAAATTCAAATTAACCAGAAGCCTTGCGTGTAGGGAAAATCCGGTTAATACGGTAGGAGAAATTACCGCACGTCCGGTTTTCTCGCCGTGGGGACTACGAGAAAAGGTTATTAAGCCCGATGAAGGCAGCATCCAAGTTTCTGAGCGCCGCGTCCGCGGTGACCCTGTCTGCGGCCCTTGTGGTGCCAGGCGCGCTCGCAGTGCAGTTCGTTGCCACATCGGCGGCCGAAGCCGCTGTCGTCAGCAGAGTAGAAGTGAGCGGCAACCAGCGTATCGACGCTGAAACCATCCGCAATTACATCACCATCAAGCCGGGCAAAGCTTTCTCCAGCTCCGATATCGACAGCGCGGTCAAGGCGCTGTTCGGCACCGGCCTGTTCTCGGATGTGCAGATCAATCAGGTCGGCTCGACACTGGTGGTCAAGGTTGCCGAATACCAGGTCGTGAACCAGGTGCTGTTCCAGAACAACAAGAAGCTCAAGGACAACGCGCTTGAGATGGCGGTGCAGTTGAAGCCGCGCGGAACGTTTTCGCAGGCGACGCTCGATTCCGACGTCGAGGCGGTCAAGGCTGCCTACAGGCGCATCGGTCGCGACGATGTGACTGTGACCACGCAGGTCATGCAGCTTGGCGACAACCGCGTGAACGTCGTCTTCAACATCACTGAAGGCGACCGCACTCAGATCGCGGCGATCAATTTCGTCGGCAACAGCGCCTATTCCAGCCGCCGCCTGTCGGATGTGATCAATACCAAGCGTTCGTCCTGGGTTTCCTTCATTCTGCGCGACGACGTCTATGACGACGACAAGCTGCGCGCCGACCAGGAGCTGCTGCGCCGCTTCTATTACAATCACGGCTATGCCGATTTCCAGGTCGTGTCCGCCGTCGGCGAACTCGACAGTGCGACGAACAAGTACACGGTCACCATCACCGTCCAAGAAGGCGACCGCTACACGTTCGGCGATGTCAGCGTCGAAAGCACGATCCCGGAAGTCGACTCGAAGTCGCTGGAATCGGTGGTCGAGACCCGCAAGGGCGACGTCTACAATGCCAAGGACGTCGAGGACACCATCATCGCGCTGACCGAGAAGGTGGCCGGTTCCGGCTATGCATTCGCGCAGGTGACGCCGCGCGGCGACCGCAATTTCGAGAACCACACCATTTCGGTGGTCTACACCAT
Source organism: Mesorhizobium waitakense (assembly GCF_056431085.1). Classification (NCBI taxonomy): domain Bacteria; kingdom Pseudomonadati; phylum Pseudomonadota; class Alphaproteobacteria; order Hyphomicrobiales; family Phyllobacteriaceae; genus Mesorhizobium; species Mesorhizobium waitakense. Next base: position 24,700 of record NZ_JBWKME010000162.1, on the reverse strand, counting down.
CGACCAGGGCACCAAAGCCTATATCGAACGCATCGAGATCCGCGGCAACGACCGCACGCGTGACTATGTCATTCGCCGAGAGTTCGATGTCAGCGAAGGTGACGCCTTCAATCAAGTTCTCATCCAGCGCGCGAAGAAGCGCCTGGAAAACCTGAATTACTTTGAAAAAGTCGATATCTCGACCGTTCCAGGTTCGCAGCCTGACCAAGTCGTGCTGGTGGTCGATGTTGTCGAAAAATCGACCGGCGAATTCTCGGTCGGCGCCGGCTACTCGACCGGTGGAGACACGGCGGGTCCGTCCATCGAAGGATCGATCACCGAGCGCAATTTTCTCGGCCGCGGCCAATTTATCAAGCTGTCAGCAGGCGGCGGCAAGAATTCGCGCGACTACAGCCTGTCCTTCACCGAACCCTATTTCCTCGGACGGCGCATCGCCGCCGGCTTCGATATCTTCCAACAGACCCGGAATTACGATCACTACGATAGCGAGACCACGGGTGCGACGGTGCGCTTCGGCCTGCCGATCACCAACAGCATCTCGACGCAGTTGGCGTACAACATCGCACGGGAAAAGTACGAGTACGACGACGGTTGCGATGACAATGGAGACGGCGTGCTGGGCGACTGCGATGTTTCGCAGGCGATCGTCCAGGGTATCGATGAAAGCCCCTGGATCAAGTCGTCGGTCAGCCTGGGGCTGGTCTACAACACCATCGACGACATGAAGAACCCGCACGAAGGCATCTACGCCACCACGACGGCTGAATTTGCCGGCCTCGGTGGCGATGCCAAGTACGTGAAGCTGACTGGGCGCGGCAGCGTCTATCAGACGCTCTCGGAGCAGTTCGATCTGGTTGGCCTCGTCTCGGCTGGCGCAGGCCATGTCGAGGGTTATGGCGGCGACGGCGGTTTGCGTATCTTCGATCAGTTCCAGAGCAACGACCGCATGATCCGCGGGTTCGAATATGGCGGCATCGGCCCTGTGGACAGTGTTACGGGTGACCATCTCGGTGGCACGACGTATTTCAACGCCTCGGCCGAAGCCCAGTTCCCGCTGCCGGCCATTCCGGAAAGCTTTGGGCTGCGCGGCGCCGTATTTGCCGACGCTGCAACGCTCTATGGCACCCAAATCGAGAATGTGGCTGTCACCCAGACCTCGACTGATCTGAGGCTGCGCGCCTCGGTCGGCCTCGGCTTGATGTGGGCATCGCCGTTTGGTCCGATCCGTATCGACTATGCGATCCCGGTCAAGAAGGAAGCGACCGACAACGTGCAGGAGTTCAATTTCGGCATATCGACCCGCTTCTGATCGACGGCCAACGATGCTCCCGGATTTTTCAGGTCCGGGAGAGATGTTCCGACCTAGCTGGATATAGCTTCTGGAATGACCGATCCGGTGTTCTTCGCGCCATCACGCCGGTATACGGCGGGCGAAGTCGCGAATCTGACCGGCTCGGTGCTTGTCGATTCCGGCCAATCCGACGTTTCGATCGAAGCGCTCGCGCCGGCCAATGAAGGCGGCGAGAATGCGCTCGTTTTCGTTGATGGCAAGCGCAATTCCGCGCTGATGCTGTCATTGCGAGCGGCTGCGGTCCTGTGTCCGGCGGAATTCGCCAGCAAGGCGCCGGCCGGCATCGCGGTACTCGTTCATCCGCGCCCGCAACAGGCATTCGCGCTGGTCGGCCGTCTGCTTTTTCCAACGGCCGCGACACCGGGGCCAATGACCAGTGAAACCGGTCTCTCGCCGCATGCTCATATCGATCCGACCGCGCATGTCGAGACTGGTGCTGTCATCGAGGCAGGTGCCGTCATCGGGCCGGGTGCTTCGATCGGCGGCGGTACCGTCATCGCGCCCAACGCGGTCATCGGACAATCATGCCAGATCGGCCGCGACGGCTATGTCGGTCCAGGCGCCAGCATCCAGTATGCCTTGATCGGCAACCGCGTCATCATCCATGGCGGCGCCAGGATCGGCCAGGATGGTTTTGGCTTCGTCGGCGGCGCCAAGGGACCCGAACGCGTGCCGCAGGTCGGCCGTGTCGTCATCCAGGACGATGTCGAGATCGGCTCCAACACCACCGTCGATCGCGGCGCCATGTCCGATACGATCATCGGCCAGGGCACCAAGATCGACAATCTCGTGCAGATCGCCCATAACGTCCGCATCGGCCGCAATTGCATAATAGCCGGGCTTTCGGGTATTTCGGGTTCCGTGATCGTGGGTGACAATGTCACCATGGGCGGCGGCGTCGGGCTTGCGGATCACCTGACCATCGGGTCTGGGGCCAAGCTCGCCGCCAGAAGTGGGTTTATGAGCAATGTCCCTGCAGGCGAGATCTGGGGTGGTTATCCGGCACAGCCGATGGCGGAAGCCATGCGGGAGATAGCCATGCTGCGCAAGCTCGCCAGGACCCGCAAACAGGGCGAGGGAGGCAATGGCTGACATGATCGCTTCGACGACGCTGGAAGCGGTCGACATTATGGGGCTCATGAAGCTCCTGCCGCACCGCTATCCGTTCCTGATGATCGATCGCATCGTCGACATCGATGGCGACGAGTCCGCCGTCGGCATCAAGAACGTGACCATAAACGAGCCGCATTTTCAGGGCCATTTCCCCGAGCAGCCGGTGATGCCGGGAGTGCTCATCGTCGAGGCGATGGCGCAGACGGCCGGCGCCATCTGCATCCGCAGCCTGCGCACTGAAAAGCCGTCATTGGTCTATTTCCTGACCATCGACAATGCCAAATTCCGCAAACCGGTCGTTCCCGGCGACCAGTTGAGGATCCATGTCAAGAAAATCAAGAAACGCGGCAACCTGCTGAAATTCGCTTGTGAAGCCATGGTCGACGGCGCCAAGGCGGCCGAGGCCGAAATATCAGCCATGATGGTCACCAGCGACTGACGATCGAATGCTTATGAAAATCAAGACATCTATCCATGCTTCCGCTGTCGTGGAGGAAGGCGCCCAAATCGGCCAAGGCGTGCGCATTGGGCCGTTTTGTCATGTCGGCGCCGATGCGGTGATCGGCGACGGCGTCGAACTGGTCAGCCATGTCTCGGTGATGGGCGCGACCACCATCGGTGCCTCGACCAAGGTCTATCCGATGGCGATACTGGGCGGGCCGCCGCAGAACACCAAGCACAAGGGCGGCCGCACCACTTTGGTCATCGGCAAGAACTGTACGATCCGCGAAGGCGTGACCATGCATCTCGGCACCGATTCCAGCCGCGGCGAGACGACGATCGGCGACAATGGCAATTTCCTTGCCTACGCCCACATCGCCCATGATTGCGTCGTCGGCGACAATGCGACGTTCGCCAACGGAGCGACGCTGGGCGGCCACTGCGAGGTCGGCAACAACGTCTATATTGGCGGCCTGACGGCGGTTCATCAGTTTGTCCGTGTCGGCGACAATGCCTTTCTGGGCGGCTGCTCCGCGATCGTGGGCGATGTCATTCCCTATGCCATCGCGGTTGGCAATCGCGCCAGTCTGCGCGGCCTCAACATCATTGGCCTGAAGCGTTCCGGCCTGCCGAGGTCCGAAATCCATGTGCTGCGCAAGGCTTACAAGATGATCTTCGATCGCTCTCGCACCGTTGGCGAGAACATCGAATTCGCCAAGGCCGAATTCGCGTCGTCGCCGACCGCCATGAAGATCGTCGATTTCATCACCAGTCGCGGCAAGCGGCATTATGCGGTGCCGTCGCTCAAGGGCGGCGATGGCGACGATGTCGATGACGAAGACTGAGACCGCGGCAGCCGGTCTTGATCTCCCGTCGGGCGCCAGGGTCGGCATCATCGCCGGCGGCGGCAGCCTGCCGGTCGAAGTCGCGGCCAGTTCGGCGCAACGAGGCTACCCGCCCTTCGTCATCCTGATGGAAGGCGAGGTGGACCGTATGGCGGAGCTCTCCCGGTATGAGCATGAAAGCCTCGCTCTGGAAGGTATCGGCTCGCTGATACCCTTGTTGAGGCGGCACCGGATTACCCACCTGGTGCTTGCGGGCGAGATCAAGCGCAGGCCACGATTGCTTGCGCTGCGGCCCAGTCTCAGCCTGCTCGCTGTGATCCCGCTGGTGGTCATGGCGCTGGCGCGCGGTGACGATGGCTTGCTGAAGGTCGTGGCACGAGGCCTCGAAGCACGAGGCATAAAGATCGTCGGCGCCCACGAGATCGTGCCAGACCTCGTCGCCGCGGAGGGTGTCCTGACCAAGGCCTCGCCACGCAAATCGGACTGGCTCGACATCGAGGCAGGCCTTGCAGCGGCAAAGGCGATAGGGGCGCTGGATATTGGCCAGGCGGCGATCGCGGTCGGTGGCCGCACCATCGCGCTCGAAGGCATCGAGGGAACTGCCGGATTGCTCGATCGCGCCAAGCTGTTGCGTAGCCACGGCCGTATCGCGGGCAAGACCCGCGGCGTGCTGGTCAAATGCGCCAAGCCTGGCCAGGAACTGCGTGCGGATCTTCCTTCCATCGGTCCGCAGACGATCGAGGCGGTGCATGCGGCCGGGCTTGCCGGCATTGCCGTCGAGGCGGGACGTTCGCTGGTTCTCGAAGGCCCTGAAACCATCGCTCGTGCCAACGGCCTCGGCCTGTTCGTCATCGGTCTGCCTGCCGCTACGGAGCCGCATCATGCCTGACAGGGCATTGAAGATTGCGATTGTTGCCGGCGAAGAGTCCGGCGATCTGCTCGGCGCCGACATCGTGCGTTCGCTCAAGCAGGCTACCGGGCGCGAGGTGCAGCTCGTCGGCCTCGGCGGCCGCCATTTGCAGGCGCTGGGACTGGCGTCGCCATTCGATGCCGGCGAGATCGCCCTGATGGGTTTCAGCGCCATCCTACGCGACCTGCCGCGCCTGATGCGGCGGATCGACCAGCTGGCCAAAACCATTGCGGACGAGAAGCCAGATTGCCTCGTCACCATCGACAGTCCGGACTTCTCGTTGCGCGTCGCCAGGAAGGTGCGTGCGGCCAATCCGTCGATCCCGATCATCCACTATGTCTGCCCGAGCGTGTGGGCATGGCGGCCGGGCAGGGCGGTGGCAATGAAGCCCTATGTCGACCATATCCTCTGTATCCTGCCGTTCGAGGTGAAGGAACTCGAACGACTGGGCGGCCCGCCCGGAACCTATGTCGGGCATCGCCTCACCCATGATGCAGGCGTGCTCGGTGCTGCCAAGGCACAGGATCTGCCGCGCGATCTTGCTTCTCCGGATCGCGTCAAGACACTGCTCGTCCTACCTGGTTCGAGGCGCGGCGAGGTGCGACGGCTGCTCGAGCCGTTCGGCGAGACGGTGTCGATGCTGCATGCGCGCGGGCATCGCCTGCGGCTGCTGCTGCCGACCGTCCCGCATGTCGCCGACCTCGTCAGGGCCTCGGTCACACGGTGGGATGAGAAACCCGAGATCATCCTTGATCCCCAACGCAAATGGCAGGCCTTCGGCAAGGCCGATGCGGCGCTGATCGCGTCGGGGACGGTATCGCTGGAGCTGGCGCTGGCCGGTGTGCCGATGGTCTCCTGCTACAGACTCGATCCCGTCGCGCGCGTCGTGGCGCCTTACCTGTTGTCCGTCTGGTCGGCGCTGTTGCCCAACCTGATCGCGGATCGGGCGCTGGTCCCGGAATTCTATAATGAGTACGTCAAGCCGAACAATCTGACCCGGCAACTGGAAGCGCTGCTCGCCGACAGCGGGATGCGCGCCTGGCAGAAGCAAGGTTTTGCCGAGATTACCCGGCGCATGGCGACCGACAAGCCGTCCGGCGAGATCGCGGCGGGCGTCGTGCTTCGTCACATAAAAAAAGCGCCCTGACGGGCGCCTTTCTCAATCCGGAAAGCCCCGATCACCGCTTGGCGATCGGCACGTAGTCACGCTCCGGCGCACCGGTATAGAGCTGGCGCGGACGACCGATCTTCTGGCGCGGGTCCTCGATCATCTCCTTCCATTGCGCGATCCAGCCGACGGTGCGGGCGACCGCGAACAGCACGGTGAACATCGTGGTGGGGAAGCCCAGCGCCTTCAGCGTGATGCCGGAATAGAAGTCGACATTCGGGTAGAGTTTCTTCTCGATGAAATAGGGATCGGTCAGCGCGATCTTTTCCAGCTCCATGGCGATATCGAGCAGCGGATCGTCCTTGATGCCGAGCTCGCCCAGCACCTCATGCGCCGTCTTCTGCATGATCTTGGCGCGCGGATCGTAGTTCTTGTAGACGCGGTGGCCAAAGCCCATCAGCCGGAACGGGTCGTTCTTGTCCTTGGCGCGAGCGATGAATTCCGGGATGTGGTCGACATGGCCGATCTCGCCAAGCATGTTGAGCGCCGCTTCATTGGCACCGCCATGGGCCGGGCCCCACAGGCAAGCGATGCCGGCTGCGATGCAGGCGAAGGGGTTGGCACCCGATGAGCCGGCAAGACGCACGGTCGAGGTCGAGGCGTTCTGCTCGTGATCGGCGTGTAGGATGAAAATGCGCTCCATGGCGCGCGCCAGCACCGGATTGATCTTGTACTCCTCGCACGGCACGGCAAAGCACATATGCAGGAAGTTGGCGGCGAAGTTCAGCTCGTTCTTCGGGTAAATGAAGGGCTGGCCGATATGGTATTTGTAGGCCATCGCCGCGATCGTCGGCATCTTGGCGATAAGCCGCATGGAGGCAACCATGCGCTGATAGGGGTCGGAGATGTCGGTGGAGTCGTGGTAGAAGGCCGACAGCGCGCCGACCACACCACACATCACGGCCATCGGGTGCGCGTCGCGGCGGAAGCCGGTGAAGAAGCGCGACATCTGCTCGTGCACCATGGTGTGGCGCGTCACGCGGTAATCGAAATCGTCCTTCTGCGCCTTGGTCGGCAATTCGCCATAGAGCAGGAGATAGCAGACCTCGAGGAAGTCGCCGTGTTCGGCCAACTGGTCGATCGGATAGCCGCGGTGCAAGAGGATGCCGGCGTCGCCGTCGATGAAGGTGATCTCCGACTCGCAGCTTGCGGTCGAAGTGAAACCGGGATCGTAGGTGAAGGCGCCGGTGGTGCTGTAGAGCGAGGCGATGTCGATGACATCAGGCCCGACCGAGCCGCTTCGCACCTTGAACTCGTGCGTCTTGCCGGCGAATTCAAGCGTTGCCGTGGCCTCGTGGGTGTTGCCGCCCAAATCCAGTTTTTTCGCAGCTTCGGTCATTGCAAACTCCTTCTTGTTTCCTCATGCCGGCAAAGGCAAAATTCCGCAGAGCGACACGTCGAAATCACCGCAATGCGCGTATTCGCCACCGCATTCTAGGAGGTGCGTGCCAGATTGGGCCAGGGCCCAATGTTGCACTGCGAAACGCGCCTTTCAATGCCAATCTTCTTGGGCCAGTTCGCTCCTAATCGATTTGATCCGCTATGCGCGCCAGGCTTTCCTCGCGGCCGAGCACCGCAAGCACGTCGAACACACCCGGCGAGGTGCTTTTGCCAGTCAGGGCGGCGCGCAAAGGCTGGGCCACGGCGCCAAGCTTGTGGCCGCCGGCCTGCGCATAGTCGCGCACCGCGGCTTCAGCCGCAGTGGCCGTCCAGTCACCTGACAGGGTCGTCAAAGCTTCGTGAGCGCCGCGCAGGATCTTGCGCGCGTCTTCATTGAGCAGCAGTGCCGCCTTGTCGTCGATCGGGAGCGGCCGGGTGGCAAACAGGAAGGCGGCGCCGTCGACAAGTTCGACCAGTGTCTTGGCGCGCTCCTTCAGGCCGGGCAGCGCGGCCAGCAGCTGCGCCTTGTTCCTGTCGTCGAGGCGCGCGGCCATCGCCGGCCCCCCCTCGAGATAGGGCAGGGTGGCGATGAAGATGTCGAACAGCTCAGCATCGCTCATGCGGCGCATATGGACGCCGTTCAGCGCCTCCAGCTTGGCGAAGTCGAAGCGGGCGGCGCCCTTGTTGACATCGCCGATGTCGAACCAGGAGATCATGTCCTTGATCGACATGATCTCGTCGTCACCGTGGCTCCAGCCGAGGCGCGCCAGGTAGTTCAGCAACGCCTCCGGCAGGTAGCCCATGGCGCGATAGGCCTCGACGCCGAGCGCACCGTGCCGTTTCGACAGCTTGGCGCCATCGGCGCCGTGGATCAGCGGGATATGCGACATGGACGGCACGTCCCAGCCCATGGCGTCGTAGATCACCGTCTGGCGGGCGGCGTTGGTCAGATGGTCGTCACCGCGGATGATGTGGGTGACGCCCATGTCGTGGTCGTCGACGACGACGGCATGCATATAGGTCGGGTTGCCGTCCGAACGCAGGATGATGAAGTCGTCGAGATCCTTGTTGGGGAAGCGCACCTCGCCCTGGACACGGTCGTGCACCACCGTCTCGCCCGCGGTCGGCGCCTTGATGCGGATGGCGCCCTTGGCGCCTGCGGGCGCCTGGGAGGGGTCCCGGTCACGCCAGCGGCCGTCATAGCGGGGCGGCAGGCCCTTGGCGCGTGCTGCCTCGCGCATTGCCTCGAGCTCGGCAGGCGTCTCATAGCTGTAGTAGGCCTTGCCCATGCGCACGAGCTCCTCGGCCACCTCGCGATGACGCGGCGCGCGCTCGAACTGCGAGACGGCCTCGCCATCCCAGGAGAGGCCGAGCCAGGAAAGCCCGTCGAGAATGGCTGCGGTCGCGGCATCGTTGGAGCGCTCGCGATCGGTGTCCTCGATGCGCAGCAGCATCGTGCCGTCAGTGTGCTTTGCGTACAGCCAGTTGAACAGCGCCGTGCGCGCGCCGCCTATGTGCAGGTAACCGGTGGGCGAGGGGGCAAAACGGGTGACGACCTTGTCGGACATGAAACTCTCGGAAACCATCTGAAGCGGGGTGTGGTTGCATGGACTTTCGCGCATTGCGCGTTCATGTAGCATAGGGTGTCGAGGGCGCAAGGGGCAGACCCGATGGCTGGACGGGGCCGGGGCTCGGATCAGGGCGAGGACGCCGCTATTGGCGTCAGCGAACGGTCCCTGTTTGCGATGCCGCTGCCGACTACGTTGCCACCGCCATCACCCATGTTGCCGGACCCCGGCAACCCGCCGTTGCAAGCGGATGTCTCCGTCCCCGTCCCTGTTGCCGAAGCCGGCAGGATCGTGCGCGTGCGCCGGCAAATCGGCCGGATATCGCTGCCTCGGCTGCGGCACAGCGTGGCCACGGCAGCGGGCCTGGAGCTTGATCGAGGCGTAGCCTTCCTGCTGGTGCCGGTCTGCCTGGCGATCGGAGCGATCGGCTATTTTTCGCTGACGGTGGAACCAGATTTTGCAAAGCCTGTCGCGGTCGTCGTTCTGACGGGGCTCTGCGCGTTCGTCTCGCGTTCCAGGCCGAAAACCCATCTGTGTTTCATGGCTGCGCTGCTGTGCACGCTCGGCCTGCTCGCCGGCAAGGTCGAGACATGGCGGGCGGGAACGCAGATGCTGGGTTCGGAAATCTCGACTCAAGTGACCGGCCGCGTCGTCTCGCTTGACCGAATGGAGACCGGCCGCATCCGGCTGACCATCGACGTGACGTCGACCGCCAGGCCGAAATTGCGCTATGCACCAGAGCGGGTTCGGCTTTCGGCACGAAAGATCCCGGCAGAGATAACCGCAGGCTCCCTGGTCACCGGCTACGCCAAGCTGTTGCCGCCCACCGGCCCGGTGCGGCCGGACAGCTACGACTTCTCCTTCGACAGCTATTTCGCCGGCATCGGCGGCAGCGGGTTTTTCCTCAGCAATCCGAAGCTTGTCGCCGGCAATGACGACGACATGCCGCCTTCGGCCCGCCTTGCCTCGGGGATAGAAAATGCCCGCGAAGCCATCGCCGACCATATCAGGGGCAGTGTCGGTGGCGCCGAAGGCGAGATCGCCGCGGCGCTGATCGTCGGCGTGCGCGCCGGCATTCCCGATGAGATCAACGAAGCGATGCGGCGCACCGGCATCTACCACGTCATCTCCATTTCAGGGCTGCACATGGCGCTGGTGGCCGGCACCATCATGATGCTGATGCGCAGCGCCTTCGCCCTGTTTCCTGACTTTTCCGCGCGCAGACCGGTCAAGAAATACGCGGCCGCCGCCGCACTTGTCTCGATCGCCGCCTATCTCGTGATCTCAGGCATCGTCGTTGCCGCCGAGCGCAGCTTCATCATGCTGGCCGTGATGCTGATTGCCGTGCTGTTTGATCGGGCGGCGCTGACCATGCGCAACCTGGCGATCTCGGCGATCGCGGTCATTGCGGTGTCGCCGCATGAAGTGGTCGGCCCAAGTTTCCAGATGTCGTTCGCGGCGACCTCGGCGCTGGTCGGTGCCTATGCCGGCTGGTCTGATCATCGTGCGGCGAAAACGAAACCGCCGCCGCCACGGCGATCTCTGCCTGACTTTCTCACCAGAAAATTCCTGTCGGCGATGGGCGGCCTTGCCATGACCTCCATCATCGCCGGCTCTGCCACGGCGCTGTTTGCCATCTGGCATTTTCAGCGGGTGTCGCCGCTCAGCCTGTTCGCCAATCTCGCCATCATGCCAATCGTCTCGTTGGTTGTGATGCCTTTCGCCGTCCTCAGTGCACTGGCGATGCCCTTTGGCGCAGATGGTCCCTTTCTTTACGTGATGGGCAAAGGCCTGACGGTGATGATCGCTATGTCCGGATGGATTTCCGAGCGCTCGCCGGTCGACGCGGTCGGTTTGATTTCGCAGCAGTCCGTCCTGCTGGTGGCGATTGCCTTGGTCATCGCGACGATGGCCACGACATGGCTACGGCTCGCAGCCCTTCCGTTCGCGCTTGCCGGCCTGTTGACCGTCTCGGACACGCGCGCACCGGACGTGCTGATCTCGGAGGACGCCCGGCTGGTTGCGCTGCCGATCGGGGGTGGCGAACTCGCCGTCAGCCGGGCACGCCCGAACGAATTCACGGTCGACAACTGGAAACGCGCGCTGACATCCGAAACCATCGTCATGCCGGAGGTGTTCAGCAAAGGAGACGGGCAATTCGAGATAGCCGATGCCGCCGAGCTGCCGTCGGGCGCGCCTTTCTATTGCACATCAGGCATTTGTCTCGCCAAGCATCCGTCTGGTGCGATCATCGCGCATGTCGAAGACCGAAAGGACGCCTGGATGGCCTGCGGCTTCGCCGACCTGATCGTCATCAATGACGCCACGGCCTATGACCCCTGTCACAATCCGCTGGTGCTCGTCATCACCAAGCGACAACTGGCCCGCAAGGGTAGCGCGGCCGTCTTCTTCGATCGCCAATCGGCGATCACGCCTGCGACGATCAGCTTCGCGGTGGACAGCCCATACCGGCCCTGGCACACGCAGCGCAAGTTTTCGCGCGAGGCGAGGGGCCTGCCACCCTACCGCAAACCCGAAAAGCCGGTCGCAAGCCCTGCTCAGTAGCGCCTGATCAGCCCGACGAGCTTGCCTTGCACCTTGACCCTGTCCGGTCCGAAAATGCGGGTTTCATAGGCCGGGTTGGCGGCTTCGAGAGCAATCGAGGCACCCTTGCGGCGGAACCGCTTCAGCGTCGCTTCCTCTTCATCCACCAGCGCCACAATGATCTCACCCGGGCTGGCTGTATCGGCGTTGCGGATGATGACGGTATCGCCGTCGAAGATGCCGGCCTCGATCATCGAGTCGCCCTTGACCTCCAGGGCATAGTGTTCGCCGCCCATGATCATGTCCGGCGGCACCGAGATCGAATGCGTCTGGTGCTGGATGGCGTCGATCGGCACACCGGCCGCGATGCGTCCCATGACCGGGATCGACACGGCGGAAACCACGTCGTCGTCATTGCCGGCCGAAGGCATCCGCGAAGACGCAGGCTTGAGTTGCCGGCCAAGGCCGCCTTGACCGAGGCTGCCCTGGATGACGCTTGGCGAGAACTTCTTTGCCGCGTTGAGGCCTGGCGCGATCGAATCCGGTAGCCGCAGCACTTCCAACGCGCGCGCCCGATTGGGCAGGCGGCGAATGAAGCCGCGCTCCTCCAGCGCCGTGATCAGCCGGTGGATGCCGGATTTGGAGGCAAGGTCGAGCGCTTCCTTCATCTCGTCGAAGGATGGCGGAATGCCGCTTTCCTTGAGCCGTTCATGAATGAACATCAGCAGTTCGTGTTGTTTGCGCGTCAGCATGGCAGCCCCCAGGTTACCCAAAACCAGAATCGGAAAAACAAACCCAGAACAAACACTATCTGTTCCAGTTGTGTTCCGCAACCGTTTAAAGTTTAATGAACTTGTTAAGGCGGCTGAAATTATTCGGCGCCCCGGCAGTGGGTCGCATCGACGCTTGCCTGCCACCGCCGAGCGCTTGTTGGATTGAAATTGCTATGGTTAATGGCCTGTGGCCCACCCTGTGTCGGGCTTGGCCTCGGCTAACGCTGGAGCTCGACAAGAGGGCTCGGTTCACTTCACCGGTCGTGGCTCCCGTGAACGAAAGGGAACCAAAATGCCAACTTTGGCGGGAGGAAATTGCCCATTTCGCCTTTGCCTTGTTCCTCGTCGCATTACCGCTTGTTTGTGATGCCGCCGCCGGCATGGACATAGACATGCAGCGTGTAGCCGATGTGGGCAACCATCAGGGTTTTCGCGCGCTCGATGTCGCGATCCAGCGCCGCTTCCATGAGCGCGGTATGATGTTCGATCGCGACGGCCTGGCGCAACGCCTCCATGGCCTCTTCGTAGCCATGCTGGAGACCGGCGGCCGCCCGCAAGGTTGGCGCCAGGCCAAGAAAGCGGTGATGGCGACGAAACTGATCCGCGATCGTGGAGTGGAAGGTCAGCAGCCAGGGGGACGCCGCCGCGCTGAGCAGTGCCGCGTGGAAAGCCTCGTGCTTTTCATCCCATTCGTCGACCACTTCGTCGGACGGGTCGTCGACCGCGGTCCTGCTGCGCGACAGCCGGTAATGGGCGGCAACGACGGCGTCCTCCCATTCACGGCCGCCTTTCTCCATCGATTCCTGGAGCAGAGGCAGTTCAACCACCAATCTGGCGCGTGACAGATCTTCCAACTCGTTGCGCGAGACCGGAGCGACGGCAAAGCCGCGATTGCTGATGGCGGTCACCAGGCGCTCGGCCTCCAACCGCGAGAGTGCCTCGCGCAGCGGTGTCCAGCCGATGCCGTAGCTGTTGCGCAACGCGCTGAGCTTGAGCGGTGCGCCGGGCTTCAAACGGGTGGTGAGGATATCGCGGCGCAGCAGCCTGTAGGCTGCTTCTGTCTTCGAGAAGTGCTCGTCGTCCAGCATAGCCGTCCATCCGTACCGCTTGGTCGGGTGATTATATATGAAATCCTTTCATTGCGTAAATTATATATAATGTTTGACAACTCCCAAGGGACTTGCCCATGATCGCCAACGGTTTCACCTGATATGTTCATCTGAGCACGCTCATGCGCGGGGATAAGTCGACCATGAATGCAACTCCCGATCTCGCTGAAATCGAGGTGATGGATGCCGCGGACCCGCTACGCGCCATGCGCGATCGTTTCGTCTTGCCGCAAGGGGTGATCTACCTCGACGGCAATTCGCTTGGTGCGGCTTCACCCGCCGTCTTCGACGAACTGAACAAGGCCGCGACACAGGAATGGGCGCAGGACCTCATCCGTGCCTGGAACACCGCCGGCTGGTTCGACATGCCGGTCGAGCTCGGCGACCAACTCGGACGCCTGATCGGCGCCGCGGCCGGCCAAACTGTGGTCTGCGATACGACGTCGATCAACATCTACAAGGTGCTACATGCGGCGCTCGCAATGCGGCCGAATCGGTCGGTCATCGTCGCCGAGGGCGACAGCTTCCCGACCGATCTCTATATGGCCGAGGGCGTTGCTTCGACGCGGCCGGGTACGGTCCTGCGGCTCGAGGGCGTCGATGCGCCTGATATCGAGGACCTGATCGACGAGCGCGTCGCCGTTATCCTGGTCAACCACGTCAACTACAAATCCGGCCAGTTGCGCGACATGGCGGCGCTGACGCGCAGGGCCCATCAGGCCGGTGCGCTGATCGTCTGGGATCTCTGCCACACCGCCGGTGCGCTGCCAGTCGAACTCGACGGCGCCAATGCTGATTTCGCCATCGGCTGCACCTACAAGTACCTCAATGGCGGCCCGGGTTCGCCAGCCTTCATCTATGCTGCAAAGCGGCACCATGGTGATGTCTATCAGCCGCTCAGCGGCTGGTGGGGGCATGCGCGGCCGTTCGCCTTCGAACAGGGCTATGCCGCCGGCATCGGCATCCGCCGGTTCTTGTGCGGCACGCAGCCGGTGTTGTCGATGCGGGCGCTCAAGGGCGCCCTGGACCTCTGGAACGACGTCGACATGGCGGCGGTGCGCCAAAAGAGCATCGCGCTGACCGATCTGTTCATCCAGCTGGTCGAAGCAAGGTGTGGCGCCTACGGGCTCGAGCTTGAAAGTCCGCGCAACGGCAACGAGCGCGGCAGTCAGGTGTCATTCATCCACCCCAGCGGCTACCAGGTGATGCGGGCCTTGATCGAGCGCGGCGTGATCGGCGATTTCCGCGCGCCTTCGACTATCCGCTTCGGCTTCACGCCGCTCTATGTCGGCTACAAGGATGTCTGGCAGGCGGTCGAGGTGCTGGAAGATATCCTGCGCACGGGTGCCTGGCAGGATGCGCGCTTTGCGGTCAAGACTGCAGTCACGTGAGAGTACGTCGCCCAAAAATGTGTAGCGGTTTTGGGTCAACGACATACGCAAAGCGGAAACAGATCAGAGCCGGGTGCGAACTGTCCAGAGCTCCGGAAACAGGACGACCTCGAGCATCTTCTTCAGGTAGGACGCACCCGACGTGCCGCCGGTGCCGCGCTTCAGGCCGATGATGCGTTCGACCGTGGTCACATGATTGAAGCGCCAGCGGCGGAAATAATCCTCGAAGTCGACCAGTTTTTCAGCCAGCTCGTAGAACATCCAGTAGCGCTGCGGGTCGCGGTAGACTGCCTGCCAGGCGACCAGGACCGCTTCATTCTCCGTGCGCGTCTCACGCCAGTCGATACGGTTGGCGTCGGCACCGATGTCGAATCCGTTGCGGGCGAGCAGCAGCAGCGCTTCGTCGTAGAGCGACGGTTCGGCCAGGATCGCATCAAGTTTCCCGCTGAGGTCCGGCCGGTGCTTGTGCGGGCCGAGCATGGCGAGGTTGCGGTTGCCGGCCATGAACTCGATGGCGCGATACTGCCAGGACTGGAAACCCGAGGACTGGCCGAGCGCGTCGCGGAACTCGGTGTATTCGCTGGGTGTCATCGTCCGCAGCACGTCCCAGGCGTTGTTCAACTGCTCGAAGATGCGGGCGACGCGCGACAGCATCTTGAAGCTCGGCTCGAGGCGGTCGGCGCGGATCGAGCGGATCGCGGCACCGATCTCGTGCAGAGCAAGCTTCATCCAGAGCTCGGAGGTCTGATGCTGGATGATGAACAGCATCTCGTCATGCGCCGACGACAGCGGCGTCTGGGCTTCCAGCACTTTCTCCAGGTGCAGATAGTCGCTGTAGGACATGCGCTCCTTGAACGACATCTGTGCGCCTTCGGACGCCGGATCGTATGGCTCGCTCAACTGATTTTCTCCGTGCGCAGTCGGAAGCGCTGGATTTTGCCGGTCTGCGTCTTGGGCAACGCAGCAATGAACTTCACAGATCGCGGATATTTGTAGGGCGCGATCGTCGCTTTGACATGGTCCTGCAGGCGCTTGATGGTCATCGCGTCAGGTGCCACACCTTGCGCCAGCACGACATGCGCCTCGACGATCTGGCCGCGTTCGGCATCCTCAGCGCCGGTGACAGCGCATTCGGCGACGTCCGGGTGCGCCAGCAGCGCTGCCTCGACCTCGGGGCCGGCGATGTTATAGCCGGCGCTGACGATCATGTCGTCGGAGCGCGCGGCGAAATGGAAGAAGCCGTTCTCGTCCTGGCTGAAGGTGTCGCCGGTGAGGTTCCAGCCGTCGCGAACGTACTCCTTCTGCCTGTCGTCAGCCATGTAGCGGCAGCCGGTCGGGCCGCGCACCGCCAGCCTGCCGGTCGCGCCGCGCGGCACCTCGTGCATCTCGTCATCGACAATGCGAGCCTCGTAGCCGCCCACCGGCTTGCCGGTCGACGCAGGCTTCATATCGTCGAAGCGGTTGGAGATGAAGATGTGCAGCATTTCAGTGGCGCCGATGCCGTCGAGGATCGGCTTGCCGGTCTTTTGCGTCCACTCCTCGAAGACCGGAGCGGGCAAGGTCTCGCCGGCCGAAACGGCAACGCGCAGCGATGATAGGTCGGCACCCTCATCCATGGCCTTCAGCATGGCGCGATAGGCGGTCGGCGCGGTGAAGGAGATGGTCGCTTTGTAGGTCTCGATGATGTGGATCATGTTGGGTGGCGTCGCCTGTTCGAGCAGCGTCGCCGCCGCACCGAAGCGCAGGGGAAAGATGGCGAGGCCGCCAAGGCCAAAGGTGAAAGCCAATGGCGGCGAGCCCACAAAGATGTCGTCCGGCGTCACCTGGAGGATTTCGCGGGCATAGGCGTCGGCGATGATCAGGAGGTCGCGGTGGAAATGCATCGTAGCCTTCGGCACGCCTGTCGTGCCCGAGGTGAAGCCAAGCAGCGCGACGTCGTCGCGGCCAGTGTTGACGGCGCTGAAAACGACCGACTTGTCGAGGGCCGCGCGATCAAGTTCGGCATCATGGTTGGCGGTGCCGTCGAAGCCGATGACCTGCTTGAGGAATGCGCTGTCCTTGGCGCAAGCGGTCATCTCGTCCATCAGCCTGGTGTCGCAAAGCGCGATCGTGATTTCCGCCTTGTCGACGATCTTGGCGAGCTCGCCGGCGCGCAGCATCGGCATGGTGTTGACGACCACGGCTCCGACCTTGGTGGCGGCCAGCCAGCAGGCGACCATGGCGGGGTTGTTGGCCGAGCGGATCAGCACCCGGTTGCCCGGCTTGACGCCGTAGTTCTCGACCAGCGCGTGGGCCAGCCTGTTCGTCCAGTCGGACAGTTCCTTGTAGGTGCGGCGGCGGCCATTGCCGATCAGGGCGGTGTGGTCACCCAGGCCCTTCTCGACCAGCCTGTCGGTGAGTTCGACGCCAGCGTTGAGATGTTCGGGATAGTCGAAACCGTCTAGCAGGAAGTCCGGACATTGCTCCGGCGGCGGCAGGTGATCGCGCGTGAACGTGTCGATATGCGCTGAAGGCCCAAGCATGTCGCCGCTATCCTGTCTGCTGCCTGGCCAGTGCGCGAGGCGCCTGGCTTGTTGGGGTGGATATCAAGGTCCTGCTTTTGAGGAGGTTTTTGTGTTGCCAGTCGCACCTTGCTCGACGCCACCCGAAAGGGTGGACATTGCAGGTTTGGGCAGCACAGCAAACCTCCCATTGTCGGCTGTTCGTGACGGCAGGATCGCACCAGTCGAAATTTGTTTCAAGCCTAAAATGTTTTTGTTCTAAAGCATTGACGCATGGCGTGGCGGTGGCCATTGCTAACGCAGAAACGATGCCGTTTTGGGGGAGGGTGCCGATGCCTGGACATCGCATTGCCGATTGGGACAATGCTTATGCCAACAGCGCGAACATCGCCGGCAGCGACCGGTGGCCGGCCGCATGGGTGGAGCCGGCGCAAGCGTTTCGTGACGCGCTTTCGGCAGAGGGCCGGGCACGGCTCGACATCGCCTATGGCGGCGGGCGGCGCAATCGCCTCGATCTTTTCCTACCCAGTGCCACACCCAAGGGATTGGTGGTGTTCATCCACGGCGGTTACTGGATGGCGTTCGACAAGAGTTTCTGGTCGCATCTCGCCAACGGTGCCGTCAGCAGCGGCTTTGCCGTGGCGATGCCCTCCTACACGCTCTGCCCCGAAATCCACATCGCCGGCATCGTCCAGGAGATCGGCGAGGCGATCGGCAAGGCGGCAGGACTGGTCGACGGGCCCCTGATGTTGACCGGCCATTCGGCCGGCGGACATCTCGCCAGCCGCATGGTGACGGCGACAACGCCTCTGGCGTCCGATGTGGCGCGGCGCATACGCCACGTCGTGTCGATTTCAGGCCTCCACGACCTGCGCCCGATCATGCGCACCGAGATGAACGCGACACTGGCAATCGACGAGCAGGAGGCGCTGGCCGAAAGCCCGGCGCTGTTGCGTCCCATGGATGGTGCCCGGATCACTTGTTGGGCCGGTGGTGGTGAACGCGCGGAGTTCCTTCGCCAGAACGCCTTGCTTGCCAATATCTGGACCGGCCTCGATGCCACGACCTCTACCGTGGTCGAGCCCGACCGGCACCATTACAGCATCGTCGACGGCCTTGCCGATCCGGCGCATCCACTGACCCGGACCTTGATCTCGGAATAGCGCCGAGTCCATTTTCGGCTTGTCGTCAATGGCTTGTTGGCGAATCTTCAGCGTAACATCAGCACGCTGCAGGCTTCGCCAGCGTCCGCTGCGGGGGCAAACGGTGCCCGCACGATCAGCCCGTTGGCATCAGCCAGCATTCTTAGCATCGAAGAATCCTGTATGCCGAACGGCGTCGCCACCGGCCCGCCGTCATCGTCCCGGACCACCGCCCGCACATAGTCCTGGCGCAAATCATTGGCCGGCATTGCAGCGCCCAGTCGCGCCGGACGAATGTCCTGGCGGTGTTCGCGGCCGCCAAGTCGCGCCAGCAGTGGCTTCAGGAACAGCTGCGAGCAGACCAGGCTTGCCACCGGATTGCCTGGCAGGCCGATGCATCTGATGTCGCCGAGGCGGCCGAACATCAGCGGCTTGCCGGGGCGCATGGCGATCTTCCAGAAGCCGAGCGTCATGCCTTCGCCGGTCAGCACGTCGTGAATCAGATCATGGTCGCCGACCGAGGCACCACCCAGCGTGACGATGACGTCCGCGCCGGCCGCGACCGCTTTCCGCACCAGCGCGGCGATGGCCTCCTTGCGGTCGGCGGCAATGCCGAGATCGAGAGCACGAGCGCCGACCGACTGCGCCGCCGCGGCGACACCATAGGCATTGGACGAGATGATCTGGTCCGGCCCGAGTTCGCTGCCGGGCGGCAACAATTCGTCGCCAGTGGCGATAATGGCGACCAGCGGGCGTTTCATCACGTTGACCCGTGGATGGTTGGCCGACGCCGCCAGCGACAATGCCGCCGGATCGAGCACGCGGCCTTTTTCCAGCAGGACGTCGCCTTTCGAGAAGTCGAGGCCGACGCGGCGGATGTTGCGCCACTCCGCCGTCCGTTCGATGACTTCGACGTCACCACCACCGAGGTCGCGGACGTTCTCCTGGATAACGATAGTGTCGGCGCCTTCGGGCAGCGGCGCACCGGTGAAGATACGCACGGCCTGTGCCTTGCCGACCGTGCCGTCAAAGCCACGCCCGGCAGGCGCCATGCCGATCACGGAAAGTCTGGATGGCACCGACGCCACATCGACGGCGCGCACCGCGTAGCCATCCATGGCGGAAGCGTTGAAAGGTGGCTGGGTGCGGAGCGCTACGACCGGTTCGGCCAGCACGCGATCCACAGCCTCGAACAGCGGAACGCTTTCGCCCGCCAAAGGTGCTGCACCCTGAAGCAGGCGTTCGAGCACCTCGTCGACCGGAACCAGCGCCATCAGGCGTCCACTTTGTAGTCGCCCGACTTGCCGCCGGTCTTTTCGACCAATCGGATGCCGGAGATGACCATGGCGCGGTCCACCGCCTTGGCCATGTCGTAGATTGTGAGGCAGGCTACCGAAGCGGCGGTCAACGCTTCCATCTCGACGCCCGTCTTGCCGGTGACACGCGCCAGCGCCGTGACCTTCAGGCCAGGCAAAGCTTGGTCGGGCTCGATGTCGACGGAAACTTTCGTCAGGAGCAGCGGATGGCAGAGCGGAATCAACTCATGCGCTTTCTTCGCCGCCATGATGCCGGCGATGCGCGCAGTCCCAAGCACATCGCCCTTCTTGGCGTTGCCTTCGAGGATCATGGTCAGCGTCTCGGACTGCATCGCGACGAAACCCTCGGCGATTGCGGTACGCGTCGTCTCCGCCTTGTCGCCGACATCGACCATGTTGGCCTCGCCCTGCGCGCCGAGATGGGTGAGGGCGGCCGCCATCGTCAGACGGCCTCGGCCGGCGCCTTGCCCGTCAGAAGCAGGCGCGTCGCCGTGGTGACGTCCTGTTGCCGCATCAGGCTTTCGCCGACAAGGAAGGTGCCGATGCCGCTCTTTTGCATTCTGAGGCAATCGTCATGCGAGAAAATGCCGCTTTCGCTGACCAGCAGGCGGTCGGCCGGTACCATCGACGCCAGTCGCTCGGAGGTTTCGAGGCTGGTCTCGAATGTCCTGAGATTGCGGTTGTTGATGCCGATCAGCCGCGACGACAGTTTTTGCGCGCGCTGCGTCTCGGCTTCGTCATGCACTTCGACCAATGCATCCATGCCGAGTTCTAACGCCGTCGATTCGAGGTCGCGGGCCAAAGCATCGTCGACGCTGGCCATGATGATCAGGATGGCGTCCGCGCCCCAGGCGCGGGCTTCGTAGACCTGGTATGGGTCGAACAGAAAATCCTTGCGCAAAGCGGGCAGGGCGACGGCGGCTCGCGCCCTGGTGAGAAATTCGGGCGCGCCCTGGAACGACGGCGCGTCAGTCAGTACCGAAAGACAGGCGGCGCCGCCTTTCGCATAGGCCTGCGCCAATGCCGGCGGGTCAAAATCGGCGCGGATTAGGCCCTTGGAGGGGCTTGCCTTTTTGATCTCGGCGATCAGCGCGAAGGCGCCGGATTTGCGCTTGGTCTCGAGCGCGGCAAGAAAGCCGCGCGGTGCCTCGGCATCTTTGGCCCGCGCCTTGATCTCAGCCAGCGGCACGCGTGCCTTTGCCGCCGCGATCTCGTCGCGCTTGTAGGCCTCGATCTTGCGAAGAATGTCAGACACGCTCTACCCGTTCGAAATCTCGATCAGCCGGTCAAGCACCTGCAGCGCGCGGCCACTGTCGATGGCTTGCGCGGCGAGCGCGATGCCGTCGCCAAGTGTCGTCGCCTTGCCCGCGACCACAAGTCCGGCGCCGGCATTCATCAACACGGTGTCGCGATAGGCGCCGGCAGCGCCACTCAGCATATCGCGCAATGCGTCGGCGTTGTAGGCTGCGTCGCCGCCACGCAATTCATCCTTGCTGTGGCGCGCCAGTCCAACCGCTTCCGGGGTCAGCGTAAAGCTGCGGATCTCGCCGCCGATCAGTTCGGCGACATGGGTCTCGCCGGTGGTCGTGATCTCGTCATAGCCATCGCCATGGGCAACCCAGGCATGCTCGGCGCCCAGCGCTTTCAGCGTCTCGGCCACCGGCAGGATCCATTCGGGCAGGAACACACCCACCATCTGCCGCTTGACGCCAGCCGGGTTGGAGAGGGGCCCAAGCAGGTTGAAGATGGTGCGGGTGCCGAGTTCGACGCGGGTCGGGCCGACATGCTTCATCGCCGGATGGTGTGCGGGCGCGAACATGAAGCCGACGCCCGTCTCATGGATGCAACGGCCGATGAATTCGGGCGATATGTCGATCTTGACCCCGAGCGCGACCAGCACGTCGGCGGCCCCGGTCAGCGACGACAGCCCGCGATTGCCGTGCTTGGCAACCGGCACGCCGCTGCCGGCGATAACAAACGCCGATCCCGTCGAGATGTTGACGCTGTGGGAATTGTCACCTCCGGTGCCGACAATATCGATGGCGCCGGCCGGCGCGTCGACGCGCAGCATCTTGGCACGCATGGTGGCGACGGCGCCGGAAATCTCGCTCACCGTCTCGCCGCGCACGCGCAGCGCCATCAGGAAGCCACCGATCTGGCCGGGCGTTGCGTCGCCCGACATGATGATGTCGAAGGCCTCGCGCGCTTCCTCGAAGGAAAGCGCGCTTCCGGTCGCGACCTTGGCGATATGGGTTTTCAGCGCGCTCATCTTGTCGAGGCTTGGGCGACGGCGGCCTGGTCGATGCGAACGTCGAATTGCGTCTGCAACTGCGCCACCAACTGGTCGAGTAGATCGTCCGACATGCCGGAGGTGAAGGATTTCTGTGCGTCGTCAGGCACGGAGCTGGCGTCAGCTCCGGCGGGCTCGAACACTTCGGCGACCTTGTACAGGATCTGTCCGTCGCCGGTGGGCGAGGGGATCAGCCCGGTGCCGCCTTCGCCGACGCCGAACATCGCTGCGGCGCCCTCCTTGCCGAAGTCGACATCGTCGGCCTCGCGCTTGACGCCGCGCTTGGTTTGCTTTTCCAGCTTCAGTTCGCCGGCGATAACGTCGAGCGTTGCGCCGGCCTTGAGCCGCTTTTCGAGTTCGCCTGCCTTGGCGGTGAGGCGCTTGGTTGTTTCGGCCGCGGTCCAGTCGGCGACGACTTTCTGGCGAGCCTCGTCCAGCGTGCGGTCGCGAGCCGGTGTGATGGAAGCCACTTCGTAGAAAACGAAACCGTTGTCCGCCGTGGTCAAGGCGTCGTTTTCCGTGTTGGGTTCAGCGTCGAAGACTGCCTTGATCAATTCCGGCGATTGCGGCAGGTCCTTGACAATGCTTGCGTCAGGTCTCAGGCCACTGCGATCGATGGCGTCGATGGTGACGATCTTCAGCTTCAACTTGGTGGCGGCGTCGGCCAGCGAGCCGCCAGCAGCACGGGTGTCTTCGTAACTGTCACGCACATCCAGAAGGATGCGACTTGCCTCGCCCAGCGCCAGATCCTTGCGGATCTGGTCGGACACTTCGGCCAGCGGCTTCACCACCTGGGGCTTGATTTCGGTGACGCGCAGCAGCACCGGACCGAAGGCGCCTTGCACGACCTGGCTGACTTCATTCGCATTGAGTGCGAAGGCCGCTTCGGCGACGGCCTTGTCGGCGATCTTGTCCTTGGCCAGCGTGCCGAGCAACGTATCGGCCGGGGTCTTGCCCTCCGCGGTGACAAGCTTGTCGAAGGTGGCGCCGGCCTTGAGCGAATCGAGCGCGGCCTTGGCCGCGTCAGGCGTCTTGAACACAAGCTGCTCGATGGTGCGCAGTTCCGGCGTCGTGTAGCGCGCCTTGTTCTTGTTGTAATCGTCGCTGACCTGTTGGTCGGTGACGGCGGTCGTATCCATGATGTCGACCGGTTCGAGGCGGACATAGGAGAATTTGCGGTATTCGGGTGCCGCGTACGTCTTCTTGTTGGCGTCGAAATAGGCCGAGAGCACGCTGTCGGACGGCGCCTCGATCGGCTCGACCAGTGCCTTGGGCAGCGTCAAATAGTCGATGGTGCGGTCTTCGCCGCGATAGAGCGCGACCGCCTTGAAGAAAGTATCCGGCGCCTTGAGGCCATCCGAGACCGCCTCGACGATCTGCTGGCGCACCGCCACCTGGGCACGGTTCTTCAAATAATCCTCAGGCCGCATGCCGATCTGCTGCAACATGTATTCGAAGGTTCGCCTGTCGAACTGGCCGCCAGGGCCCTTGAAGGCCGGATCTTCGCGCGTCAGCTCGGCCAGCCGGTCCTTGGAGAGGCCGAGGCCCAGCTTGCGGGCCTGTTCGTCGAGAACGGCTCCCGAGACGAGCTGCGCCAGAACCTGGTTGTCGATGCCGAGCGCCTTTGCCTGCTCGTGGGTGAGGCGCTGGCCGAACTGCTGCGACATAACCGCGAGTTGGCGGTCATAGGCGAGACGGTATTCTTTGATCGACACCTTGGTGCCACCGGTGACTATTACCGAATCATGGCCGGCGAAACCGCCCATCAGCTTTCCGGAAATGCCCCAGGCGGCAAAACTCACCACCAGAAGCGAAAGCAGCGTCTTCGCGACCCAGGTACCCGCCGCGCTTCTCAATACACCAAGCATCGTTACTTCCGATTTATGCGCATTTTCGCATGCGCCGAGTCTGAAACAAGCGCAATAGCGCCCTTCCGGTCCACTGTCGATTGCTTTGTGGGCTGATTTTGGTAGTGAGGGCCAGAGCCTGATATCGCCCGGAGAAGCAAACCCATGACGCCAGGAATTCGCCCGCTCGTCGCCGGCAACTGGAAAATGAACGGCACCAGTGCCTCGCTCAACGAGCTCAGGATGATCGGCAACGGTTTCATGAGCGGGCTCGATGCCGAGACCGAGGCGCTGGTCTGTGTTCCGGCTACCTTGCTTGCCCACGCCGCGGAGATCCTGTCGCGCACGCCGGTCCATGTCGGCGGCGAGGATTGCCACACCAAGGAAAGCGGCGCCTACACAGGCTGCATCTCGGCTGAAATGCTGAAGGATGCCGGCGCGAGCCATGTCATCGTCGGCCATTCCGAGTGCCGCGAACAAGCGGGCGAGGATGACTCGACGGTCCAGGCCAAGGCCTCAGCCGCCTGGCGCGCCGGGCTTGTGGCCATCATTTGCATCGGCGAAACGCAGCAGCAGCGTGAAGCCGGCGCCACGCTCGACGTGCTGTCCCGGCAGGTCGCCGGCTCGGTCCCGCCAAGCGCCACTCCGTCCAACACCATCATTGCCTATGAGCCGGTGTGGGCGATCGGCACCGGCCTGACGCCGACCGCGACCGATGTGGCCGACGCACATGCACATATCCGCGAAAAGCTGTCGGAAAAACTCGACGGCGTTGCGGCCAAGATGCGCATTCTCTATGGCGGCTCGGTCAAGCCCTCCAACGCGGCCGAACTGCTCGGTGTCAAGAATGTCGACGGCGCGCTGGTCGGCGGCGCCAGCCTGAAAGCGGCGGACTTCCTTGCCATCGCCGAGGCTTATCGCAACATCGCCTAAGGCTTGTTGAGATTCAGGATTCCGCCTGAGATTGGATTGTGATTCAAGCTTTGGATGGAACGATTCGTGCTGACGGAC
>NZ_JBWKME010000161.1:0-26299 GCF_056431085.1 Mesorhizobium waitakense | reverse complement strand
ACAATTTCGGTCGCACAGGACAAGGTCGCCCCGGCTCACTGTCCCGTGCCAAACGATCTTGTTTGCGGTTGAGGTGCCACCGACTACGAACAGTGTCTCGTCCGCCCCGAAAATGCGGGCGGCGTTGCGCTCGCCTTCGGCGATCGGGCCGGTGTGGTCGAGAAGCGAGCCTAGCTTACCGACCGATACGGAGATATCGGACCGCAAGGTGTTCTCGCCGAAGAATTGATAGAAGAGTTGCCCGACCGGGCTCTTGCGGAACGCGACGCCGCCGCCGTGACCGGGCGTGTGCCAGGAGTAGCTGGCCTGCAATGTATACTCCATCAGCGCCTTGAACATCGGCGGGGGAAGTCGCTCGAGATAGAGCTGCGCCGCGCGCACGATCGCTCGTGCCATGAACTCGGGCGAGTCCTCGAAGAGCCGCATAAAGGCGTTGGCGTGCTTCAGCACGCTGATCGGGACCATCTCCGCGGTGAGTTCGTCGCCGAAGAGGAAGATCGGCAAACGTTCGTTGCGGCTGCGCTTGGCCGCCAGCACTTCCTCAAGCACCTGCCATCGCGTCGCGACGTCTTCCGATCCGTCGACGGAGATCAGCCAGCAGGATTCGTTGTTGAAGATTTTGACAAGTCGCCGGGCATCCTCGTAGTTAAGGCCGCCGACGACGCGGAAGCCTTCTTTCTCGATTGCGGCAGCGAGCTGCTGCATGCCCCGTCCAGCAGCGTTCTTGCCTTCGTAATCTTCATCGATGATCGCAATTGGGAACCCTTCAACCTCGTGCACCGTCCACTCCCAATGCCTGGCGTTCGCAGCATCTTGCTGGACGCCGTTCGATGGCGGCGCCGGCAAAGGTTGTCGCGCAGGTCAGACGACCTAAACAAGGAACGGGGTGTATGTTACTGTACTACATCTGCGCTCGGTCCCGACGCACTGTTCACGGCAAGATCGCGGCGCCCGGCCCTCATCCGCCCAGCGCGATAGTCAGGGCGACCAGCAAGCAGCCGAGCAGAACCATGGCAGCGGCAGTCAGCCATGGTCTGTACCCAGTCAGCTGTCCAAACGCGTAGCCGGCAAACAACATCATCGCCACAGCGATGGCGTTGGAGATTCGAAGCGCGGTCCAAGCGTCCTGCAGGAACAGGAAAGGCACTACGATCGGGATCGTCGAGGCGAAAACGAGAAGGAAGACGGCGACCGCACCCAGCAAGTCTTCGCGCTTGAGTCCCATCGACTCGCCTGGCATCCGCTCCTTCAACAGTGCTGCATGCATCCTGTCGAGATCGGCGTCCGTCAATGCCGACGCTACCGCGGAAGGCAGGTTCTGCAGGATAGCGGTCCTCGCCTCTTCGGGGGTGGCGGCTTGCTGCACTTTGGCAACTATGCGCCGCTCTGTGGCCCGGTCAGCGAGGCATCCCATCAGATACATGATGGCATCTACGAGGCCCCAGGCGAGATTGCAGCCGAGCGCGCCGACCAGCGTGGTGCGCACCTCAGATCGGTCACTTACAACACTCAAAGTCCCGGTAAAGGCCAATGCCATGATTAATCCGAAAAGCACTTCGGATATGCGCTCAATGGGTTCGAGCACCCGCCTGGAGGACACTGCATGTCCAGAGGACATCGGTTACCTCGCTCGAAGATTTGGCTGCGGCTGGCTGGAGCCTGCGGGTATCGCGGCCATCGCTGCGGCGCCGGAGTTGCCGACCCGCCCGCATTTCAGTTTCGCGCCAGTCGATACCGGGTGACGTGGCAGTCCGAGCGTCTCAGAGTTTGGGATTGTCATGACCTGAACGTCAACCTTGCAGCAAATTTCCGCAAGATTGGTCTTCCCTGCAGGCGGACCACATCGACGTAAGTTACAGTAGCATTTCAGCCCAGACCCTTGCTGCACTGGCCGATCGGCAGTAGTGCCCAGTCGAATCGAAGCTCGACACGTCATGGCGTCGCAAGTTCGACAGGAGGCGGTCCATGTTGATTTCCAGGGATCCGCACGTTCAGAGCGTAGTGCGGATAGACTGCGACGCGGCTGGCCCGCGGGTCGTCATGTTCTGCGGCATTCATGGAGACGAAGTCAGTGGCATTCATGCCATCGAGAAAGTCCTCTATGACCTTTTCGGGGGCACGAGACGCTTGCTGCGCGGCTCCCTGACACTTGCCCGCGCGAACGAGCGCGCGATCGCTGCGGAGTGCCGCTATGTCAAACACAACATGAACCGCATGTTTCGCGAGGACTATGGACCAGAGATCGACCGCGGCTCCTACGAATTCCAACGGACGCAGGAGCTTAAGCCGTTGCTGGAGAGCTGCGACTATTTTCTGGATTTCCATTCCGCGCCGATCGCAAACGAACCGTTTCTGGTCGCCGAGCAAGACGCCGTCGAGTTTTATCGGCATCTCGGAATACCAAAGATGATGACTGGCTGGAGCAAGTTCTCGAGCGGGACCATCGGCGGCGATACCGAGAATTACGCCAATGCGCGTGGCGCAATGTCAGCGACTCTGGAATCCGGTAGCCACTTCGACAAATCTTCAAACGATGTCGCCTATCGGGCTGCCATTTCGCTGCTGTCCCTCCTGGGCATGATCGGGCACGATCCTCGTCCGGCGGCCGTCGATGCGGAGATCGTCGAGATGTATTCCGTCGTCACGAAGGAATTCGACGACTTCCGGTATGCGGGTGAGGCAAGCAATTTCAAGCTGTTGCCAAAAGGACAGGCGTTCGCCCATCAGAATGGACAGGCAATGACGGTGTCCGAGGATAGCTACCTGCTGATACCGATGAAGCCGAGCGACACGAAGCTTCACGAGGAGGTTTGCTACCTGGGCCGGAAGGTGCGGGGCTGACCTGGCACAACGCGATGCCCGACATCGGTCTGGCGCGCCATCCGGCTTTCACTCCGCCCAGTTGACGTCAGCGGTAAAGGCGATGGTCAGCCACCGATTGTGGCCTTCGTCCCCGATGGCCGCGCCGATCTGGTCGCGGGTGCGGTCCCACTCCTCGATGGTCCTCGGGGGCAAGTCCTTCGGCACGATGAAGTAAAGCTCTATCTGCGTGGCCCGCCCGACCTTGGCGACGTATGCCCGATGGGACAGGAACCCCTCGCGCTGCACTATTTCGGCGGCCACCCGATCGACGTGGGCCTTGAGATCCACGGGGGTGATGAGCAGGATCTCGGACAGGGCCTGGCGCACCGCCCCGACGGGAATAGGAATGATCACGAGGCAGACCAGCGTCAGTACGACAGGGTCCACGTATGGAGAGATCCAGCCAAGCGGCGTTCCGCCGGCCGCCTGTCCGATCAGGAATGCGATCAGAAGTGCCGAGGTTATTCCCGCCGACATCGTCCAGGCTTTAACGTCCAGGGCAACGAAGTCTGACTGCAGTCTCCTGTTTGCCCGCGCGCCGGCCATAGCCATGGCTATACAGACCACCAACGTGATTGCGGCGTAGACGATGGCGACACCGAAGCGCAGCTCGGTGCCGCCGTACACAATGGTGATCACGGCGTTGATGAGGGCGTAGGTAGCGACCGTCATCAGCAAGGTGCCGTTAAGGCCCAACACAATAGGCTCCAGGTGCCAGAACCCCATCGTGAATCGATTGCGCAGCCTGCCCGACAGCGCGTCGGCCTCTGCCGATCGTACGATCAGGCTCGATA
The DNA here is from genome assembly GCF_056431085.1 of Mesorhizobium waitakense. Classification (NCBI taxonomy): domain Bacteria; kingdom Pseudomonadati; phylum Pseudomonadota; class Alphaproteobacteria; order Hyphomicrobiales; family Phyllobacteriaceae; genus Mesorhizobium; species Mesorhizobium waitakense. The sequence goes on along the minus strand of NZ_JBWKME010000161.1, from coordinate 22,643 downwards.
CCCAAAGCGCCAAAATCGTCATTCCGGCATCGACAAGAGAATAGGCGCCATCAAAAGCGATGGAGAACGACCCGGACAGCAGGCCGAAGACGATTCCGAACGCCGCGACGCCTACCGTCGCGACAATCGAGGCTCGGAGGAAGCCCTGCTCGGTCAACATCTTGCCCTCTGAAAGCCCTCAGCAACATCGTACATGCACCGGCGCTATCGCAATAGTACCTACAGTGGCCGTGGCCTGACCGCAAACTGGCGGTCGTTTCCCAAGCTGCCAAGCAGATCAACCCCCCGGGACAGCGCCTCGCCCAGTGCAAGCATCGCTGTTGCGGCCTCATCCACCAGATCACTTCGCGCATATGTGGACGGCTCCTCGCTGGCAAGGGATTTCTTGACCTACTGCGGTCTCGGTTGGTGCGGCCAGCCCACATGGCCAGGCTCATCTTGCCAATCCCCACCAATAACGGCAGTCTAGGCTCTACTGGCTCGTCATCGGGTGGATGTCAGGTTCCTTGGTCGCATCGGGCTCATTGATGATGAATTGGCTGGTCAATAGGTGGATCGCCACCGCCGTCATTCTTTTGGTCTCGATTGGCGAGACTGCCGCTCAGCCTAGGTCTGGCGAGCCTTCCGTTCAGCCGAAGGAAATCCTGTTCCTATATTCGTATGGCCGGGGTTTCCAGCCGTGGGCCACATGGGCCAGGGAAATCCGCAATGAACTGAACCAACAGTCGCCTTGGCCGCTGGACATCCAAGAAGATTCCCTCGTCACGGCTCGGGATGGCGACGACGCTGCTGAGGCCAAATTTGTTGAATATCTCAAGGCGCTCTACGCAACACGACGGCTCGATTTGATCGTCGCAATAGGTGCACCCGCGGCTCGCTTCGTCCAGAAACGGAGAATAGACCTATTTCCGACAACGCCGATGCTGCTTGCGGCAGTCGAAGTGCGCCGGGTTGGACAATCCATGTTGTCCGAGCGGGACGCCGTGGTTGGCACGCGCGTCGATCACATCGCCCTTGTCGAAAACATTCTACGGCTGTTGCCGGAGACGAAGGCCATCGCGATGATAATCGGGAACTCGCCCCCTGAGCGATTTTGGATCGGCGAGGTGCAAGGGGAACTGAAGCCACTGCTAGACAACAAGGTTGAATTGATCTTTTACAACGAGCGGCCGTTCGAGGAGATCCTGAAGAAGGTTGCGAGTTTGCCGCCCCACAGTGCAATCTTTTACCAGCAGATGATGGTGGACGGCGCAGGTGCCGTCTATGGAGACAAGGAGCCATTGAAGCGCATCTATGAGGTCGCCAACGCTCCCATTTTCACGTTCGACGAGTCTCTTTTCAACGGTCAAGCTGTTGGCGGCCCGATGTCTTCACCGACCGAGGGTGCCCGAGCGACGGCGGATGCCGCGGTCCGGATATTGGGAGGTGAGAAGGCAGGTGACATCAAGGTTCCTCCAATCGAATTCTCAGCACCGAAATACGATTGGCGACAGCTGCAGCGCTGGAACATTAGCGAGAGCCGCCTGCCAACCGGGGGCGAAGTCTTGTTTCGGGAGCCAACGGCGTGGGAACGGTATTCCTGGCAAATTTCCCTTATTACTGCGGCTATTCTGCTACAGGCCGGGCTTATCATGATCCTGTTCAATGAACACCGTCGGCGTCAAGCAGCCGAAGTGCAGTCGCGGCAACGCATGGCAGAGCTTGCTCATGTCAATCGCTTCTCGACCGCTGGCGAGCTGACCATGTTAATTGCCCACGAAATAAACCAGCCTCTCGGCGCTATAATGAGCCACGCCGAATCCGCAGAACTTATCCTGCAATCATCGAGCCCCGATATCGCTGCACTCGCGGAAATCGTGAGCGATATTTTGGAGAATGACCAGCGTGCCAGCGAAGTCATCCAGAGGATGCGGAGCCTCCTGAAGAAGGCACCTTTTGAACTGAAAAGTCTCGATCTCAACGACCTTGCGCGGGAAACCGTCGAATTTCTTTCGACGGAGGCTCGCGGGCGAAAAGTCGAACTTCTTGGCGTGATCACGCCGGATGCGCTTCCGATACTCGGCGACCGCATTCAACTTCAACAAGTCATTCTGAACCTTGTGGTGAACGGGATCGACGCGATGAAGGAGACGCCGAGCGAAAATCGCATCATCAGCATCCGGACTTCGCGCGACCAAGAGTTTGCCGAGCTGTCCGTGTCTGATAGCGGACCGGGCATTCCCGACGACAAATTAGAACAGGTCTTCGAACCGTTTTTCACCACCAAGGCGGAAGGCATGGGCATGGGGCTATCCATCGCGCGCAACATTGTCGAGGCGCACGATGGGCTGATGCGTGCGAAAAATCGGGATCACGGTGGTGCGTCGTTCCGGATTAGACTTCCTCTTGTTCGATAGTTGGCAATCTAATTTCTGCCAAGCGTTTAGCTGGGTAGCAAGGCCAGCGCCCGAGGCGAAGCGGTCATTGATCGGTGAGCGCACAAGGTCGCGTTAGCGTCTAGAAGCTGACGTCGCCGGACGTGCACGATGCGGACCATCCGGACTTCCGCGATAAGTCGCACGCACGAGGACACCGCGTGGGTCCGTCGCGGGGCCTCGGATCGACTATGTCATGTCGCCTTGAGCAGAACGTCGCACGCGGTGTCAGAACAGAGGATACGGCGACACCACCATCTCTTTGTGGCACTGCCTGCACCGTGCGCTTGTTGCGACGATCTCGCAGGCGTCGTCTCCCGATATGATGGGCCGCCGACATTTCGGGCAATCATAGCCCATGGCTACCGGCACAAAGTCGTATTGAGGACCCACATATGCGCACATCATTTGATGAAACACCGGGAAAATTCGAGGCCGCCGCCGCAGGCTGGGCACAGAGACTGGTCGGCTTCAATTTGCATGGCGTATCGCCCGGCCTAAGCGAGCCCAAAAAGCCAGATCATCCACTCGCCCGCTCTAAAACCGGCCTTCAAATCCCTATCGACGCCGGTAGTTTGAGAAATCCGGGCTAAGGGGAAAGATAGACGTTCGGAATCCGTGGTCGATCGGGAGGTTGGAATACGAAGTAGATGCAATCATGCCCAAGCAGCGATGTGCAATCGTTGCACACACGTTCACATGACCAATTGATTTATCTAACTTATCCGTCCTATCCATCATCGCCACGACTCGTGATTTCGAACTCGAGACGCTCGATTCCGAGTTGCAGTCACGCCGCACACCGACGATATGAGAAGATTGCCTCCTCGATAGTGGGTCTTGCAATGTAGCGGTCTCCCGCTACCACCTTCAAAGTCCAAACAATTCTCCGGTGCCCTCATGGCTTTCCGGAAGCCTAGCTTTTGCGCGGTTTGGGGTCGAAAGCTGGGAAGTGCGGAAACGACTTTCTTCCCCAAATGACTCTCTGAATGCCCATCATTCTCCAAGCTGGGCAGTAGTTCCAAAAAATCCCCAGGTTTTGACGACAGCAATATCAATACGATAGCGCCACCCAGCTGTTGGCAGTTTTGCGGTTCGCTCGCCTGACAAACACGACCACAACTATGCCATCACACTCCCTAGGGTCGGGTTGTGCAACTACATAGCCAAGCCACGACTCTGACGTCGCGTTTTGGGCCGGAAGCCGGCCGTCCGTTATCACGATGAAACGATCAAAAGGGGCCGTTCCGCCCGAGCGCCGCGGCTCAGGCAGGTTAGATGTGCACAGTTGGGAGACGATGGGATGATGTTATTGACAGCCAGCAGTGTTCAAATCGGTTTCGCGACTGAGCGCGTTGTCGAGGGGCCTGGTGAAGCTGTACGGCCTGCCGATCACCGAATCGATGAGCGCACGATCCTTGTCGACATAGGCCTGCAGGGCCTTCTTCACGGTTTCAAGCGGGCCGGTCATGGCTGGAGGTCAATTGGCCGTCTTATTGGCCAGTTGTCTCACTGCGTCTATCAAGTCTCGTGTCGCTTGAGCAACCTTGGCAACTGGTAGTCGATGAACGCAGTAGACGCCGCCCGGGTTGTCGGGTTTGCACAATCCGGGCGCAACACACTGGCAAGGCAACGGCGGCTCAACGGTGCGGTGAAGCACCCCAAAAGGCCCCCAGATGTCGGGGGGTGTCAGGCCATACAAGCCCACAACCGGAGTTCCGACTGACGCAGCCAGGTGCATTGGGCCGCTCTCGTTTCCCAGAAAGATAAATGCATCCGAAAGCAATGCTGTTAGTGTCTCAAGCGAGGCTTTGCCAACAACGCTCACCAATGGCGACGCTGCCGCATTCAAGATAGCTTGCGCGGTTGTGCTCTCATCAGGTCCACCAATCAGCAATGACCGCAGGCCCTTGGTTGCATAAACCTCGTCGATTACTGCAGCGAACCGTTCAGGTTGCCAACACCGCCCTTCGAACCTTGCTCCAGCGTGTACTGCGACGAAAGCCTTTAGGGCCAGATTGCTTTGCGCCAGAATCTGGGTAGATGCGCTTCGCCCGACTGGTGTGGGTTCAAGCCTCGGTGTCACTTCTCGCAATTCTATCCCAAGCGCTTCAAGCGGGGACAGATATCGGTACAAGTAGTGCGCGCCTCCATGGCCGAACGTTTCAGCAAATATATTAGCAGGCTGAACTTCCCAAAATTTCATGGGCTTTTCCGGGGGATTGTATCCAACGCGTAGGGGGGCGCCGATTGACCTGTGCACTATCCGTGATGTCTTCGAGTCAGTTACGTCAATGGTGAGATCGAATTTTCGGCGGCGCAGGTCAGCGACCAAGCCTGAATATTCCTTCACTCGCTGAGGCAGACTTCTACCAGCACCTCGACGGTCGAATCCGATGGCCACGTCTGCGATATTCTGGCTGACTACGAAGTCTCGCAGGCCAGAAGCGCAAAGCATGGCTATCGCAGCGTTTGGGTAAGCGAGGCGCAGATTTCGCACGAGCGCCGAGGTCAGAATGACATCCCCGATGAACTTCGTCTGAATAACGAGAATGGACTTGATAGCCAGCCGATCAGCCATCGAGATATTCAGCACATCGACCTCACGAAGGGCGGCGGGTCAAATTGGTCATTGGTGGGCGCCCAACGTCCAATCGAGCTCACGGTTCCGGCTAATGGATATCCCTCTTTTCAACAGCGAAGCAAGGTCGTCTGTCGTCGTCATGGCATCTGTCCCTGCCACAAGGGCAATCCACTTTCTGCAGCGAAGTCTCTATCCTCTGCGTAGATTGGCTCGCCTCTTTTCACCACCCGTCGAAGCAAATCCGCATCTTCGTCGGCATGATATCGAAAGGCATTTCGGGTGTCGTATCCATGCCCGGCTTGGGACAGGGAAAACCCGCTGACGACAACAGGAGCGAAACCGGCGAAACGCGCCAGCATGATCGCGAAGGCTCCGGTTGAGATTTTCCGGTGCCAGCCGCGCGACACATGATATTTGCCGCTAAGCCGCCAGACGATGTTGGCAAGCTGCCATCTTGTAAGCGCCTGCAAGGTGTCATAGCGATAATCAAAGGTGCGACAACCGGCTATCAGCTTGTCTTCAACGTCCGGCCAAATCGGGATGATAAGATGCTTTGCCTGCCGTCCTTTCAACAAATCGCGCTTGTAAAAATCCTGCTCGTCCTGGCCGACCAAAATGCCGCGGCGGAGCACGGCGATGTCGGGAACTGGGAGACCGAAGGTTTCCGCCAAAAGCTGGGAAGCATTGACCGTCACCAGTCCCCAATCGGCATCATGCCCCTGCGGGAGGCGAAAATTCGGCGCTGCCCCCATCACCAAGGCGGGACCGGTGACACTGGGCAAGCGAAGAATTGGCTTTGAGAAAGTTGGCAAGAGGTCCGAAAGCGGAGTTTTCATGCGGGAATCTGAACCGCATGTTCCTCAAACGCGCGCAGAATGCTCTCTTCTCGGCTCCATAATTCGTCCCATTGCGTGGCGCCGGACCAGCCCGCAAACCAAGGACCGCCGAGCGTGTAGTGCGCCAGCGAGACATCGGCGGGGTCGAGTTCGGTAGCCGAAGCCCCTACGAGGTAGTTCCATGCCAGGGGCAATTCCCCGATCTCATGGTCCTCAAGCCATTTGAAGGCGTGGAGGTCACGTCCGGGCCACGTATTAAGCATCTCGTTGGTCAGCCGTTTGTTGGCTGGATGATCCAGATTCCACAAAACGACCGACGACCAGTTTTTGCGGCGATAGAACGTCTGCGTTTGCCCGTCCATCTTGACCGCTTCGGATTCGCGTTGCTGGTGCTTAACCGCCATAATCGCGTAGGAAGGATCGACCAGGTCGAGCAACTTGACTGGATCCTTCAGAAACAGGACGTCACAATCGCAGAACATGGCCCAGCCGCCTTGCCTCATAAACGGAACGGCAAAGCGCGATATGGCAAACTCGGTCGACATCGGTGCCTCGGAAATCGGGCACCAGAGCTTGCCATCACGTACCGTCATCGGTCGCTTCATGATTCCTTGGGCTTCAAGGTCTTTGAGCACGAGTGGCTGTATCTGCAACGGCGTGCTTGTCCGTCGGTAGGCGCTCCATCGCGCTACGTCTAGAACTCGGGATTCGCGTGGATCATACCCAATGTAGATTGGTATCACGTGGCAACTCTATAATTTGATGTGAATTTCCTCGAATTAAGCATGGCAGCACGGCAAGCGGAAGACCGAAGTACAGTGCCACAAGTCACTCCCACCCCACGCCTGCCGATGAACCGCCAGCGGCGCCCCTCGGGCGCGCCTTCGCGGCGCGCCGGCTGAACGAGCCCGGCCCGATGAACAACCGGGCTTGGTGATGATTTCGTCGCCGTGGATGGCGGCGAAGTCGGAGATGTCTTGCTGGTCAAGCCGGTCGAGCCACTCGCGGCTTCCCGTTGTCGGTTCAGGCATCAGTCGGCGATCCTCGGTCTTCGACATAAAACGCGGCTACCAACTCATGTGCCCGGTATGAACCAGCCCAAATTCCGGATCTCGTTGCTGATAAAGTTGCCCACCCGTTTCCCCCGGTTACGCAGGATGCGCAGCAACCCGCTATCCACAAAATACGTCAGCAGGATGCTGTCCCGTGTTGCCACTTCCGGCCCCACTATGTCCGCCGAGTGCCACGTGTCCTTGTCTACCGCGAAAGCATAGCCTGTGTTCGGCGCGAATCGCATCTGCATCTTTTTCGCCAGCCCGCCGCCCGGCAGCTCCTCGTGAAAGATCGTCCCGATGTTGGTGTGCGCCTCGTCTGGTGGCAGGTAAAGCTGCACCGTGATGCCCTTCCAATGTGTATCCGTGTGCGGCGGAATTTCGTAGCCCGGAATGTCACGCGTTAGGATGGGGATAGGAAACATGCCCACCTCGGCCAAGCCAGGCCCGAACCGTCGCCCCATCGCCGGTGCCAGTCTGCGACGGAAAGCGTCCTTCACCGGCTCGGAACAAAGCGCTTTGCCAACCACGTTCCACACCGTCCGCTTCGCGGACGGCAGATGTCGGATGTTTTCCGGAAAGAGATCAATCTTCACCCGCGTGGACGCACCCATCGCATCCCGCTGTTTGGACCGGCCGTGCATCGGTCGGTAATCCGCATACACCGGCAGCGCCGCCAGCATGGATTTATAAACATCCTCCGGAAAGACCCGGTCGAACTCAAGATGGTAAAATGGCCCTTCCACCGCGCGCGCGGCCTCTACGGACTTCGCTACAAATTCCGCCAGCTTTCCTGCGGTTATAGTTTGATCAACATTTGGAACACTCATATCAGCTCCTATTGAAGCCATACATAAAACAGCCCAAATGCGCCCACAAGCACATTTGGAAATGCCGCCGCTTGCTGCGAGATACCGGCGCATCGGTCTCCGACCCGGCATCGGTCGTGGTCAACTCAGGATCGCCTTGCCGCAATAGCTGCGGTTGAAGTCATGGGAGACCTTATCTACTCGGTCGTAGCTCGCATAGAATACGGTGAGGCCGCCGCTATGATAACGGCGACCTTGTTGGGAGGTGGGCTAAACAGCCTTGCTTAACCGCAGACGAGCAAGCGATTAACTCACCGGCGGCGCTTGGCTGTCGAGTATGCGGGCAATCTGCTCACAGGTCTCATCGACACTGTAGCCATCGGTGTAGAACGTTGCCGTCGCCAGTGACGCGTTTGACGGGTGCTCCAGGAACGGCCGGTTTAATGCGACAAAATCCGCCCTTTCGTCTTCCGGTACCTCAGCCCTAGCGCATAAGATGTCCAGCGAGCGCTCGATATCTGGCGAGGGCAGCAGATAAACGACATGTGAAGCGCGCTTGACCGCGGTCTGGACGCGCGCCAGAAGCACGTCGTCCTCATAGACCGAGTGACCTGCGCCGAAGTCGATGATCGTATCCGGATAGTCGAGAAGCACCTGCTCCACCGCATACGCCTCGAACGGTTTCCAGTAGTCGAAACGTGCACGCCAGCCCATTGCCTTGACACGCCGCCACTCTTCCCGCCGGTCATAGCCGATCTGGTAATAGTATCCCCAACGTACGAGATCGAGCGGGATGTTGCGCAGTGACAAACGGTCGGAGAGGCGCTCCGCAATCGTGGACTTGCCGGAGCACATCGGCCCTATCAGCACCAAACGTGTCATTCTAAACCGGCATCCACCCGATGATCGGCTTGTTGCGGTGAAATTGTCACCATGTGCGTGCATTGGCAAGCGCGGACTCAAGCTGCTGGCGCTCGGCGCGCAACTCGGGCAAGCGCTTGTCTTTGACATAGGCGTTGAGCACGCGGTCATATTCCCGGTAGGACGCACGCCTTGCGAGGACCCGCTCCGGGTCATTCGAACCTGTCCAGCCCCTTCGCGCGCGCCGGCATGGCCCACACGCCACGTTTGGAAGGCGCGAGACCGCAACGTATCAGGGTCTCCGCAAGACCGACTGCAGCGCCGAGTCCGTCCACCACGGGAATATCGTGCTTGCGCTGGAGGGCGGATGCAAACGCGGCCATACCCGCGCAACCCAACGCGACCCCTTCCGCCCCCAGCTTGATGCCCTCCCGTATGAGATCCGAAATTCGATCGGACGCACCACTCTCAGGTCTCTCCAGCTCAAGGACCGGGATGTCGGAAGCAAACACGCGGCGGCAGCGATGGGAAAATCCGTATCGGCGAATGTTGTCTTCGACGAGCGGCGCGGAGCGCGACAGAGTGGTCACGACACAGAAGCTGTGAGCAACAAGACTGACGGCATGGAACGAGGCCTCGCCGATGCCAATAACTGGCTTGGTGGCGATCGCCCTGGCCGCGTCGAGACCGGTATCATCGAAGCAGGCTATGATATGGGCGTCGACATTGTCCGCTTCCGCCGCAACCACCTGCCTGAGCAGGCCCGGTACGGAGAGTGCGCCGTCAAAGGGCCCTTCGATCGCTTCAGGTCCAGCCGTCGGCTGCATACCCACTATCTCGGTCCCCGGACCTGCTGCCGCCATGGCGGCGGCGACGATCCCTCGGGTCATCGAGGCGGTCGTGTTGGGATTGATGACGGCAATTCGCATTCGGGGCGCTCCGGCTTGATCCCGCTCAATCACAAGGATGCCAGCGCGCTGGACATACGCTCCAGCCCTCGGCGCAGCAGAGGACGCGGGCAGCCGACATTCAGGCGGATGAAGCCTTCGCCGCCAGGCCCATAAACGCGGCCGTCGTACAGATTGACCCCGGCCTGGTCGACAAAGAACTTCTGAATTCCACCCACTCTGCGATCGAGCGCGCGCGCGTCCAACCACACCAGAAACGATGCGTCGGGCCGCATCGGCCTGATACCTGGAAGGTGTTCTCCGGCGAATTCGCAAACCAGATCAATGTTGCTGGCGATGTAGCCTGTGAGTTGATCGAGCCATGGCGCGCCTGTGCTGTAGGCAACCTCCAAGGCCAGGCGGCCGAAAAAGTTCGCATTCACCATGAATGACGCCTGCATTGCGGCAAGGAGCGCCTCGCGGCGCTTTTTGCTGGCTACCGAAATGGTTGCCGAAGGAACGCCGGCAAGATTGAAAGTCTTCGTTGGAGCAGTGCAGATGAACGACTTCTCGGCGGCATCGTCAGAGATGGCGGAGAAGACGATGTGGGGGCGATCCGACAACCTAATATCGCAGTGAATGTCGTCGGATATGACCAAGATCCCGTGGCGCTCGCAAATGTCGTTCAGCGCCGCCAATTCTTTGAGTGTCCAGGCCATTCCGGCAGGGTTGTGAGGATTGCAGAGCAGGAACGCCTTAGCGCCACCGGCCGCCAGTTTCTCGAAGTCCTCCAGATCGAGCTCATACCTGTTGTTCTGCAGCCTCAGCCGGTTCGTAAGCAGGACCCGCCCGTTTCCCTGAACCACTTCGAAATAGGGCGAGTACACGGGCGACTGCACAATGACGCCGTCACCCGGCTTCGTGAAGGTTCGCAGTATGGCAGCCACTGACGGGCATGATCGCCGGCGCGGGAAGCAGGGTCTCCAGTTTCGGCGGCCAGTTGTGCCGGCGTGTGAACCACGATTGCACGATCTCATAGTGACGCGGATCGCGGCGGGTGTAGCCGTAAATGCCATGGTCCGCGGCCTCGCGCAGCCGCGCGATGACGGTTTCCGGGGCTCGAAAATCCATACCCGCCGTCCATAGGGACAGTAAGTCCCGGCCCTCGACCTGCGGAGAGAACTCATCCCACGGGTTGGCCCATTTGACGGATCCGAATTGGTTGCGGTCGTGGATTTGGTCGAAATCAATTCCCGCGATATTTCGTTGCCCAACCGCTGATGCGGGCGTGTCTGCACAAGCCATTTGATAGTCACCTGGAAAAAACTGTTGCCACGGTTACGGCCGCTTTGCCTCTGCGGACGTCACTATTTGAGGATTTGCGCCAGAAACTGCCGCGCCCGTTCTGACCGGGAGTTGGTGAAGAACTGATGGGGCGTGTTGGTCTCGACGATCTCCCCGCGGTCCATGAAGACCACGCGATCGGCCACCTCCCGCGCGAAGCCCATCTCATGCGTCACGCACAGCATCGTCATGCCTTCGCTGGCGAGCGACACCATCGTGTCGAGCACCTCTTTGACCATCTCCGGATCGAGAGCAGAGGTTGGCTCGTCGAACAGCATGATCTTTGGGTTCATGCAGAGAGCCCGGGCAATTGCGGCGCGTTGCTGCTGGCCGCCAGACAGCTGCCCTGGGTAGCTGTCCGCCTTTTCCGCAATTCTGACGTCGAGGTGTCCGCCGACAAGACATCGCAACGCCCCTCCTCGTAAGCCTTCACCACAGCTTCCTCGTCGGCGAAACCAACCGTGGTGTACTTGATAGACTGCGAGCGAAAATAATCGGCAAGGTTCAACTCGGTCGTGGTGCCTTGGGTGACGCATATCGATGCGCCTTCAAGCCCCTTGGCCGACGTGACGTTGTCCGCCTTGCGCACCATAAATCCTTGGCCGTCATAGAAATACGTGCCGGCAAACAATATGCCGAGCGACGTGTCGCGGGAGGAGGTCCATGTTGCGTTGTGCGCAAGAATGTCGATTTCCCCCGACTGCAAGGCGGTGAAGCGATCTTTTGGCGTCAAAGGGATGAACTTGACCTTTTGCGCATCCCCGAGCACGGCTGCGGCCACGGCGCGACAATAGTCGACCACAAACCCGGTCCATTTGCCTTCATTGTCGGGAAGGCTGAAGCCAGCCGTCGCTGAATTTGTGCCACATGTGAGCACGCCATTTTTCTTGACATTGTCGAGTGTGGCGGACCACGCCGAGGAGGCGGTGCACGCGACAGCGAGGGCAATCAGGCCCTTAAACGTTGATCTCATTTCGGCATTCCCCTGTTTTTGTTGAAGGGAATGTGCTCTCAAGCAGAACTATTCGTCAAATTGATTGTTCTCATTACGAAAATGAGCAGTATTCATAGTTTGGGAGGCACCCGCTCTCCGTGAAAAGGCGTTTGAGTGGTGATCGGGCTGGTTTGCTTGGGGCGGGCTAGTCGATAGCGACAGCGCGCGCGACTTATTGTACGGCCGACCCCGGTGCTCCGACGGTCGACCCTTGGTCTCTCCTGGTTCGCGACTCGTTGTAGATACCCACGATGATTTCCCGGAGCCATTTGGTGCCCGGGTCATTCGCCATCTGGCGATGAACGATGAGCCAGGCATTTACATTCGAAATGGGAAGGGGCGGCGGAACCGACGTCACCTCACTCCTCTCGTCGAGCATTTGCAAGATGGCATCGCCGCAATGGGTAATCAGTTCGGTGCCGCGAAGCGCCCAGGGCAGAACCAGATAGTTCGAGATGGTCGCAACGACATTGCGTCGTAGACCCATCTGTTTGAGGGCGGCGTCGGCGAGCCCTTCTGCCAGGCCGTCTGCTGAAATCTGAAGGTGGGAACTGGCCAAATACGTTTCCAGTGTCATCGCATTTTTGGCGATCTTGCTTCCACTCCACACCGCGCAAAACAGCCGATCCTGGCCAAGTTCCACCTTCAGGAGACTCGGGTCGTCGCGTATTGCCGCTCCGGTCAGGGCACAGTCGACTTGTCTCAAATAGACCGATGAACCGATCTCGGGTCCATTTGCGGGAATGACGTTCAGCGTCGCGCCAGGAGCTTGCCTCGAAAATTCTCGAATGAGCCCTGGGATGAAAATCATGGCGTGATAGTCAGTAAGTCCAATGCGAAAGTTGCGTCGCGTCGTTGCTGGGTTGAAAATCTGGTGCCGGTCGATCGACCCGCGTATCATTGCCAGCGCTGCAGAAATATCTGACAACAGCTCAACTGCCCGAGCGGTTGGCCGCATCTCGCCACCATCTCTCGTAAACAGTTCGTCCTTCAAGAGGTACCGAAGCTTTGATAGGGAATGGCTTACAGCTGATTGAGTTCTGCCTAATTCGCTGGCTGCGCGCGTTACACTCCTTTCACGCATCATCACATCGAACACTCTGAGCAAATTGAGGTCGATATCATCGAAACTCATGAGACCTTCCCCGTTTTCATTATGCCTCGCTCGCACACTAACATCGTTTTCAACGCGCCGGACGAACGATGCCGACGAACGATGCCATTGCAAACACAGGGGTGACTTGAACGCGACCTTTGGCCGAGAGGAGCAAATCGCGAACCGCTCTGATATTCGCCGGCAGGTCCCGGGCGGTCTTATTTGACGGTCGAAAATTCAAAACGATCGAAACGGAAGACTGCCGTATACTCGTTGCGTCGCTCCGGCGTCCCGGCAGGATTGCGGAAGATCGCGCCGCAGGTTGTCTGGACTTTCGGAATGGCATCGCACAGGAAGTTCTGCTGCACCCAGCTGGTTCCCTTGTCTATCCATGCGCCTCCCCCACGCAGGTCACGACCGAGGATGAGCGACTTGATCTCCGAACCGGTAAGCCGGTCCTTCGCATCCAGATCGACCGCTTCCGGCAACTCCGGCAGACCGGCCTTGTCCAGCCCGTCCAGCAGACGCCCGATGTCGGCCGGGTTCTTGAACACGAAATACCTCTGCGTGACCAGCTGATTTGCCCCTCCATCCTTTCGTTCCAACATGACGTTCCTTAGCCTGTCGCGATAGGCCGCGACCTGGTCACTGCGCCCGAGATGTGCGTAGGCCGAAACCAACACCTGCAGGCCGTAGAATTTCGGCCATGGATCAGGCGATTGGAGATCGATCCTTTCAAGGTAGCCGACAGCTTCCTCGAAACGACCCTGGCCAAATTCAGCCAGCCCAGCCTGGTAGTTCCGATGGTCATTGCCGCCTGGGTCGACACGGTTGGCGGCGACGAGATAGTCGCGCGCCTCGTCCGGCCTGCCATTGAAATTCAGGGCTTCTGCCAGCCCGACATAGTTCAGGGGATCGCTCGGATCGAGCGCCACTGCCTTGAACATAACCGCGACTGCCTCGTCGGACCGGTGCTCGCGAACCAGCAAACTGGCGACGAGCTGATAGTAGGACGGCGAAGGATGCTTGGCCGCCTCCCCGAGGTACTTGTAGACGTTGTACAGCGCACTGATATCCGAAACGGCTAAAGCTTTGACCCGTGGCCCGTCCGTGTCCCAATAGGCCCATGCGAGCGAGGCTGCCGCCGCGCCGAAATTCGGATCGAGTTCCAGCGCCTGCTGGAAAAGCCTCACCGCCTGCGCAAACTCGTCTGGAGTATTGCGACGATCGTAGATTTCCATGCCCTGGAGGTAAGCTTCGTAGGCTGCAGGATTGCGCGTGCCGCCCGCGACATCTGCCTTGCCTTGGGCGCTGACGAGACGAAGCTTGAGCGCGCCTGCGATGCTGACGACGACCTTGTCCTGCAGTGCAAACACATCCGTCCACTGGCCGTCGAAACGCTCTGCCCAAAGATGACCGGTGGTCGAGCCGTCGATCAATTGCGCGTTGATACGCATGTCGTCGCCGACCCGACGTATCGAGCCCTCCAGTATGTACCGGACACCAAGCGCTGCGGCGACCTCGGCGGGTTTTGTCTCCGTGCCCTTGTAGGTGGAAGCCGCGTTTCGTGATACGACGAACAGGCCGGGCACGCGTGCAAGCTCCGTGGTCAGGTCCTCGGTGAAACCGTCAACCAGATAACCTTGCGCCTTGTCGTCGCTGAGATTGTCAAATGGAAGCACGACGAGTGATGGCCGGGTGTCGGCCTTCGCATTGGTCGTCAGAGCGGTGGGCCGAAGCGGTGGCTCCCACGGTCGCCACCACGCTGCTGCAAGACCGACTGCGACAACAAGTACCCCAACAGCGACGGCCAGATTGCGCCTGAAGCGTGGGGGTCGATTGACGGCCATGGGCTTTCCCGCCGCCGCGGGATCGAGCAGCACCCGGTACGCCTGCACCGGTTCGGCGATGTTCTTCAGCTTCTGTTGACCCATCGGCTCAAAGCCGAAAGCCAGCTTCTTCTCAACCTCTTTTGCGACCTTTGCCGAGACACAGATGCCGCCAGGATCCGCTAGTTGTTGGAGCCTGGCAGCGACGTTGACACCCTCGCCATATCGGTCCTCGCCCTCGACAATCACCTCGCCGAGATTGATCCCGATCCTGACGCGAATCCGATGATCCTCGGCAACGGCAGCGTTGCGTTCCGCCAGGGCGCGCTGCAACCACGCCGCGCATTCGACCGCGTCCACGACGCTGCCGAATTCGGCCAGAAGTCCATCGCCCATCAGCTTGAAGATGTGGCCGTGGTGGCGGGCAATCTCAGGCTCGAACAGTTCCTTGCGTTGAGCACGGAGGCGCTCGAACGTGCCGGCCTCGTCGCGTTCCATCTGGGCGGAATAGCCCACAACATCGGCAGCGAGAATGGCGGAAAGCTTACGGTCCATCGATCTGGCCTGTCCCCCGTGGAGTATAGACCTGGTCATACTGAAATGAAACGACCGACCTCTCCAGACATGAACTGCGCTGCGAACTTTGGGTAATTGTGGCAGCGGTTACGCAGCATAGCGTCCACGATCTCGGACACACCATCGTCGTCGGAATGCACTGCCGCACAATCTGGCGGCGTCGGCCTGGTCTACAGCCCTGCGGCCGTGTCCGCTCGGGCAGGCCCGACAGCCTCGGGGGTGAAAGCAAAGACCTCGAGGGGCTGCTCAAGAAGGGGCTGACCACGCGCGAGCGGAACCTGCTGCTCAAACGACAACAGAGGGAGATCGAGGGGGAGCGCGCGACCAACACCGCGGCAATCGCTCGTGCCAGAAGCGCCATGGCCGAGATCGACATGCAAATCTTGAACCTCGGCACAGTGCGGCTGAACGAGGCCGTCGAGGAGTTGAGCAAGGTCGAGGCGGAATTGTTTGACCTCAGACAACAGGAGCGTTCCGCCAAGGACGTGCTGACCCGTACCAATGTCGTCGCACCGGTTGACGGCATCGTCATGGACCTGAAAGTCCACACGACGGGCGGTGTCGTGAAACCCGGCGAGACATTGATGACAGTCGTCCCGCTCGGACAACAACTCGTGGTCGAGGCTATGGTCAAACCTGAAGATGTCGAGACGATCGCCCCCGGACAGCCCGCGCGCGTCAGCTTCCCGGCCTTCGCCCGCTACAACCTGCCGCCGCTCGACGGCGTCGTGGAGATCGTGTCGGCTGACCGCATGGTGGAGGAGCGCAGCGGGGCACCGTATTTCGCCGCAACCGTGTTGATCGACAAGAGTGAACTCGCCAAGCTGGAGGGCCGCAAGCTGCTGCCCGGCATGTCGAGCGAGGCGATGATCCGGACCGGTGCTCGCACCGTGCTTTCTTACCTCGCCGAGCCGATCACGCAGAACTTCCGCCGCGCGATGCGGGAAAAATAGCCGTAGGCTGCCCGAAAGCCGTCAGCTGTTGAGATGCTTCAATTCAAACCTGGCGTCATCCTGGGTGTCTGACACGCCCTGTTCGGCGAACTGAAACATGTCCGCGAACTCCATCTCTTTCTCAAACATCACGCCGCCGACTTTGATGGTCAGGGCATCCTCGGTTCCTTTTGGTGCGAAATAGACTTGGGCGACACGAGTGCGGATACGCTCGCCGATTTCCTTGGCTTCTGCTTCTGTCGCGCCTGAGAGGAAGACCCCGAACATGGAAGTCCCTATGCGTCCAACCAGATCATCCGCGCGTACTGATGATTGTATGGTTGTGGCTATGAGCCGCAAAGCCTCGTCGCCCCATTCAAGGCCAAAGCGCAGGTTGATGGACCGTAGATGTTCCGAATGAATGACCAGGAAGGCGCCCGAGCGTGGTCCCGGCGCCGATGGCCTTGTTGCTCTTCTTTCGACCATCGACGTGAAGACCGGCCCGTTCAGACAGCCTGTCAACCTGTCATAGGTTCCGGACCTGTTGAGTTCCTGACGGCAGCTGCGGATTTGGATCTGCTGCCAGCCGATCAGTACGAAAAGCGGCAGACCAATGACCACGGGCAGCAGCACGGCTGTCATCATGCTGCGCCCGAACGGCGTGAACGCGTCGCTGAACAAGAGCAGATAGTTGAAGCCCAGGGAAAGGCCGAGGCTCCCGGCTGTTCCTAGAAAGGTCAGCCATGCGGCGCTTCTCCATGCCTGCGCGGAGGCGGTCGCTGTGGTTTGTGCCATTGGCTAATCTCCTGTCAGATCAGCCAGCATAGAGCCGGCGTACAGCATTTTCAGTTTCCGAGAAGCATACAATTTGAACTATGAGACCCGATACTGTTCAAGCAACCGGCTTGCCCCGGAAATTTGCGCCGTAAAGGTTAATCAATGGAATGCCGACTGCCGCTGAACAATCAACGGCGGCCTCGGCGAACGCTGCTCCGGTTCTTTGAGTCTCGCAGCCTATTGTGGCGGACCGAAAATGCCCATCCCCGCGCCCTGGGCATTCACTTGCGCTTTGCCATAGATGCCACTCGGCAGCGCCGTGGCCCAGCCGTTGGACACAAGCCAGGCGCCGACGTCCTGCTTGCCCAGCCTGCATGGGGCGG
This sequence comes from Mesorhizobium waitakense, assembly GCF_056431085.1. Lineage (NCBI taxonomy): Bacteria > Pseudomonadati > Pseudomonadota > Alphaproteobacteria > Hyphomicrobiales > Phyllobacteriaceae > Mesorhizobium > Mesorhizobium waitakense. The sequence continues at coordinate 5,269 of NZ_JBWKME010000161.1, read as the reverse complement.
CGATGGCAAAACGCTCGACGTCCGGCGGCATGAAGCATTTCAGTGCGCGTCCCCTAACCCAGGAATTGAAAGCGGCACGTGCGCGCTCGCCGCAAGGCCAGGTGACATCATGAAACGAACAGGTTCTGTCGAGGTCGATGCCCAGCACCCCGCTGATGATTACTGTCCGGCCCATGGATTCGAAGATCGCGGACGTTGCGGCAGCCGGGCGAAAGAGCAGCACCTCCCGCCAATCGTCCGGCATCGGTGTCCTTGGGGGCACAGCCAGACCAAGGTCGGTCAGCGGCGGACGGGGCTCGACCCGTTCGAGTTGCACAGGATCAAGCTGCGGTGGAGCGATGAGGTCTTGAGCAATCTTGCGCGCGGGTTCTCGTGGGTATGTTTCGACGATGGACGCAGCCACTCGGGTCGGCTGCGTCTCGCTATTTTGCGAAGGGGCGAGGATCGGCCGATCGACCGAAAGCAAAGCCCCGGCCTGGATGATCAGCAGTACCCCGGCCAGAAGCAGGAGGCTTCCCAGCGCAATCGCCAAGCGGCTGGGGCTCAACCTAACCATCAGCCAGTCTACCCATCAGCCAGTCTGCCCACCAGATTGAACTGGCTCCCAAGACCGATCAGAAACCCGACGTTGATTTCGCAACCAGTTTGAGCGCGCCCTTTTGAATCTGGTAAAACGGCATCGATCGTTCACTGGATCCGTCAGCCCGAAACCGAAACAGACCTGTCGACCCACGAAACCCGTTTGGATTTTCGAGAACCTGCTTGCTGAAGCCATCGGGCCCGACCGCACTGGCAACCCCTGCCGTCAGCGCAACCATATCATAAGCATAGGCCACATTGACGTCGGCCGGGTAGTTGTATGTCGCCCTGAAGCGGTCGCCGATCGGTCCGGTTTCGCGCTGGTCGAGCGTGGCGATATATGCCCCCTCAAACAGCGGATCCATGGGATGCTCCAGCCACCGGTTGGTTCCGACGACGGAAATTGCCTTTCCCGGAATGCCCTTTGATCTGAGGGCGGCAAGGATAGGCGATGGGCTGCCATCGCCATTGGCGACGATCACGGCGTCGGGAGTGTCCACGAGCGAGCCCATTTCGTCGACGGCCTTCGCGCCACCGTCGCTGGCCGAATACGGGACAGTGACCGCGAGCGTCGCACCATAGATGCTGAGGCCGTTAGCGACCCGCTTCTCCACGGCGCTGGCGTTTGAGCCTTCCGCGACAAGCAACACGAACTTCTTGCCGCCTTTGGCTGCGAGCCCCGCAGCGCCCGCCGCGGCACTGTCGGCTTCGCTGAGTCGCACGGCATAAACACCGGCGCCACCTGCGAAATTGTCGGCAAGCGCAAGCACCGGTGGACGCTTCGACCCCGACAGCGTAGCAATATGCTGGGCTGCCGGCAGTTCGGTTGGGCCGATGACCACTTTCGACCCCGTCGTTATCGCACTTATCGCCAATTTGCCGGCCTGTGCGCTGTCGCCTTTCGTGTCCTCTACCGTCAGCGTAAGCAATCCATTGCCAACATCCGTCATCGCCAGCTTGGCGGCATCGAGCATCTTCCTGCCGTTTTCCCCCGCCGTTCCGGGAGCCGACAATGGCAGCAACATCGTGATTTTCGTCGAACCGGTGCCCAGCGACTGGGTCGCCTGGGCAGGACCGGCACCCGCGTCGCCGGTCTGCCCGCCAGGCGCGGCAATCGCCGCCGGATCGAGCACTTCGGAAACACCGCCTTTCGACTGGCAGCCTGACAATGTCGTGGTGAGCGCAAACGCGATTGCCCATGTCCGCAGACAGCGGCCCTGTCGGCCAGCTTCCATGATTGCTCCACCCAATGTGCCGCCGAGTATGCTTCCCGGCCTGGTCTTCAACGCATGTTACGGCGCACTTGCCGCGCCGTCTGTAGTTTCTTTAGCCTTCGAAAAGCCTGGCTCTGAGCGCCTTGATCTGTCTTGCTTGCCCGGCAGTCCGATAGTCGGCGCATTTCATGTATCGTGGCCCGGGCACGAACACGCGGCGCACGCAAACGCCTTTTCCCTGGGCTGGAGCCCCATCCTCTCCTGCCGACGAAAATGCTGAGAAGCCGAATGTCGCCACCGGCAACGGCCCGCTCACTTCAATCCCTTGCCTTGCCAGGATCGCTCGCGCACGCTGGCAGTAGCGGACCGAAAGCGCCGAGAACCGGCTTTCATTGTGCCCGGCGCGATATTTCATGACGGTGGTGCACAGGTCGCCCTCGGCCAGCTTGTTGGCCTGGGCAAGATATCTGACCCCGAGCGCGATGTTGGTCGCCGGCGCGCTCAGCTCGTCGAGGGAGCCTCGAAAGCCAAGCATTCGCGCCGTCGCCGGCATCACCTGCATCAGGCCGACTTCGCCGTCGGCGCCCTGCACGTCAGGATCGAACCCGCTTTCGATCTCCATCACGGCATGCGCCAGCACCGGCTCGAGGCCATAGATCGATGCCTGGCAGCTCGCAAACGCCTTGAAGGTCTGCCGGGTCCACTGCGTAGCCGCGTCGCAGTGCGTCGGCCGCGTCAACTCGGACGGCTGTTCCACGGAAGGTCGCTCCAGCCAGTTGGCGTGGGCCGCCGTGACAGTCTGGCCAAAGCCGGCCAACGCAATCGCTGCGGCGATTGCCCTCAAAAAGGATCCGTCGGCTATCATGATGGCCAACAGGCGTCGGTTCGCTTATCCGGTCAGTGCATATACTCGACCATGCGATCGTGAAAACACTCGCATTTGTTGAGGGTATCTTCGTCGCGATAGTTCGTTTTCAGGTAGCCATAGGCCATGCCGCAAGCGACCTTGGCTTCCGATGCCCAGACGAAGACCGGCCGGGACGAGTTGATCCACTCCGAGCTGTTGGCGGCGGCGACCGACTCGTCCATCAGCTTGACCACCTGCTCCTTGAGGTCGACGATATTGTCGGTCAGCACCAGGTTGGACGTCCCGGCAACGCGACAATAGTCGACCGACGGACCTTCGATGATGTCGGCGGCATAGCCCGTCGACCCGACTGCCAGCAACAGCGTCGCAGCGGAAACCAGCAGTCTTACAGAACGATTCATGGATGAACTCCCCTCGATATTAGCAATGTATAACATAGTCGCGTGACCGAGCGCCATGCCGTTAAACCTGGTTTGCCGTCGTCGTGTGCTGGGTTACGCCGTCGTCGTAGAGCAGCGTGATCGTGCTGGCGACGGGGTGGTTTGTCAGCTGGGCCACTTCGACAAAATTGGCCGGATTACCCGAACCGCTGGTGTCGACACTGAGCGTGCCCGTGCCCGCGTCGTAGTTCACAAAGTTGCCGACATTCGCAGGAGTCGAGTCGAACAGGGCCGTAAGGTCGATCTTGTCGCCCTGACCGCCATTGTAGTCGGTGATGAGGTCCTTGATGTCCAAACCGTCGAGCTTGAACGTGTCGGCTCCGGCGCCGCCGGTCATTGTATCCTGGCCTGCACCGCCGATCAGGACGTCGTTGCCCGCGCCGCCGATCAGCGTGTCATTGCCAGCGCCACCATTGAGGGTGTCGTTGCCACCGCCGCCCGCAAGATAATTGGCTGCCAGATTTCCGAACAAGTAGTCATCGCCGGAACCACCGATCAGGCCCTCGATGCCGGTAAGGGTATCGCCGGTGGCATCGCCGCCGCCGATGGTGCCAAGTCCTGGGTTGGTGAATGTCACCGGTGCCCCGGCTGCATGTCCGTCATCGGCTAGATGGATCGAAATGGCGGCCAGGCTACCGGTGTAGTCGACGATGTCGGTTCCTGCGGCGCCTGCGATCGTGTCGGTGTGCGAGCTTCCAGCGATCACGTCGTTGCCAGCCGTCCCGGTAAGAGCGAAGTTGCCGGATCCATCTCCCGCGACCACGTGAACGTTGAGCGGCTGTGTGCCAGTGGTATCGCCATCCTTGTCAGCCGCGGAGACTGTAAAGGCCAAATCCTGACTTTGAGGCAGAACATTGTGTGTAAGCGAAATATTCGAGAACTGAGCGCCTTGCCCCGAGACGTTGACCGCGCTGACTTGCAATTGGTTGAAGCTGATCGACGGATCGATCACGAATGTTCCGGTTGACGTGATGGAGATGTCACCGAACGTGGATACATTGGTAACAGTGTTGGTCGCAACCCAGTGGTAGGTTCCCCCCGCACCGTTCAGCGAATTGACCACCAAACTCACGGAGTCGTTCAACTCGGCATTGGTGCTGGCCGGATTGTCCGTGCCGACTCCAGTTCCGGAAGTGTGGAACTCCATAGTGAAGCTTTCATTCCCGCCTACGAAGGTGTTTGCGACGCCAAATCCGTTATTATTGGAGTTGATCCCGTCTGGGCTTGAAAACTCGATATGGCCATCGTTGGTTTCGCGCCAGTTCGGTCCGCCAGCGGGAAGGTTCTGTAGCGAATAGGTTATTGTCGTGCCGGCATCGGGCTTGAGGAGGTCGAACTGGTACGTTCCATCCGGCCTTACGGTGAGATCAAACACCTCGGTTGCACCGGCATTCGCGTGGAGGGTCGTAGCGCCATCCGCAGCGGTCGTTGTGCTGTAGACGATGCCCGCGATCGCCGGTCCCGTGATGTTGAAATGGTCGATCCCGTCGGCGCCCGGCACCAGCGAGAACAAGCCAGCGACAGATCCCACCTCGTTCGCGATCGTGCCCGAGGTAAAGGAGCCTAACGAGGGCCCGTCGTCATGGAAGGAGGCCTTGGAACCGAGGTCGATCGACTGCGAGGCCGTATCACCGTCGCTGTCCGTCACCGTTGCCGTCAGCGTTACCAGGCCCGAGGTCAGGTTGATGCCTTCGGAACTGTCGGTCGGGTTGTCGACAGTGTTCTGGTGCACCGCACGGTCCTGTGTCAGCGTTACTGCGCCGGTCGCCGTGTTGGTGCTCAGCGTGAACACCAGGAAGGCCACATCACCGCTGTGCCCCGATACATAGCCGGACACGGTGTTGCCGCTCTGAGTCAGCACCACCGCCGTGTTGGTGGCACTGTCGATCAGGTTGGTGGTCACGCCCGGAGCCGAGATGCTCAGGCCATAGCTGGTGGTGGCACCGTCGGCGCCCTGCACAACTGTGAACACACCGGCAAAGTTCTGTGTGTCCGTGGCCGATCCTGCCGGGCCGACGCCCGAACCGGCAATGCCGTTGGTCGCCGCGGTCAGATAGCTCTCGTCGACGTTTAGCGCCGGCGCTACGCCAGTGATGGTGATCGACGGGCCGTCATCCAGGAAGGTCACCGCACCGCCGACGTTGATCACGCCGGTGCTTGCCGTGTCG
>NZ_JBWKME010000160.1:0-8441 GCF_056431085.1 Mesorhizobium waitakense | reverse complement strand
TCGCCATGGAAGAGAAGCTGCGCTTCGCTATCCGTGAAGGCGGCCGCACCGTCGGTGCCGGCATCGTCGTCACCATCAAGGAATAACTGACCCCGGCATCCGCTGGGTCAGGTTCGAGACGGAAAGGGCGGTCCTTGGGGCCGCCCTTTTTCCTTTTGCCCGGCGGTCGTCGGGTGTTGTCGGTCGAACCCTGTTGCAAGCCTTTGGACCTCGTCTAGGATAGCTTGCATGGCGGGGCTTTTCCAGATGGTTCCAGGGCGCCTTTTGCATCGTCGGGCTTTGTGGTCGCTGCGGCTAATCTGCCTGCTGGCGTCGCTTGTCGCGGGGCATGCCGCCTTTGCGGCGGATACGGCGCCGGATCTCGGTCCGACGATGCGCTTTGTCGTCGTCCGCAGCAACGCACCGGGCTGCGAGCCGATCTGCCCGGAATGGATCTCCGCCGAAGGCTCGATAGAGGCCCGGACGCCGGTTCTGTTCAAACGCATGCTCAAAACGCTTGGCGGCCGAAATCTGCCGATCGTCGTCGATTCTCCCGGCGGCAATGTCGAGGCGGCGCTCACGCTTGGCAGGTTGATCCGCAAGAACAAGCTCGATATCGCCGTCGGCAAGACCCGGTTCGACGACTGTCTGCCCGACGTGAAAGACTGCGCGGAAAACGATGGCAGGGGCGCCCGCTATTTCGGCGATGCCTACGCCAGCGGCGCCATGTGCAATTCCGCCTGTCCGCTGATGTTTGCCGGCGGTATCCGGCGGTTGGTCGGTGAATCGGCCTATCTCGGCGTCCATCAGATCACCACGACCTATATCCGCACGAAACTGCAATATCGCACCACCTATCGCATCGTGGGCGGCAAGAAGAAGGTACTCAGCACAAGGATCGTCAGCCGGAAGAGTGCCGGCAGCTACAAGACGTACGAAATGAGCAAGGCGGTGGAGAAAAGGCTGGCGACCTATCTCGACGGGATGGGCGTCGGACCGGGCGTGCTCGAAACGATGAAGGACACCCCGGCCAGCGCAATCCACCAACTGGAAGTGCAAAACATGCTTCGGATGAAGATGGTCACCAGCCTGGATTCCGTTGACATGCTGACCGCTGGAACCATCTGCCGCGCCACTCCATTGCCCGAGAATTGCCGGGAAGTGCCGTCTCCGGCAGACAAGGCCACGCGGCCGGCCGCTGCCGAGGTGGGAAAAGTCGAGCCCGCCGCTGTCGCGCCGATCGAACCCGAAACCGTCCAGCAGGACAATGTCGCCGACATGCGCTTCGTTCTGGTGCGCGGCAAGAGTTTCCTCTGCGATCCCGATTGTCCGGAGTGGATCGCAGCGGAAGGCAGGATTACCGCCGAGACGCCACGGAAGCTGGGCCAACTGCTTGGCACCCTGGGGGATCGACGGCTGCCGGTCGTGATCAACTCGCCGGGAGGCGATCTTTCTGGTGCCCTTGCCGCCGGAAGGCTGATCCGCGAAAGCAAGCTCGACGTGGCGGTCGCGCGCACGGAGTTCATGGAATGCGAGCCGGAGAAGCCGGGCTGCACGGCTCAGGACGGCGTCTATGTCGGGCTCACCAATGATGCGTTGGGCGAATGCGATGCAGCCTGTCCGATCATGCTTGCGGGCGGTGTCAGACGCCTGGTCGGCCCCCATGCGCGGTTGCGCTTGCGGTCGCTGGAACTGGACCGGCAGGTCAAGACCTATCTCGAAGAGATGGCGGTCGGGCCTGACCTGTTTGCCGCGATAAAGCTCCATTCGAGCCAACGGCAGCTCGACCCCAGGAAGATGCTCAAAGTCGGGCTGACGACAGGGCCTCAATCGGCGGATGAACTGACCGGCGCTTCCATTTGCAAATCGGCCCCGAAGCCGGGCAATTGCCGCCTGGTATCGGCGCCCAAACTCCAGGCCAACGCGCCCACCAAGTCATAGTTTCGGCGGCACCGGTCGGCGGACTGGCCGTCGAGGCAGGTTGAGCCATCCCCGATAGTTCCACTATCGTCACCCCGGCATTGCCATCTCTGGCGCTGCTTAAGGGGCCAGTGGAGGAAACAAATGAGCCAGGACGTCCCGACATTGTACGAATGGGCTGGCGGCACCGAGGCGCTGAACCGGCTGACGGAAACCTTCTACGACAAGGTGCTTCGCGACCCGGTCGTCGGGCCGGTGTTCAGGAGCATGTCGCCGGACCATCCGGCCCATGTTGCGGCGTTCATCGGCGAGGTTTTCGGCGGACCGAAAACCTACAGCGAAAAATTCGGCGGCCACCGCGAGATGGTCATGCACCATCTGGGCAAGCATCTGACAGAGGAGCAGCGCCGCCGCTGGATCAATCTTCTGGCCGATGCCGCCGACGCGGTCGGCCTGCCCGACGATCCTGAATTCCGCTCGGCTTTCATGGGCTACGTCGAATGGGGCTCGCGGCTGGCCAAGATGAACTCCAATCTCGGCGAGACCTGCGATCCCGAGACGGAACCGATGCCGGCCTGGGGCTGGGGCGTGCCGGGTGGGCCGTACAGGCCGCCGGAAACAAAGTAGCCTCCAGTCGCCACGGGAGGTGTCGGGCTGATGCTGGAAGATATGAATATCGTGCGCTGGCACGAGTGGGATGGCCCCGGCCTCGAACACTTGCTGCTGCAGGAGCGGGCAGGGGAGTTCTGGGCCGACTCTGTCGTCATCTGTTCTGGTGAGACGCCTTTTGCCGTCCGCTACCGCATCGCCTGCAACGCGAACTGGCATGCCAGGAGTGTCACGGTCGACGTGATCGGCAGCGGCCAGACACTTGTCCTTGCCGCCGACGGCGACGGCCGCTGGACCGGGGACGGCCTGCCGATGCCCGAGCTCGACGGCGTCCTCGACCCTGATCTCACCGTCACGCCGTTCACCAACACGCTGCCGATCCGGCGCTTGCGGCTTTCGACGGGACAAAGTGCCGAGATCACCACCGCCTTCATCGATTTCCCGACCCTCACCGTCGTCGCCAACCCGCAGCGCTACACATGCCTCGAAGAGGGCAGGCGATATCTCTACGAATCGCGCGCCAGCGACTTCAAGCGGGAGCTCGAGATCGACCGCGACGGGCTGGTCGTCAGCTATCCCGATTTCTGGCGCAGGGGTTAAGGCGCGTTTGCTTGCAAACCACTCTTTACAGAGCGTGCGGAAGCTTTTAGGAAGCGCCTGCTGCGCCGACATGCGCACGATACGGGCATAGCTCAGTTGGTAGAGCGGCGGTCTCCAAAACCGCAGGTCGTAGGTTCGAGCCCTGCTGCCCGTGCCATTTCCCAAGGGAAATCAAGCACTTATAAATCGCCTTGTGTGGCGAGGAAGCCGAAGCTAGCCTTACACATCTCTTGCACAAACTTGCACGTGCTCAGGGAGTGGCTGGCGATGACGGAAAAGCACACGATTCTGGAAGGGAAAGTTCACGTCTATCGGCGCAACGAAAGCCCGATCTGGCACTGTTCGACCTTCCTGAAAGGCAAAAACTGGCGGGTCAGCACCAAGGAAGAGAGCCTTTCTCGGGCCAAAGACTGGGCAGAAGACTGGTATTTCGGGCTTAAGGACAAAGGCCGCCGGGGCGAGCTTGTCGCTGAGAAGACGTTCAAGGACGCTGCCGACCAGTTCACCACAGAGTACGAGGTCCTCACGGACGGAGAGCGGAACGCCCGCTGGGTCCAGGACCACTACCGGCGCGTCCGGGCTTACCTCGTGCCGTACTTTGGCAAGATGGGCCTTTCCACCATCAACGCCGGCACGGTGCAGGAGTATCGCATTTCCCGGATGACGCCGGAGGAGGGCAAGAAGCTCCCCTCACGCAGCACGCTTCACCATGAAACCGTCACGTTGCGACTGGTGCTGAAGACCGCTGTACGGCATCGCTGGCTGGCGCACCTGCCCGACGTCTCCCAGCCCTACAAGAAGTCCGCGAAGGTCGTGCACCGCGCCTGGTTTACACCAGAGGAGTACAAACAGCTGTACCAAGCGACGCGGGCGCACGCCGAGGAGACCCGGAAAGCCAGCAAGAAGGCGGCGGAAGGCGAGAAGGCCCATCGCGTGTGGTTGGCCGAGCAACTCCACGACAAGATCCTGTTCCTCGCGAATACCGGTCTCCGACCCGACGAAGCCAACTGGCTTGAGTATCGCGACGTGGAGGCCGTGAAGGACGAGGGAACGGGCCAAAAGATTTTGGAGATCCAGGTGCGGGGCAAGCGCGGGGTCGGGTACTGCAAGAGCACGTCCGGCGCCGTGTTCCCGTTCCAGCGAATGGTGACCCGGAACAAGCCCAAACCCACTGACCGGATTTTTCCGGTGGACCACAAGAAGCAGTTCAACGGCATCCTTGATAAGATCGGCCTCAAACTCGACCGCGAAGGCAACCGGCGGACGCTCTACTCGCTGCGCCACAGCTACATCAGCTTCAGGCTGCTGGAGGGCGCCGACATTTACCAAATCGCCAAAAACTGCCGGACGAGCGTCGAGATGATCGAGAAGCACTATGCGGTGCATCTCAAGAACCGCCTCGATGCCGCTGCCATCAATGTTCGTAAGCCCAGGCCAGCGAAACGGCAAAAGCCGTCGGAGACGCTTGACCTCTTCGAAAACTGAGCGCCGGGTGAGCTTGTGGATTTGACCGGAATTTGTTGCAATGCGTACAGCGCACCTACGCATCGCCCCAACGTGTACGCATTACAACGTGGGGGGCGACGCTTGCTCGGTTTTCTAACCGGTTGCGGGGCGCAAACCGGAGAAAACCGGCAGCTGCGCCAAGGGGGTAAACCCCCTTTGGAAACCCCGTCCGAGCCGTGGAGAGGCCCGTGGCCATTTACCACCTGAATGTCAAAAACATCAGCCGGGGCGACGGCCGGTCCGTGGTGACCGCCGCCGCCTATCGCGCGGGTGAAGTCCTGCCCAATGAGGCCGAGGAGCGCCTGTCGGACTTCGGCGGGCGTCGCGACGTCGTCGCGACCGAAATCCGCCTGCCTGCCGGAGCGCCTGGATGGATGGCTGAACGTGCCCGGCTCTGGAACGCCGTAGAGGCGGCAGAGAGGCGCAAGGACGCGCGTTTAGCCAAAGAGGTGGAGTTCGCCCTACCGGTCGAACTGCCACGCGCCGAATGGCTGGCTGTGGCGCGCACCATGGCTGACGCTTACACCGCGCAGGGGTTTGTCGTCGACCTGGCCATCCATGACGATGGAACCCGCCGCAATCCTCACGTTCATATGCTGATGACGACCCGCATTGTCGGTGAAGCAGGGTTTGGGCTAAAGATCCGCAGTGCCGATGGCAAGCAGTTCGTCACTGAGGCGAGGGCTCTTTGGGAACGGGTAGCCAACGCGGCGTTGGGCAAGGTCGGGCTCGCCGTAGCGATCGATGGCCGGAGTTATGCGAAGCGGCGGCTCGACCAAGTGGCGGGCCAGCATCGCGGCCCCGACCGGGATGAACGGCGGACACGCAGGATTTATGCGAAACTGGAGAGGGAGCCGATGATATCGCGAGAACCGGGTGAAGAAGACCTTCCCGTGCCCGACCCGGACGGCGACCCAATCCACCCGCGAGAGTTGGACACGGCCGAGGAACGGATGCTCGACGATATGCATCGTCCAGGCCCTCCAGAGGCTGGGCCTGAGACAGGCGACGTGACGGCCGCCCGCGCCGCTGTTGAGCGCGAGAATGCCTTGGAGACGACCGAGGACGATGCCGCGGCCTACCGGCTGGCCCCGGAAAACCTGCTGGACTGGCTGGACGACAAATCCACATCCCAAGATGTTCAAACCCTTGAGCGGTGGGAAAACCAACTGGACTGGTTCGACAACGGCCGACCGGAGCCGGTTGACGGCCCGGACCGCAGCCGGCTGGATGATCCGGAACGCGATCGGCGGTAGGCATATGCGTCATTTTTAGCGTGACTCATGTGGAGCGCGTACAAACGTGCGTATAGAGTTCCCAGAATTAGACGGAGGGCAACACTGTGAATGACCAGGAGGCACTCGCACTTTTGCACGACCAAGCTCGGACATTGAAACAGGCTATCGGCGATATCGAATCCACGATGCAAGCTTGGCTGCCGCGCATGGAAGCGGAAGCTAATGCCAAACGAATTATTACATTTCTGCAAGACCGCTATAGCGCACAACGGGAGTTAATCTACGAACTAGGCACGGTAGCGAAGGAGATCGAGGAGTTAGAGCGCCATGTCGGCGCGCATGATGCCCAAAGTAACGGTCGCCGTATCGGCTCCGATCGGGAAAGCCCTCTGGCATGGCTCGAATTGGTTGAGGCCGTCCAGTATGGGTCACCGGAGGATCAATTGGACTGGTTCAGGGAGGGCTTGGCAGAAAATCCGCCAAACCTCGATGAACCGGGCGCCGCCCGGCGGCCCGCCGAGCAGGAGGCGCAACGCGAGCCCTCATCCGACGACCTCTTGGGCTGGCTGCCGGGTCGCGGCCGCTTCCTATAAGCCACGGTAAGCTTTCGGTGACTTCGCATCGGCGGTTCTTGCTCTGGGGCAAGGTAGCACTTGCGGGATGCTCAAACCCGTCCCATCATAGTTTCATGACCAAGGTACACAGAGGATCTGTTTTCGGCATCCGCGAACTGACGGACGAGCAGCGCGCCCGGGCGCGCAAGGAATTGGAATGGCTGGAAACGGACCTGATCCGGCGCCGCAAGCGGCTTGCCTATTGGACCATGCGCAAAACGCAGGCCGAAACCATGCCGGAATTCCCGGAGCATCTGCGGGAGGGCACCTTTCATTTTTATGGCCGCGCCCAGGACCTGGTGAAATCCGGGGAGAAGCTCCGGGCCTACCTGGTCGCCGAGCTGCAAGCCCAGCCGGAACATCAGGCCGCCTATCACTACCAGCACTAGGGTGCTTTGGGGGACTGCACGATGGGTAAACAGGAAGACCTGGCGCGGCTGCATGACCACGCAGAATCACTGGATAAGTCGATCGCCGGGCTCGACCACGACATCGAGCGCGCAACCCATGAACTGGCTGCCGGGGGCGACCCCGGCCAGTTGATTTCCTATCTGGAGGAGCGCCACAGCACCCAGCTTGGCTACATGTATGACCTCGGCAAGACCGATGCGCGGATCGAGGACCTGGAAGAGCTCCTCCGCGAGGAGCAGGAGCAGCCGCAAGAACGGGTCCTCGCCGACAGCCTTGAGGAGGCCCTTCCCGTCACGCGGGAAGATCACCTCGACTGGTTCAAACAATCACTCGCCGACAACCCGCCCCAGCTTGACGAGCAGGAGCTGGCTGAACCCGTGATGGTGCGGGAGATGGAACGCGAACCGGCGCACGAAGACCATCTGGACTGGTTTTCAGACCGACGTTAGCCCGAAATGCCAATTTTAGTGAAAAACGATCGGCGTCGAAAACTTCCGCAGGAACGAGAGTAGAAGACGGAATTTGTATTTACGTGGCTGCCGCTCGTGCAAGGCCTTGATGGCCTTTTGCATCTCTTCTCCGGTTATCCGATCAAGATCGAGGTATCTGATCTCGATCGTCCGGTTCATGCGGGTGCGGAGCGTGATGTCGTAGATGATGATGCCCATTACTAAAGCGGTCACCTTCGCGGGAAATTCGCCGAGCAAGGTCGGGACTTCACCGGTCGCGTTGGCATAGCGGACGAAGGGGATGTCGACCAGAGCCTCGATGAGCGTTGCGATCGTGAGAAGCTCGCGCTTTTCAGGTCGATACCGCTCGAGCGGCAGGGGCGCAGCGAGCTCTGCCCATTGGTTTCGGGCGTATTCGACTTGCTGCAGGTTGAGCTTTGGGGAGCATCCATAGTGGCCAGCGATAAAGGACACGGCTTTGACGCACACGATTAAAAACCCCGCGCTCTCAATGGCATCCGCAGGGCTCGTAAAGACGTACCGATTGTCGGTGTACAAAAGACGCCCCCTTAACGGGGGCGTTTGGCATAGTGAGCGTTCGTTCTTTCGATAAGACGATCGATGTCCGCCACTGTCACAGCGTTACGCGGAACCTTGTTGTCCAGTTTGCGAAGCCGCGCCGTCAACTTGACGGTCTTCGGCACTTCGGCGTTTCTGAAATAGTCTTCGACGGTGCCGCCGGCTGGGTCAAAAGTGATGTCGGGCATTGATGTTCCTCTGTTGGCCGGAGAGGGCCAACCGCCCTCGAGGGCGATGTGGTGGTCGTCAACTGCAATATTGCATCAAAATTATGAATGCGTAGCTTTTCATAAACGAGGATGCATATGAAATAGTCATAAAATTCAGCCTGTTGCCGAAATGATGCAGATCGATAAGTTCAACGAGATTCTGTCGACCTTGCTTAGCGAACATTGTCGCTTCGGCGGTCATATCGGCGCGTAACGCGGGGCGGGGCTGAGCAGCGGCAGGAAGCCCGCCGCTGCTTTTTAATGCACGCAGACCTGATACCAAGAGTCATTGGGTTTGACCGACATGGGCCCATTCTCGCATTCCGA
>NZ_JBWKME010000159.1:0-2486 GCF_056431085.1 Mesorhizobium waitakense | reverse complement strand
CGCAGCGATCGCCATTTGGCTCAGATAGTTAAATCGTCACCACGTCCTAGGCCGACCAGCCATATCATCGACTGGTTCCACATCGCCATGAAGCTCCAACCAATGCAGCAGATCGCCGACCACATGGTTCGATCTCGCGCGGACGGTGCCAGGCCCCTTCCAACCCTCCACAGGGACATCAGAGCCGTGAAGTGGCGCCTGTGGCATGGGCGCGTCGATCGCGCGATCCGCGACCTGGAGCAACTCTTGGAGAGAGTGAAGGATTCGCAAGGAGACAGCGAGTTCTCGATCGCACGGTTCATAGCCTCGCCTCGCAGCTCCTGACCTATGTCAGATCGAACCGCGGCGCGATCGTCAACTATGGCAAGCGATACCGAACTGGGCTTCGTGTCGCCACCAGCCTCGCCGAGTCAGCAGTGAATTCGCTTGTCGGCAAACGCATGGTCAAGAAGCAGCAGATGCGCTGGTCTCTCCACGGTGCGCACATGCTCATGCAGGTCAGGACGGCGGAGATCAATGGCGAACTTCGCGATCGGCTGCGGGCACCGTTCCGACAGCCAGAACCGAACGTGCCTCCATTATTCAAGCCCAAACCGCCCCTTCTGCGCGCCGCCTAACCCCAGAGAAGTTACCGGTCTCCCAAGTGCGAATCTCAAATTAAATGCAAATTCTCATTTTAAGTACAAGGCTAAGGCCTTGATATCATTACGCCGAGGAGTCTCATTATTAAATGCAGCGCGACATCAGGCGGTTGATCTGGCCTTCCGCCTGGCCATTGCTCCAGGGTAATTCGACGGCGTTGCGGACGGCGGCGATGTCACGGCGCAGGACCCGCGCGAACCGGACGATCGAGGAGAGCCCTGAGTTGACAGCTTCGTCAATCCACATGTCGAGCTTGCTCGATTCACGGCTCCGAAGGATGCCGCGAAATCGCATGGCAAGGCTGCGCATCAGGACAAAGGCATGTGATCCCTGCTTCAGGGCATCGACCTTCCTCGCCTGATTGATCGTCAGCCTACTTCGCGGCTTCATGCAGAGGGCAGCGGCGACTACCGGCGAGATCACATGGCCGGTCGCAGGATCTCGTATCGGCACAACAATGCCATCTGGTTGTGGGTGTATGAGCGGAGCCGGCGGCGCACTGTTCTTAGCTAGCCTATCGGCACGGCGCCAGCTTGCGAGCAGTCGCTCAAGATTCGAGAAACTGCCCGTGTAGCCGCGCTGCCTGATATCGTGGAACAGGTTTCGGCCGGAGTGATTGCCATGTGTCCAGCACTGGGTGAGAAACGCCTCAAAATATAACGGTGACGTCGGCTTCAACGCCGCCCTGCGTCGGTCGGGTGGCTTGTCGAAAGTCAGCCATTTCGCGATGCTGCGCGGACCGTAGCCGGTACGACGAGAGATCTCGGAACAGGACAGCCCTTCCTTGTGCAAGGCGTGAACCATCTCGAATACCATGTGTCGCGACAGTCGATGAGCGTAGCGCGCCTGCCGCCGATGCGTTGCGTCAACGTGCCGATCATTCCGAATCGGATCGACTTGCGCGCTCCCGACAGCCTCATTAGGCAGCAATGCCCGCCCCGTGGCGCGGCCCGAAAGGCTCATCTGCTCCTCGATTGCGATGCGCAGGTTGTGCATGAGATGAAACCGATCAGCCACCTGGCGCGCTTGCGGCGCACCCTCGCGAACAGCTTGTGCGTAGAGCCCGCATCGGTCTCGGCTCACGATTTCGATAGAAGGGTGCCGCTCCAGCCATTGCGCCGCGCTCGCCACGTTTCGGTCCTCAAGAATATCCACAACCGAACGCCGCTCCAGGTCGACGATCATCGTCCCGTAGCGCCATGCTCGCCGCCAGCTCCAGTCATCGATGCCGACGACCCGAATCGCGGAGTTGCAGTGAGCGACGGCTGCATCCCGCGTCAGCCGTCGCAGGATCGTGTCATCGCTGACCGGCATACCGAGCCGTCCCATCAAGCGCTCGCCAGGCCGGCCACCGGTGCTGTGGCCGAGCAGATTGACAATCTCTGCGACTCTCCTTGTGCGGCGCCCATAAGGGGATGCAATACTCGGTAGTCGATCGGTGAACGTTTGTCGTTCACACTTCTGATGCGCGCACCGCCAACGGCTCAGCCGGAGCGTTACCGTAACGGACTTGCCCTGAACCGGCAGATCCTGAAGGCTGCGGTTAGACCAGCCATGCCGATTTCGGCTCCGCAGTCCGCAATCGGGGCAAATGCCACACGTGGGTCCGACAGCGGAAACCACCCAACTATCATCGTCAGTGAGCGTGACACTTACAACTTTGATCCCTGGGCCGGGCGACCATTTCGATTTCGTGAGCATCCCCGCGCATAGTGGCATCATCACTAACGCCGAATGAACCACACAAAGTGAGGAAGACCCCTATTAAATGCAGCGCGACAGTGGCGGCGCATCTCGGAGGCTTTTTCGGCGCCTACCCGCCGAACGATCTGATCGATCCAGGT
>NZ_JBWKME010000158.1:0-12469 GCF_056431085.1 Mesorhizobium waitakense | reverse complement strand
GCAGACGTCCCGAAACAAACCCGCCGACCTCAACCCGCAAACCCCCGCCTTCCGTCACGACGGATCATCGCCGGCGCCCGACGAGGCTTGTCAAAATGCACCCCAAGGGCGGCCAGATCGCCATGCAGGCCGCCGAAAGCCGATCGCCGTGCATCAAGCGGGCTAGAGCGTTTTGCCCGAGACCGGTAAGGTTGAACACGCAGCTCGAGTGCTGTTTGGGATGGCGGTTCAAGTTCCAATGCGGGAGGGGTGCACGGGGAACCCCAAATAAAGGCTAGCGGCCTGGTTTTCCAGATCGATCAGGTTGGCCGCCATCGCTTGATATTGCCTGCAGTCCGCCTGAACGACGGATCGCTCATGCCGTTCAAGTGCCAGGCTCCCGGCGATTTCCTTTAAGTCGGCAAGGACCGAAGCAATATGCGGCCAGGGAAAGTCTGTTGGATCGTCGATGTCACGATCCGCGCCAGCGGTGATTTCGAGCTTGGCGACTACGCCAAGAAGCGAATGTGCCCGTATGTCAGGGATTTTGTCTTGAAGCTTCAAGGCAGCAGTCGTGGCCTCGACTTCCGCTTGGCAGGCGATTGAATAGCCGACCTTCTTATCCATCGCGTTCGGGGCCGCAGCGTCGAGCACGCGTCTCTCTAGACGCTGTTGAAGTCGGCAAAGGACATTCGAAACGTGCTGTGCCCGCGACCAGCCTCGCAGCAGCAGAATTGCTGGGTCTGTATCCTCAAAATGTCTTGGCGCATTTGCCGTCTGCCGATCGCGTCGGCTGGTCGTGACGGAAGGCAAAGTCGTGCTATTGTCGGAATCAGTCATGATCCGAGCTCCTAACAGCTTGGGGCGTGGCAAGGCTGCTGAGGGTGGTCGTAACACCCAGTGCAAGATGGCGCGGGTTGCCCTGGGTTGGGGGACAAGAGACTTGGAATGCTGGAGTTTCACCGGATACTGTCGCCCGGTTTGAGCGGGGAGAGCAACTGAAGGGCACTACCGTCGCAGCACTCCGGAACACATTTGAAGCCGCTGGGATAGAATTCATTCCGGAGAATGGCGGCGGTCCTGGTGTTCGTTTGGCTCGCACTCAGAACTGACGCCCTGTTCGCCATGCAACAGGATCGGCGATCCATCGATCGACATCGGATTCTCTCCAGCCCGCCCCGTTTATGCTGATCTTGATCTGCGCGGGGAACGTGCCTTCGGCAATCTTGCGATAGAGGGTTGAGCGGGACAGGCCAGTCCGGTCAAGGACGGTTCTGAGGCGTATGATACGATCTGGCTCGGGCATAGCTCGCCTGCTTTTCAACGGCTGTTGCCGGTATCCGCTGGGACAACAGTGCGAACCAATGCTGGACGCAATCAGACTTTTCGCCTGACCCGCCTCTGGCGTGGAAACGGCGGCAAATCGGAGGGGTTCAGATTCCTATTCCGCGTCCCCTGCCGATGCCATAGCTAAATGCGAGCTCCGCAACGAGGCTACGGCCGGAATCGGTATGAATGCCAAGATCACGTTTGCGGTTGGCAAGGAGCGATTCCAGCTGTGGATCGCGTTCAAGGCTCTTGGCCATGTCGGACATGGCCGAGCGGGTCGACTGGTAGCCCGACATGTCGCCGGCCTGGTATTGCGTTAGGCTCGTGCGATCGAGCTTTTGCCAGCGTTCCACGAAACGGGCGGCGCGGCGGCCCGGATCAGTGTCCAGCCCAGTGCGGATTTCGGTTTCAAGCTGGAGAGCCAGCACGATGCGGTTGACCCGGCCGGCCCCCGCCTCACGGACAAGCTCGGGATTTTTCGCATAGGCCGCTTCGGCATCGCGCCAGCCGTGCGGCCGAACCTTCTCGAAAGCACTGCGGGCATCCCTCAATTCGCGCATCTGCTCGGGACTACCCTGCCCGTCCGCATTTCCAGTGCTGAGGATCGCGTCGAGCGCGCGTGCGTGGCGCACAAGCGCGTTCGTGCGAGCGCGGCGCAACGCCGCTTCCGCGTCCATCGGCATATCCGTGTCGCGCGACACTCCCTTGGCGGGAGTATTTCTTTCGGGCGTGGAGCCAGCGTCAGCGATTTGCGCTCCAACATTCTCCCTTCCCGGACTGCGTCCACGGTCCTGGCCGGGCTCGGCGTCTGCGGGCGAGCGCCACCCGTCCAGCAGCCCGTCGATCCGGTCGCGGAGCTTTTCCGGAACAATCCGGCGCACGATCTCGACCACACGCTGGCGGAAGGTGATACCGCGCCGCTCTGCATAGCTCTGTACCGGATCGACTAGCTCGTAATCGGAAGCCATGTCCTTGGCGCGGTCACGCGATAGCGTGCGGACAAGCCGTTCGCGGGTCGCGAAGTCGTCGCCGCCGTAATGCAGGTCCATCCCATCTCGATGCCGCGACAGCGCAACGTAGCTGCCATGTGCGTCCAACGTCGGCCACAGCCACCGACGTTTCGTGGGAGTTGATACTGGCCCACTGGGATGACCAAACGGAACTGCTTTACATTAGCAGCACTGGGCCGACTGCGTCTGATCAGCTTGCAAAAGCGCTCTGTGGCGATGACACGACACGCATCAGGGATCAGGCAGTGTTTCGTTGCTTCCACGATTTCAACCAGCTGGTCATCCGCAACTTGGGCATGACGCACCGCCAGGGCGGTGGAACGCGCTACTCCATGCTCATGGGGATCGACGTTAGCGACGGTATAGACAGTCTGATGAAGGCGGAGCGCATTCAGAACAACATCTTTGGTTGTGGCTATGAAGACGGCGAGCCGCGTACGTTTGGTTGTTCGATCAAAGGAAAGTTCTGGTCACAGTCCCGCATCCACGATCTCACCGACTGGACTGCGTGGTGTCATCGCCTGGGTGCGCTCCTTGACAACGACACCATCCCGGAGTCAGCGGCGTTCGCGTCTGCCATGCGACCCCGCCTCATTGCTGTACGCCCAGATGCTCACGCGCTGGTGATTCATTGGCCTATGAGCCTTCTGCTGTCCTTCGAGGAGCGAATTGAAATTTCATTCGGCGAGAGTTCTTATCCGTTTGCAGAGTGTGATCTCGCACTCTCGAACAACGCTCGTAGCGGTGCGCTCAAGTTTGACGTGCGCGCGCACGACAAGAAGGCGGAGTTTGAAATCGGCTTCACGGCGACCGACGCGACTTATAGGCAAACATCGGGTCCGCCTTGCCGGATAAAAACGCATCGGCATGACCGGACGATGGCGGAGTCTTTTGCGGACGATGCTCCGCAAATCGACTTTGGCGACGGATCGTTCCTGATCTACTCACATCTCTACGTTCCGCCGAAGGAACTGGACTTAACGCCCATAATGGATAGTGCCATTGTTCCTTGGGACTGGACTGGAACAAACCCGCGCATCGAATCGCAGGGTCCGGAGCGCCGTACGGACTCTGTACAGTACCGCGTCATTCAAGAACTGAAGAAAAGCGATTACGACATCATCTTCGATGACGACGGTACCGGCGAGTTTGCTGACGTTATAGCGATCAAAGTCCGGGAGACATCGGTCGATGTGCTGATGTGCCATTGTAAATATGCTGGTACCGATGCGGGCAAGGCGCGGCTGGACGATCTCTATGAGGTTGCAGGGCAAGCGTTGAAGTCAGTGCAGTTTTGCCACAAGCCAAAACGCTTCCTTCGGAATATGATGAACCGCGAGAAGCGTCGGCTGGAGCGTGGGGAGTCGACACGCTTTGACCGTGGTACGCTGGGGGTCTTGAGAAGGCTGCATGCGAGCTGGAATCAGTATCGCTTCGAATACAAGGTTTGGATCGTGCAGCCAGCAATCTCAAAAGCTGCAGCGACGCAGCCTATTCTCCAATTGCTTGGCTTCGTGGGAAAGGCGCTGATCGATCATCGCCGCATCCCTCTGACCGTCGTCACCAGAAGCTGACGCTTCTCAGGCGCTTCGATCGGCAGACCAAGTAACCCGCTCGGCCAGAAACGCCGCAAACGGCTTCACATTCATGTTGCCGCTCGCCTCTTCCAGGCCCGCCAGGTACGCCTTGCGGTCTTCCACCCTGACAACAGTCCACGGATAGCCACCGGACGCCAGCATGGCATTCATGAGGAACCGCGCCATACGGCCGTTGCCGTCCGGATAAGGGTGCACATAACCTACAAGCCAGTGCCCCAGCACGGCGCGCACGGAAGCGTCTTTCTCCGTTTCCAGCAAGTCAAACAACTCGTTCATGCCATCGGGAACAGCCTCTGTTCGCGGCGGTACATGCTGCGAACCGCGCAGGTACACCGGGTGGTTCCGATAACCGGCAAGTGCACTCGCCCTGAGTATGCCAGCCGTCACGGACGGCGCGAACAGCTCCCGGTACCACTCCCTGTGTGTATCGCGCGTCAAGGCTCCTGCTGGCGCGCCATCAATGATGGCCGCCACGGACTCTTTGACTTTCTGAAACGCGAGATAGTAGCCGCGCGCGGCGAGCGCATCGCGGTTTTTCCGGTCCGCTTCATCGATCTCCGGATTCCAGCTTCCTTCGCGTACGCGGTCGATGAGCTCGGGCGTCACGCTGTAGCCTTCGATCGACAGCGAGTGATAAGCGTCGCTCTCGTAGATATCCTCCACGAACTTCATGTAAGCGTTCTTGTCGGACGGAAGGCCCGGCGCCTTTGGGAATATCTCTATGATCGCTTCGCGCTGGGATTCCCAGATTGCGCGCAGGCGCGCGACCAGCGGCGGCACACCCGCCGCTATGGTCGTAACCCCGGTCCGACCCGCGAACGGATCGGACTCGCGCACGTCGTACCCGGCCGCTTTGAAGGTTGCCACAATTTCATCAGCGAAGGCATCACGCCCTACGCGGCGGAATGCGCCCGCGAGTCGCCCCGCCACGGCGGAATGGCCGCCATCAAGAAGGAGGGCCAGTACCGTCGATACATCGCGCACGGACGCCATGGCGACCTGCATTTCGATAGGCGCGCGCTGGAAGAATCCTTCCGGTACACGGATAAGCGCGGCCTCAACGGTAAGCACCCGCTGACCGTTCTTCTCCGTCAGCTGTTCCGGCATTTCCTTGACCGCAAGGTCGTAGAGGGAGGTGCCGAACAGCAGGTCGATCCTGTTGTTCTTTCCTTTCGGGGTATTCACCACCACCTGTGGAGGGATGGTCGGCGCTTCCGCATGCAGCAGGAGGGACTGTTCGGGAGACAGGAACCAGTCTTTGCCGAACCGGTCATTGCAGTACAGCGAACAGAATTCCCAGAAGCTTGCGTACCAGGGGGTGGTGTCCTGTTGCTGGGCCTGAGGGCCGGTGGACATGACCCAGCCTTTGATCACATCGCGCAGAAATCCGTTCGCCACCAGCCGCTCCCGGTGGACGCGCGTCAGCTCGTCTGACTTGAATATGCGCCGCCCTTGCTCCTGCAGCTCTTTGAGGATGGCTAGGGGCTCTGCGAGTTTTTCATGGGGCTTGGCCACGGACGTGCCTTTGCAAGTTTTTTGTGTTGTGCGAATACAAGTATATAATCCTGCACCAGCACAAGTCAATGATGCCGTGTAATCGCAAGTTTATTAAGTTGTTGAATCGCAAGTTTATTATGCGAAAGAGATTTAAAATATAATTTCTTCAATGCGTTAGCCTCGCAGGACGCACCCGGCCGACCGCCGAGTCCCTAGAGGCTTTTAAGAGGCCAGCAGATAGCCAAGGCTCCCGAAGCTAAACCTCTACGCCCAATAGGGCTGCCGCCTTGGGATCGTACCGGTAGCCGGTGATGGTCCTGTTCCTGATGCGGTCAACGGCCTCGTCCACACACAAGATCGTGCGCGACCATTCATTTTGCAACAGCGCCGCAGCCGCTTTTTGTTGAGACTGGTCAGCTTCTCGAAAGCTCGCCCTCCTAACGTTTGATGAAATTGATCTTCTACGCCTCGCCGTTAACGGAAACAGATGTGGGAATACCTGATGATAGCAGCAATTGGCGATAGACTTGGATCCTTGGCCCGCACCGGGCATGGACATTCGAATGGACAGTCGCGGCACGCATCCAGCGAGCCCTCTGGTCATAGCAGCGGGCCTTCTGGTCCTACCAGGCCGGGTGGCGAGATCGGTCGAGCGGACAGTCCGACCTTTTCTGGGGATGGCTCGCAAGCTGCATCTGAAAGCGATGCCTTCGAGACGGCTCTCCGTTCTGTTGCGTTAACTATTGTGAACGATGCCATGGCTGATGCCGACGACGCTCTGGCAGACACTGAAGAAGATGCCTGACGTTGGGTGGTCCGCGTCGGGAGGTGCGTGCCGTCGGTGACGGCACAGTTCGAACAGAAGGGAAACGATATGAGTAAAATAGGTACTCTTGGTAGTTTGGGTGGTGCTGGCGCTGCGGCTGGTGCGGACGTAGCTTCCAAAGCCGCTGGGGCTGCCGCATTCCAGCAGCAAATCCAGGAGCTAACGGCGGTTAGCTTGGAGGCTACGGCTAGGAGTATAGAGCTGCGCACTGTTACGACCAACTTGCAGACAATCAAGAAAGCGGCCGACGAACGCGTTCAGTAATCTCGGAAACGGGGTTCTGGAAACCCTCGATCGCTGCCCTGGGTGGCGCGATGTGTGACCGAAATGAGCCGCATGGTAATTGCCATGCGGCTTCTTTCCTGATTCGGGAGATCATCCTTGAATGACGCTGTTTCCCTTCATTTCGAAGTTCTGTCGGGGGTCTATTGCGGGCTGACCGGTAAGCCGACTCTTGAAACGAACTTAATCGGCAGTGGCCTCGACGCCGATATAATCTTCGTCGAGCAAGGACTGGCGCCACATCATTTTCGTATCACTCTTCTTGGGAATTCGATCGAGGTTGAGGCGCTTGCAGGCGGACTCAGCATCGAGGACAATCGGAATATTGCAGCAGGCGAGTGCGTTGTGCTGCCCCTTCCTGTCATCATTCACGCCGGCGCGATGTCCATTCTCTGGTCAGCGCAGGATGCAGCGCCGACTGGTTCGACCGCCAGACCACGCCTCTCGATCCTTATGCTCACCTTGGTGTTACTCGGCTCTCTCGGGATCGGCGCACTCTCGGCTATGTTCTCCTATTACGGCACTGCTGATGCATTGAACGCCAAGTCGCCAGGTGCCGAACTTGAATTCAAGCTGACCAATAACCGCGCTGATGATCAGGCTACCGTGGCTGTGGCCAAAGACCTGCAAGAGGAAGTCGATAAAGCGGGCCTTCACAATATTATGATCGGCTCCGCGAAGGGCGTCGTGACCGCTGAGGGCACCGTCACGTCAGCATCGATCAGCAGTTGGCAGAGGGTTCAGCAGTGGTTCGATCATCGCACGAACGGCGCTCTCACACTGGTGAATGGAGTGGTTATCAAGGAGGAGAAGGCGCCATCCGCCATCGCGGTTGAAGCAGTTTGGCGTGGGCCCCTTCCGTATCTGATAATCGCTGGCGAGAAGTATTTTGTCGGCGCGCTTTTGGATGATGGCTGGACGGTCGATCGGATCGAGGAGGGTCGTGTGCTGATGAGCCGAAATGGTCGCGTTGCTGCTCTGCCGTATTAAGGGCTTTCAGCTTCGCGGGCCGTATTCAGGAGAACTCCAATGCTCAAGCTATCCCCCTGCTGCGGCTTCTCGCCTATCCGCTCATCCCGGAAGGTTTCGGCGATGAGGCACCGATGGTCCTGACCACACTGGATACGCCTAACCGGGGATCCTCGCGCTTTCCTCTGACTACCCTCGCGTGGCGATGCGCTGCGTGGGACCGGCCGCAGGGACGAGGCGCGCGCGGCCTTCGAAAGCTACGTTTCACTGCGTGGTAGCCCAGTAATTCTCAAACGACCACAAAGGGGCCCACATGCCCAACGTCCTGCGTAACTTCATCGACCGTGCGCCGGCCAACCCCGACTTAATGGTCGCGTTGATGCTGCTGCTGGCGATAGGTATGATGGTCATGCCAATCCCGCTCGTGGTTGTCGACACGCTTATCGGATTCAATTTGGGTTTGGCCATATTGCTGCTGATGGTTGCCCTGTATGTCAGCACGCCGCTTGATTTTTCGTCTTTGCCGGGCGTCATTTTGATTTCCACGGTGTTCCGTCTGGCGCTTACCATCGCAACGACACGACTGATCCTGGCCGAGGGAGAGGCAGGCAGCATCATCCACACGTTCGGCGACTTCGTAATCTCAGGCAATATCTTCGTCGGCTTTGTCATATTTCTGGTCGTGACCATGGTCCAGTTCATGGTCCTCGCGAAGGGTGCCGAACGCGTAGCGGAGGTGGCGGCCCGCTTCACGCTCGACGCTCTGCCGGGCAAGCAAATGGCGGTCGACGCAGAGCTTCGCAACGGCCACATCGATGCCAACGAATCTCGCAGGCGGCGTGCCGCATTGGAGAGGGAAAGCCAACTTTTTGGCGCGATGGATGGCGCGATGAAATTCGTAAAGGGCGACGCCATCGCCGGGCTCGTGGTGATCTGCATCAACATGCTGGGTGGAATTTCCATCGGCCTGCTTTCGAAAGGCATGTCCTTCGGCGAGGTTCTGCAACACTATACTCTACTGACCATAGGTGACGCGTTAATCTCGCAGATTCCGGCCCTGCTGCTTTCAATTACAGCGGCAACCATCGTCACGCGTGTAACGGGGGCCGCGAGGCTCAACCTTGGGACCGACATAGTCAATCAACTCACGGCCAGCAAGCGAGCATTGCGGCTGGCGGCCTGCGTCTTGGTTGCGATGGGGTTTGTTCCCGGTTTCCCTCTGCCCGTCTTTCTTACGTTGGCCGCAGTCCTCGCCGTCGCAAGCATTGCCAAGGGCGATGGGCAGGGCGCCGACAATACCAATGCTACAAGTGCAGATCAAGTAGAGCCTCAAAAACAAACCGTGCCTGCGCAGGCAAGCCCGCTCGCCTTCTTTCTTGCGCCGAGCCTTACGCATGAGATCGACCAAGCCGAATTGGAACAGCACATTGCACGCGTTTCGCAACTCGTCTCAGCTGATCTCGGCATTATCGTTCCGCGCATTCCAGTTGCGGTCGACGAGCAGCTGCCCGAGTCGCAATTTAGAATAGATGTCGAGGGCGTGCCAGTCGAACAGGATTTGATTGATCCGACACTGCTAGAACTCGCAGACGGTCTGGCGAACATTGAACTTAGCGGCATCCCCATTCGGCATGATCCAGAAGCGGACAGAATCTGGGTCGAACAAGGCCATGCACCGGCTCTCAACGCTGCCGGCATCCGCTATCACCGAGCGAGCGAACTCCTTGCCTCGCGTGTCCATGCGACGTTGACCCGCTATGCACCGCACTTGGTGGGTATCCAAGAGACCCGCGAATTGCTGGGCCGAATGGAGCACGATTATGCTGATCTGGTGAAGGAGGTGCTGCGCACGACGCCTGTTCCCCGGGTTGCCGATGTGCTGCGCCGCCTGCTGGATGAAGGTATCCCTATCCGCAGCACCCGCCTCGTCTTGGAGGCATTGGCCGAATGGAGCGAACGTGAGCAAAACGTCGCGCTGCTCACGGAATATGTTCGCTCCGGCATGAAGCGGCAGATCTGCCACCGCTATGCCAACACACAAGGTATCGTGCCCGCCTTTATTATCGAACGTGAGAGTGAGGATATGGTGCGGAGTGCGGCTCGAGATTCGGCTGCGGGCCCCTACCTCGTGTTAGAGGATCTGCAAAGCGAAGCGCTGCTGTCACAGATGCGCAGCATCTTTTCCAGCACAGCACCGGATCAGACCCGCCCCGTCATATTAACTTCGATGGATGTTCGACGCTTCGTCCGCGGCTTTCTCACCCGAAACGGGATCGATCTGGCTGTGTTGTCTTATCAGGACCTTGCCTCCGACTTCACGATTCAACCCGCCGGATCCGTCAAGCTCCCCCCTGGAACAGAAGGGGAAATGTCGGGGGACTCTCGCAGTATCCGCGTTGCCGCCAACTCAAAGGCACAGCACTCTATGACAGCTGAGAACCAAACATGAATTCACATGAGAATATTGCCACTCCGCCGTTACTTTCATCTCGTCTGCGCTCAGTTCTCTTCTCAGTACTCGCCATTGTTCCGCTCGGAGGTTGCGCTAGCTGGAACAAGCCAGTTCTTTCAGTGAAGGAGACGTCGCCCCCAGAGTTGCTCGGCGCTGATCAGATCGATCCGGCCATACGCGAGCGCATTTTGCGCGCAGTCGGTCAGGATGCGCAAGAGCGGGCTTTGCGGGATGATCTGAAGCAGCATCCGGACAATGTCGATGCGGCAATCCGTCTTACGAAGGTCTTGCTGGCGCAGAAACGCCCGAATGAGGCGCTTCAGGTACTCGACAACCTCTTGGTAGCAGCTCCAAGTAATTTGCGGGCGTTGAACGCGAAGGGAGTTGTTCTGGATTTGGAGGGGCGACATGACGCGGCAAGAGCGTTATATCGGCAAGCTCTTGAAACAGAGCCAGGGAATCTGATGTTGCGCCACAATCTCAACTTGTCGCTTGGGGTAGACGGGAAGGCCGAAAGGAGTGCGTTGGCACGATCGCGATAGCCGTGCAAAAGGCCCCGGACTGGCACACCGGAAAACGGAATTCCAACCGGGACGTCGTCAGTTGGATGTTTGCCGTTGATGAACAGCACTGGGAACAGAATGTGCCCTTGAAAGGACGGCCGATCATGCTCTTACGCGCCATTCTAAAGACACAGCTGGGCGTTGGCGCGGGTTGTAGAGTATACCCGGCTGAGTGCTTCTTAGGAATGGCGTTCTTGTGCGTGGGTTGGATACCGCACTTCTGCGATCGTCTTTTTGTGCGAGAAACCAGCAGCGAAGCAACGAAGAAATTCCTGACCATCCTAGTTAATCAATCGCTGCGCAGAATCTTTGCTTCGAGTGCAGCAGCCACGAAAGCCCTTCGAGCAGCTGGCGGATGAATTTCACCGCGCAATACCTGCAGACAGGCGTTCATCGCCACCTTCCGTTTCTCGGTCTGACGATGAAGGTCACGCAGTAGGATAGCGGCCGCGTCATTAACATCGAACACCATACGCTCTGAGCTGTGGCGGGTAACCTGGATAACGACCGGCCTCTCAAATCTGCTCGAGCGGGTCATGTCTGTACCCACATGCGGCAATAGCCTTGGTCGCACTTGCTTGCCCAGCCGAACAATTCTCGCCCATTTTCGAGCAGCGCTTCCGCTTTCGCCATGCATGAAATCTCGACACATTGCCCTCCCTCGGCGCGCCCAGCACCAGCCGCATTGCGCCGAAGCCTAAACTTGTGCTTTCCCGGTGCCCGACTTGCAAGCAGCGAGCCACTGCATTGCGGAGGTTGCATCCTCCAATATGTTGGCCGGTTTCGCAAAGCCGAAAAAGGCATTACGCGCGGCGCTCACAGGTTTTCGTCCATCGTATGCATCATAGCACGTTCTGAGGGCGGCTTCGTGGATTAGGTCCCTGCGATCTTCTGGCCATTCATTGAGGAAGTCGACAGCGTCGGCTAGACTGGCAATCTCTTGCACGATGTGAGTTGCGCGCTTCACGAAAAGTGGGCTGTTGAAAGCCTCCTCGTTCATCTGTGCCTCCCGACCTCGCGCCATTAGGCCAAAGACTGCACGTTGTCTCGCGCGTGGCTCGACAGTCCGACCCGAATTCCCGAATCCCGGCTGCCGCACGCTTTTGTGACGGACGCTGTTAACACATTTTCTGCAATCGCACTGAGAGCAGTCGCCTTTTTCATGCTGGTCGACATCGGCCGCTCTCTCTCCCGCTTATGCCAATGCCTCCGTAGACCGTATTTCATGCCAACCACGCCGATCTCCAGGCGCTCGATCCCGGTGGTGTTGTCGGAAGTCGGTACAAGATGATGCGTAAGCGGTGCGCCAAGGCACCTTGCAATAGGCCGATGAACATGGAGTTTTCGCGCCATGACATTGGAACATGCAGAGGGCGATTTGGTCGCCGAGTTAAGCGGTGCGGCGGCGGCCGAAGATTGTGCAACGACGCCCGGGCGCGCGCGGCAACGAAGGCTGTGGAGCTGCACTGAGAAGCGCGCGTTGGTCGACCTGGCGAGCGCGGCGGGGTCGTCGGTGACCGAGGTCGCGCAAGCGTTCGGCGTAGCCCCATCACAGCTCTATGCCTGGCGCAAGCAGATGGCCGGCGGCGAGCCTGATGCCGATCAGGCGATGGCGACCTTCGCGCGCATCGACGTGAGCGATCTGCCCGAGGTCGAACGCCCCGTCGCCGATTGCCCGGACCCGGCCGGCAGGATCGTCGTGGCTTTTCCGAGCGGCGCGCGATTGCGGATCGACGGGATCGTCGATCCGACAGCGCTGCGTATCGTCCTGACGGAGTTGACCAGGTGATCACGGTGGTGCCGACCGACCGGATTTACCTTTGCTGCGGTGAGACCGATATGCGCTGCGGGATCAACAGCCTGGCGCGGATGGTGCAGCAGGTGCTCGCGCTCGACCGTTCACTGGCGCGATCTTCTGCTTCCGTGGACGCAAGGGTCATATCATCAAGATTCTGGCGCATGAC
>NZ_JBWKME010000157.1:0-177691 GCF_056431085.1 Mesorhizobium waitakense | reverse complement strand
TGGAGACCTATAGATTCAGACTACAGAAGAATACGCAACTGTAATGCTAGGCCGTGAACCCATAAATCGGCGAACGGTCGCTATTGATGGAGTGGTAACGGCCTAGCGCTACCATCATCAACCACCATGATCCGGTGCATGCTATCTGCCCCAGAAAGGGCAGCCATTGGTCACGGCGTCATCTTCGAGCAGACTTCAAAAGCACTTTTCCACAGGGTGAGACGCCGAAACTGGCGCGATCTCTTGTGCTTCCGTAGTGCTTCCGCGCAAAAAAGCGTGACGACACTCGCCAAATCACCAAGAGCTAACTATCTGATTTTTATCATTAAACTGGCGCACCCGACAGGATTCGAACCTGTGACCTCTGCCTTCGGAGGGCAGCGCTCTATCCAGCTGAGCTACGGGTGCTTTCAGGACCGGCGATCCGGAAAACGAACCTGCCGGTGAACCGGCAAGTCACGGCTTCTTAGCGGAAGCCGGGGCGGGCTTCAACGGGCAAATGGCCGGAGCCACGAACTTGCCTGGGTGCGCCTATGCTGCTGCCTATGAGGTTCGCGCCGCGCCCGGCCTTCGCAGGCTCCCTGCCCTTCGGGCGTCCTTCAAAAGGTCCGGTGGACCGTTTGATCCGCCCGAAGGCGGACCCGGGCTTCACTGTTCGTCATTCGGAAAGCCAAGCAACTGCCTTTTCGTCCGCTGCGCGGACCACTTCTCACCCCCCCGCCTCACTCCCTGCCGTCCGCCTCCTCCGCACCGCCCGCTTCGGCTTCTTCGCACCCGCCAGTTCGTGCATCGCATCCAACTGCATCTGCTGCATTTCGGCCAGGCGGGTCCACTGGCGCGAGATGAGGTAGTCGAGTTTTTCGTGCAAATGGCGCACTTCGAGCTCGGCCTTGAGGTTGACCCGGTATTCGTTGAACGAGCGCAGGCGGTCCTTGGTCTCCTGCCGCTTCTGGCTCATCATGATGATCGGCGCCTGGATGGCGGCAATGCAGGAGAGCAGAAGGTTGAGCAGGATGAAGGGGTAGGGATCGAAGGCGCCCGACGTGCCCTCGAGCAGGTTGAGGCCGATCCACACCAGGAGCACGGTGGCGAAGGAGATCAGGAACCACCAGCTGCCGCCGAAGGCGGCCATGTTGTCGGAGACACGGTCGGCAAATGTCCGGTGCTCCTCGAACTCCTCCTCGCTGTTTTCGGAAATGGTGTCTTGCCTGGCGATCGATTCCACCACTTGCCGGTCGAGCTCGGAGAATTCGCCGTGCTCCTGCTGGAGCAGCTCCTCCATGTAGCGCATGCGGTAGCGGCCAAGCTCGGCGCGGCTGATGCGGGCGCCGTGCGGCAGGTCCGGATGGTCGGCATGGATGCGGTCGGCGAGACTGGGGCGGAGGGTGTCGATGCGGACAAGATCGCGCTTGCGGAATTTCCGGCCCGAGATCGCCGATGGCTTTTTCTTCGGCTTGGCGTGTGGTGCGCCTGGAGCTGATGGCTCCGAGTCCGGCACTTCGGGCACCTCGGAGTGCTCGTCCGAACCATGTTCGGCCTCATGCTCGCCGATGGTCGGCGCCTCGAAATATTCGCCGCCGCCATCGTTCTGGTTTTCAGCCGGCTGCTCCAGCGTTTTCGGGACGGTGCTCATGGTGCGGGCTCCTGCGGGTGGTGCTCAGCTTGACGATACGCCTATGCCGCAACATCGCCAGCATCGCGACGGATTTCGCAGCACTACAAGCGCTTGTGATCGATCGGAAGGGGCCGCGGCTGGCATGGCCGAAGCCTCCCTAACTTCGTCATCCACGGGCGGAGCGATGGGCGCGTTTTCGCCAATCGCCAAGGCACGCGATTCGGCACCAAGAACCAGGGCGTGCGGATCTGCGGAAGGATGGCTTCCCTGGAAGGATGGCGACGGGAACAAAAAAACCCGCCTTGCGGCGGGTCTACTCGTCCAGTAGGTCAGATGGCGCAAATCAGCACCATGCTCGAATCTATAGCACAATTGCCCTCACCGGACAATCCGTCACCGGGCAGCCGGGCGCGATTTCGCGCTGCGGCCCTTCGCAGGCTCAGGGCGTTCGTCACTCAAAAAGCCAAGCAATTGGCTTTTTGTCCGCTGCGCGGACCCTCCTCACTGCTGTTCGGCGAACATCAGCCTGGTCTTGGTGTCGGCCATCGCGGGTGACAGGCTGCGCTGGATCAGCGCTTCGACATGGTCGTTGCGCTGGCGGGCGCTGTCGGCGCCCATCACCACGACGATCAGCTGGCGTCCGTCGGCGTCGTAGGAGGTGACGATGTTGAAGCCGGAGGCCCTG
Source organism: Mesorhizobium waitakense (assembly GCF_056431085.1). Classification (NCBI taxonomy): domain Bacteria; kingdom Pseudomonadati; phylum Pseudomonadota; class Alphaproteobacteria; order Hyphomicrobiales; family Phyllobacteriaceae; genus Mesorhizobium; species Mesorhizobium waitakense. The sequence continues at coordinate 175,391 of NZ_JBWKME010000157.1, read as the reverse complement.
ATGTAGCCGGTCTTGATGCCGTTGACGCCGCGCACGCGGCCAAGCATGTCGTTATGGCCGCGCACCAGCCTGCCGCGGAACATGAAATCGCTTTCGGAGAAATAGTGGAAGTGCTGCGGGAAGCGGGAATGCAGCGCCATGCCGAGCACCGCCATGTCGCGCGCCGAGCTGTGCTGGTCGTCGTCGGGCAGGCCCGACGCGTTGCGGAACACGGTGCTCACCATGCCGAGCTGGCGCGCCTTGGCGGTCATCATGGCGGCGAACTCACCCTCCGAGCCACCGAGATATTCGCCGACCGCCACCGCCACGTCGTTGGCCGACTTGACGACAATGGCGCGGATCGCCGAATCGACATCGATGGTCTCGCCGCGCCGGAAGCGCATCTTGGTCGGCGGCTGCGAGGCGGCGTGGTCCGACACCGGGATCTGCGTCTCCTTGGTGACGCGGCCGGTCTCCAGCGCCTCGAACAGCAGGTACAGCGTCATCATCTTGGTCAGCGAGGCCGGATAGCGCTGCGCCGTCGAGTTGACCTCGAACAGCTGCTTGCCGCTCCTGGCGTCGACGACAATGGCGGCATATTTCTGCGGCGGCGCCGGCACCGCCAGCACCGCATCCGGTGGCGTCACGGTCGTGCAGCCGGCAAGCAGCAGCAACAGGCCAAGGGCCGCGAAAAGTCTCTGGACGAGCGTAAGGGAACGCGAGTTGAACAAGGGCAAGTCTATTCTGGTCATGCTGTTGCTGAGATGAGGCGAAGCTAACGTAACGCGCCAGCTGCGTCCAACTGGTTAATGGCGGTCATACCCAGGATTGTCGTCGCAAGCTTGGGTCCCTCGCCCCCGATGGGCGGGGGAGAGGTGGCCGCGAAGCGGACGGAGAGGGGGATTTCGTAAAGCGCCATGGCGCGAACGAAGGTCTCGGATCATTTGGCGCAGCCGGCGCCAGCCCCCTCTCCGTCTCGGCTTCGCCGAGCCACCTCTCCGGGGCGAGGAACCCCCGCCCCGAAATCGCCTGTTTCCTGTCTTCCCTTGCCAAAACCGCGCTTCCTGTGGGAAGGGGCGTGGCATCTGTCGGCTTGGGGGCTTGGGCATGACGAACATCGGGGCTGGCGGCGTTGCGCCGTCGCTTATCAAGGCATCACTCAGCCGCACCGGCAAATGGGCCGGCAGCATCGCCTTTGTCGGGGGTGCTGCTTCCGACATCCTCAATCCACTGGCGCCGTTCGCCGCCTATATCGCACTGGTCGCCTCGGTGGCGGCGGTCATCATCGCCATTGCCATCGTGCTCAGGTTGGTGCTGGCGGCCAAGGCTTTGCCGGCCCTGATCTTCGCCACCAGCGCCGCCGCCGTCGCCGGTGGCGTCTACGGCCTGCAACAGCAGACCAACTCGCAGAACGGGGTGATCGCCAGCCTGGTGCCAGCAGTGGCCGGGCTGCAGCAATCGATGGGCATCGTCTCGGAGAAGGTGGCCAAGATCGAGCGGACCGTCACGCAAACGCAAAAGACGGTCGAAGCGGTCAAGCAGTCGACCGACACGGTGGCGAAGAAGACCGACGAGATCGCGTCGGCCCAGCAGCAGCAGACGCAGCAGACGGCGCAGGTGCAGAAGACCGCCGAAGAGGTGAAGAAGCAGACCGAGACGCTGGCCGCCGGCCAGGCGCAGCAGCAGGCCCAGACCGAGAAGCTGCAGGCGACGACGCAGCAGATCGCCGCCTCGATCGACACCATCGCCAAGGGCTTTGCCGCCCTTGCGGCGCAGGGCGGGGCGATCGCCGAGCCGAAGCGGCCGGACGAGTTCTATCACAACGCCCGCGTCTACGAATTGTCGGGCGACATGCTCAACGCGCGGCGCTCCTACCTCGCCTTTGCCGGCTTCGATGTCGATGCAATCGACCCCTACACGCGCTTTGCCACGCTGCTTCGGGTGCAGGACGGCAAGGCCGGCGCCCGCGAGGTGTTCGGCGCCCTTTCCGACAAGGGCAAGGCGCTGTCGATCAAGCTCGTGCATATCCTGCAGTTCGACGACGCCCAGCGCCTCGACAAGCTCAACGCCTTCATCGCGGCCAATCCGGATTTCGCGCCGGCGCATTTCCTGCTGGCGCAGGAGTTCTCGGAGGACCGCCTCGGCGTCCAGACGCTGGCCGACAAGCGCAACGAGGCCAAGGCGCTGACCAAATTCGTTTCCTACGAAAAAGACGGCGGGCTGCTCAAATATTTCGTCGACCAGACCCAACTCGCCGACTGGCTGGACCGCAGCCGCAGCCGGCTGGCAGCCCTTGGCGACGTGCTCGATCCCTCGCGCTTCGTGCCGACGCTGACGCCGATGCGCTCGAACCAGGGCTGGTCGATGACCATCTCGCTGCCCGAGCCAGCGACCGCCATCTCCTGGCGCATGGGCGACAGCGGCCCGTTCACCGACACCGGCTTCCTGGCGCTCAACGACCAGACCACCGGCAAGCCGATGCCCAATCCGAGTTTCGAGCTGCCTAGCAGCACCGCGGCCGGCACCATCGCCGTCAAATATCTCGACATCAGGGGGCGCGAGACCGGCCCGTTCGACATCCGCTTCGACCCGGAGGCAGCACTCCAGCAAGGCGACAAGCAGATCCTCGACCAGTTCTGGACCTCGTGGATCGCCTTCGACTCCGGCGGCAATCACGGCTTGGTCTATTTCACCCAGATGCTGTCCTACCGCTGCGCTATCAAGGATGTGCACTACAGCTTGAACGGTGCTGCGCTCGACAAGTCGTTCGAGATCCCGCCCTGCGACAAGAAAGACCCCTACGCCATCCCTTACGAGGCCAAGGGCTACATCAAGGCTGCCGACAGCGTGACGTCGATGTCGGTGCAGGTCACCTATACCGACGGCACCAAATCGCCGGTGCGGGAATACAAGCGGCAGTAAGCGCCATCCTCCCCCTTGTGGGGAGGGTCGGCGAACGGTCGGAGCGAAGCGGAGATCGTTCGCCGGGAGTGGGGGGCCGGTCCAGGAAGACCCCCACCCCGATCCGCTATGCGGATCGACCCTCCCCACAAGGGGGAGGGTGAGATGTCGCTGATGCGAAATGCCTGTCGCTACGCTTGCGTATTCGCAACCCAGCGGGTTTTGCTGGGGCAGACAGAATCAACAGGTGCGCAAATGACTATCAGCACGATCAAGGCAAAAGGCATTTCGGTCTCGCTCGACCTCACGGTCGGCCACATCGCCGACATGATCGTCGACAGCGACGGGCGGCAGCTCAAGCCGCTGCATCGCGCGCCGTGGATCGACGAGCCGCGCGAGACGCTGCCGAAAGACCTGCCCGCGGGCACCGTGCGCCTGTCCGGCGACTTCCTCTGCGCGCCGTTTTCGCGCAGCGATGTCGAGGAGGCGCCGCTGCATGGCTGGCCGGCCAACAGCGCCTGGGATGTCACCGACAGCGCCGCGACGGACGATGGCTGGCGTGCGGTTTTCCGCTTGCGGCACAAGGTGATGGGCGCGACGGTCGACAAGGTCCTGACGCTGCGCGACGACCATCCCTTCCTCTACCAGGAGCATGTGTTTTCCGGCGGCCATGGCGCGATCTCGGTCGCCCATCACCCGATGACGGCGATGACCGGCGGCGGCAAGCTGGCCTTTTCGCCAAAGCGGTTCGCCGCGACGCTGGACGATCCGCTGGAGCCGGACCCCGCACGCGGCCGCTTCATGCTGGCCTATCCGGCGCGGTCCAGCGACCTCAGCCATTTCCCCGCCGCCGGCGGCGGCACGCTCGACCTGATGCAGTACCGCATGGACGACCGTCGTGAGGATTTCGTCACGCTGGTCGAGGCCGACCATGGCGGCCCGGGCTGGACGGCGCTGGCGCGCCAGGCCGAAGGCGATCTGGTGCTGGTGCTGAAGAACCCGGCCGAACTGCCGATCACCATGCTGTGGCTCAGCAATGGCGGGCGCGACTACGCGCCGTGGAGCGGCCGCCATCGCGGCGTGCTCGGCATCGAGGACGGCCGCGCTTCCGTCGGCCATGCCGCCTCGATCGGCGACAACTGGCTGAAGCGCGAAGGTGTGGCGACCGCCTTTGCGCTCGGCGAGGGCATCAGCGTTTCCTTTCGCCATGTCATCGGCGCCATGCCGCTCTCCGGCGGCGAGCCGCCGCAGGCGGTCACAACGGCGAACGGCCGCATGCGGCTGGCCGGCGGCTCGACCTGGGAGGTTCCCTTCGACAGCGATTTCCTGCGCATCGGCCAGCCTGTGGCTGCCTGAGCGGGCCTGCAAGGTTACCCATCAAGTTGGCGCTGCCCCTCACCTGCCTGCCGGCATCCTCTCGCCGTATAGCGACGGGGAGAGGAGGGCTGTCATCGATGGTTTCGCCAATCACCAGCGTTACAAGACAGGCGCCGTCGTTGCGGCCAGCTCCCTTCCCCCCGTCACTATACGGGGAGAAGTGCCCGGCAGGGCGATGAGGGGCAGCGCGAACATCCGCAACCGTTTCCAATTGCACAAATCCCGGTTTGAAATTTCCGCCGACTGCCGCCAAGATGTGGCCGAAATCATCATGCGGAACATGGTGGATTTGAAGCTCCTGCCAGAGAGAGGCTCTCATGTCCGAAATCGCCCATCTCGCCGCCACCATCTTCAAGCGCGCCGGCAAGGTGCGACGCTTTGTCGTCGCCATTGCCGGTCCGCCGGGTGCCGGCAAGTCGACATTGTCGGCAAGCCTGCATGACCTGCTGCCGGAAGGTGCCGTGGAAGTGGTGCCGATGGACGGCTTCCATTACGACGACATCGTGCTCGAGCGGCGCGGCCTGCGCGCGCGCAAGGGGGCGCCGGAAACCTTTGACTTTGCCGGCTTCGAAACTTTGCTGAAACGCATCCGCGCCGGTGAGCCCGACATCGCCATCCCGGTTTTCGACCGCAACATGGAACTGTCGCGCGCCGCCGCCTCGATCGTCGCCACCGAGACCAAGTTCATCCTGGTCGAGGGCAATTACCTGCTGCTCGACGAGGAGCCGTGGTCGCGGCTGGCGCCGCTGTTCGATTTCTCGATCTTCGTCGACGTGCCGCGCGACGAGCTCGAGCGCCGCCTGCTCGAGCGCTGGCACGGTCATGGCCGCTCCGACGCGGATGCCCGCGCCTGGATCGCCTCCAACGACATGCCCAACATCGACCGGGTGCTTGCCCGCCGTAGAACCGCCGACCTGGTGATCGGCGTTTCGGCTTGATTCTAAGGATTCCTCGAGGGGAACCTTAAGACTTTCAGTCCGTTATCCCCCAGGCAATTCTGCCAGAAGAGGGATTCCATCCGATGGCACAAAAGGCAAGAAAGCCCGCGCCCGCCAAGGGCAAGGCGACCCGATCGAAGGCAGGCGCCGGTCCGGCGATCGCCGAGCGTTCCAAGGACGCCAAGCCGTCTTTCGGCAAGGCGGCGCCGAAGAAAGTGGTGCCTGCCGCGGCGAAGACCGCGCCGAAGGCCGCAAAGCCGAAAAAGCCGGCAAGCGCCGACAACTCGGTGTCCGGCAGCGCTATGCGCACGGTCAAGGCGGCGGCCAATGTAGCGGCAGGCGCGGTTGTCATCGCAGCCAGAGGCACCGCATCGCTTGCGGCCTCGGTCATGGGTAAGGGCGGCTCGAAAGCCAAGGCGAAGGCAAAATAGCCGCGTTCTGTCGAGGCCCCGGCCGGCTCAGCCCTTCGCCGGGATGGTCAGGCCCTTTTGTACGGCTGGCCTGGCAAGGCCGCGTTCCAGCCATGTCCCGACATTGGCGAAATCATCGAAGCCGACGAGTTCGCGCGCTTCGTAAAAGCCGATCAGGTTGCGCACCCAGCCGAGCAGCGAGATGTCGGCGATGGTGAAGTCATTGTCCATGATCCACTTGCGGCCCTTCAGCCTGCCGTCGAGCACACCGATCAGCCGCCGCGATTCATCGCGATAGCGCTCCAGCGGGCGCTTGTCGACAATTTCACGGCCGGCGAATTTGTGGAAGAAGCCGACCTGGCCGAACATCGGCCCGACCGAGGCCATCTGGAAGAACACCCATTGGATCGTCTCGTAGCGCCGCGCCGCGTCCACCGGCATGAGCAGGCCGGTCTTTTCGGCGAGGTAGAGCAGGATGGCGCCGGATTCGAACAGGCCGATCGGCTTGCCGTCCGGACCGTTCGGATCGATGATCGCCGGTATCTTGCCGTTGGGGTTGAGCGACAGGAATTCCGGTGTCCAGCTCTCGTTCTTGCCGATGTTGACCAGATGCGGCTCGTAGGGCAGCCCGAGCTCTTCCAGAGCGATCGATATCTTCACCCCGTTGGGCGTCGTGGCCGAATAGAGCTGGATCTGGTCCGGATGCCTAGCTGGCCAGCGCGTTGCGATCGGAAAGGCGGACAGGTCGGCCATGGAAACTCCTGAACGGGGATTGGCGCCGGGGCGGCACTGGTTTTGGCGGGTTCAGCCAAGGATTTAGGCGGACGGCCGATTCTGATCAATATGGCGGCGACTGTTTCACTGCGCCCGGACGGTCCATGAACCGGATGTTCGAGGCCGCCCTTGGGCGGGTGGCAACCGCCGAGGCACCACGCCATAGCGTTTTCTCAGCCCTTGGCTTCGCGCCTCTTACTTACCGCCTGCAGCGAAATGCGCCATCTGAGTGGCGGCCCGATCATGAGCATGAGCGTCCCGCCAGATATTTATTCCTATTTGACCGCAATGCGTGGAGGGCAGACTTACCCAAGGGCAACGAGTGAAGGCTTCGGTTCAACATTCGGGTTCAGCCGGAAGAGATTTGAAGGATCGAAGCGGCCCTTGAGCGCCGCAAGGCGGCTGTATTTTTCTGCGCCATAGGCGTCATAAGAGACATCCTTGCCGGTATCCGCCTGCTCATTCAGATAATTTCCGGCTTGAGAGATCGCCGCCAGACGGCCGCCTGCCATACGTCCCCATGCGATGCAACGGGAGTCGTCGATGGGGTTGTCCCAAACCGGCTCGGCAATCCAGTAGAACTTCGCAGCCCGCCCCGAATAGGCAGTGGCATCCTCGTCAACGTCACTTATCGCGCCGCCAAGTTGCAGCACGTAGAGTTCCGAATCCGGTGTTGGCGCTGTAGCGCTTGAATCCAGGAGGCAGTTGATAACCTGATCGTCGATGTCGCCCAGGAATCCGCCCTTGGCGTAGTAGCGCCGGCCCCATGCAAAGTGCGAGTCGTTGCGGGTTTGCAATTCGAGATATGTCTGACCGCCGACCATGCTGGCATCGGCCCGTGCCAATGATCCATAGGCTTGAATGGCTGCGCTGGCGTTTTCCGGCGATCCGGACCAAAAAGCGCCCACGGAGATGGTTGTGGATGTCATTGTAAAGGCGGTCGTCAGTTCACGCGGTGCTTCGGTCGCAAGATCACGATAGCCTCTCAGAACAGTGTCGAATGCCTGACGCGGATAGCTCCAGCGGCCGACCAGGACCGGTCCAAGAGGGTGCATCTTGAAGCGGAACTTCGTTACCACTCCGAAATTGCCGCCGCCCCCGCGAATGCCCCAGAACAGTTCAGGCTCAACGTCCGGACTCGTATGCAATGCGCGACCCTCGGCAGTGATGAGGTCCACGCTCAGCAGATTGTCGATCGTCAGGCCAAAGCGCCGGCTCAACCATCCCATGCCGCCGCCCAACGTGAGCCCCGCAACCCCTGTGTGCGAAACGACTCCAGCAGGCGTTACAAGTCCGGCAGCGGCACCTGCCACATCCAGATGCCCAAGCAACGCACCACCCTCGACTTCCGCGGTGCGGGACACGGGGTCAATGACGACACGGTTCATTCCCGACAGATCGAGGACGATTCCGCCATCGCAGGTCGACAAGCCGGGGAAGCTATGGCCACCGCATCTGACTGCCAGCAGAGCACCGTATTCAGCCGCAAGCTGCACGGCCTTTGCCACTTGGGCGGCCGTTCTAGGGCGGACAATCGCGGCAGGTCTCCGATCTACCGTGCCATTCCATACCTTACGCTGCAGTTCATATTCAGGCTGATGAGGCCCTATGACGGTGCAGTTCGGCTCGGCAGTCTCAAATTCTTTGGAAATCCGCGCCAGTAACATACGCCGCCCCCCAATACCGCGATTGCGAACCCAAATCCCCACTTATTCTTGATTTTGACTTTAACACAGTGCGGCCCGAATTGTCTTGCCAGCGGCGATGGCCATCACACAAGGTACACAGCGGGTCGACTCCGGCCACTCGGGTAGTTCAGTGGACCGTAAAATCCCGGGTCGAAAGGCGCGGATTAATGTAGCACAATGTCAGCAAGACAAGCCCGCCAGATATCAGACATCTCTAAACGACCGCAGCGGGCCCGAACTCGGTCGGTCAGAGTGATTTGAGGCGAGAGCGGCCGGACCTGAGAAGGCCACGGAGCGTAAGTCAGGCGGCGGGTGGCGGATCCCCGAACCGGTTTCAAGGGCTCGGCGCGATGCGCTCCCACGTCAGTTCGCGCACCGCACCGTCTGGGCCGAGCAGTCCAGGGGGAGGCCGGAGAACCATGCGCTTTCCATTGAGGCGGGCGGTGCGTATTTGCGATGATCGCCGCCAAAACAGGCGTGACCTAGGCCCGAAGAAAGGGGCTTTTGTCCATATCATGAGGCAGATGTAACCGCCTGGCAGATCGGGATCGCCCGGGATCAGACCGCCTTGAAGGCCAGCACCGCATTGGTGCCGCCGAACGCGAAGCCATTGCTGATCGCCGTGCGCACCTTGCGTTCACGCGCCACGTTCGGCGTGATGTCGAGGTCGCAATCAGGATCGGCTTCGCGAAAATTGGCCGTCGGCGGCACCATGCCTTCACGGATCGCCATCACGCAGGCGATCATCTCCAGCGCGCCCGATGCGCCAAGGCAATGGGCATGCATGGATTTGGTCGACGACACCGACAGTTTGTAGGCATGGTCGCCGAAGACGCGCTTGATCGCCGCCGTCTCGATCTGGTCGTTCGCCTTGGTGCCGGTGCCATGGGCATTGAGATAGTCGACATCCTCGGGATTGAACCCGGCGTCGGCCAGGCAGGCGCGCATGGCGGCCGTCGGTCCTTCGATGGTTGGCGCGACGATGTCGGACGCGTCGGCGGAAAGGCCGGCGCCGGCAATTTCGGCAAGAATGGTGGCGCCACGCGCCATGGCATGTTCGTAGCTCTCCAGCACCGCCATACCGGCGCCCTCGCCCAGCGACAGACCCTGTCGATCAGCCGAGAATGGCCGGCAGGTGTCGGGCGCCAGCACCCGCAATGCTTCCCAGCCCTTCAGGATGCCCCAGACCAGCGGCGCATCGGTGCCGCCGGCGACCATCACGTCGGCGCGGCCGAGCCTGATCTGGTCGACGGCCGAGGCGATGGCATGGTTGGACGACGAGCAAGCGGAGGTGACGCCGAAAACCGGACCGCGCAGGCCGAGACTCATGCTGACCTGGCCGGAGGCCGCACTGGGCATCACTTTCGGCACGGTGAAGATGCCGGCGCGGTTCTTGCCCTCGATCAGGATGGCGCGGTAGTTTTCTTCGATCGCTTCCCAGCCGCAAACACCAACGCCGACGACGGTGCCCATCCGGTAGGTGTTGGCTTCGTCCGAGGCCAGACCGGCCTGCTGCATAGCCTCCCTGGCCGCGATCACCGCCAGCAGGCTGAAGCGGTCCATCGACACCAATTGCTTGCGGTCGATGCCGTGATCGGGAAGCGTCTTGATTTCGCAACCGACCTTGACCTTCAGATCATGCAATTGCGGACTGCTGATCTGGCCGATGGCCGAGCGGCCGGCGCGCATTTCATTCCAGATCGCGGGCGCGTTGGTGCCAAGCCCGCAAATACCGCCCATGCCGGTGATGACAACGCGCTGCCGCATTCAGGTCAGGCTTTTTTCGCGATCAGCGCGCGAACAGCTTCCACCATGTCGCCGACATTCTTCAGATTGCTCCAGGCATCGACCGTGTTCATCTCGATCTCGATGCCATAATCTTCCTCAAGATCGAAGATGATCTCCGTCAGCTCGAGCGAATGGATACCAAGCGAGGTCAATTCAGTGTTGGTCGTGATTTCTTCGCCGCCCGGCTCGGCATGAGCCTTGATCTTCGCGATGATATCCGTTGCCAGCTGGTCGGCCATTCGGTTTCTTCCCCACTATGTCGCGTTTCCCGACGCCAATTGAGCAGCGCCCCTTTTCTCCCGGTATCAAGCCGCCGTCTTCGCTCTATACCCCCGCCAAGCGCTGCATGACCGTACCAAGGTGGTTCCCTCTATAGAAACCGAAACGTTGTCAAGCAACAAGCTATATCAGGCCATGCATCGACAAAGGCGCCGGAGTGCTTAACGTGCTGGCATGGATAAGATCGAACATGGCAGGATTTCGACGCAGCGCGCCGCGGGCGCGGCTCGGCTTTCTTGCGCCGTCGTCGACGGTCGCACGCGGCTGCGGCGCCTCTATCAGGACGGTGCCGCCAAGATAAGGATGCCGGCGGTCTCGGCCGATCCGCTCGAAGCGGTGCTGATCAACACCGCCGGCGGGATGACCGGCGGCGACCGTATCGCCTGGGACGTGGATGTCGGCGCGGCGGCCTCGGCCTCGATCACGACCCAGGCCTGCGAGAAAATCTATCGGGCGGCATCCGACCATGCCGAGGTGCGGGTGAATCTATCGGTCGGTGAAAACGGCCGCATCGCCTGGCTGCCGCAGGAAACCATCGTCTTCGACCAGGCGGCGTTTGCCCGCACGCTGGACGTCGAGCTTGCCGTCTGCGCCGAGGCGCTGGTGCTGGAGGCCACGGTCTTCGGCCGCCTGGCCATGGGCGAACACGTCACGAAAGGCAATTTCCATGACCGCTGGCGTGTCCGCCAGGACGGCGAGCTCATTCATGCCGAGGATTTCCGCATCGGACCCGATATCGCGGCCACGCTCGACCGCCCGGCGATTGCCGGTGGCGCAGTCGCGATAGCGACGCTGCTGCTGGTGTCGCCGCGGGCCGAGGCCCTGCTCGACCCGGTTCTGGGGATCGTCGGCGACCAGGGCAGCGCCAGTGCCTGGAGCGTGAGGAAATCTGGCAAGCTTCTTGCGAGGCTCTACGCCGGGGACGGCTATCGGCTCCGCCAGCGGCTGGTTCCGCTGGTCGAATTGCTCAACGGAAAGGCTGGGTTGCCCAAATTATGGTCACTGTAAGTCTGTCTACGCCAGTCCAGGGAAGCGCATGAACCTGACACCGAGGGAAAAGGACAAGCTGCTGATCGCCATGGCGGCGATCGTGGCGCGCAAGCGGCTCGAACGCGGCGTCAAGCTCAATCATCCGGAAGCGATCGCGCTGATCACCGATTTCGTCGTCGAGGGCGCCCGTGACGGCCGCCCGGTCGCCGAATTGATGGAGGCCGGCGCCTACGTCGTCACCCGCGCGCAGGTGATGCAAGGCATCGCCGAGATGATCCCTGACGTGCAGGTCGAGGCGACATTCCCCGACGGAACCAAACTGGTGACCGTGCACGAACCCATCAGGTGAGGTGAGAAAAATGCTTGAGCTGCGTCCCAATTGCGAATGCTGTGACAAGGACCTGCCGCCGGAGGCGGCGGACGCGCTGATCTGCACCTTCGAGTGCACCTTTTGTGCCGACTGCGTGGAACACATTTTGGGCGGCACCTGCCCCAATTGCGGCGGCAATTTTTCGGCGCGGCCGATCCGCCCGCCAGCGATGCTGAAGAAATATCCCGCCTCGACCAGGCGCGTTCTCAAAGCTGAAGGGTGCGGGCCCCGCAAGGCGGCGTGACACCACCACCCCGCAAACGAAAGGCAAATAGAATGATGTCCGCCAAACGCCTGTGCCTGTCGGCGATCCTGCTACTGGCAACAGTCATGCCGGCCTATGCCCATGTCGGCATCGGCACGACCTCCTCCTTTATGGCCGGCTTCATGCACCCGCTCTCCGGCCTCGATCACATGACGGTGATGATCGCGGTCGGCCTGTGGGCGGCGCTCAAGGGCGGCAAGGCAATCTGGGCCTGGCCGGCGGCTTTTGTCGGCGTGATGCTGGTCGGCGGCGGGCTCGGCATGCTGCATATGCCGCTGCCGTTCGTCGAACCCGGCATATTGGCGTCCGTCGTGGCGCTCGGGCTGCTGGTGGCGCTGGCAGTCGATCTGCCGGTCTCGGCCGGCGTCGCCATCATTGGCCTGTTCGCGCTGTTCCACGGCCACGCGCATGGCACCGAGGTGCCGGAGAATGCCGGCGGGCTCGAATATATAGCCGGCTTCGCCATCGCGACAGCGCTGCTGCATGCCACTGGCATCACTGCCGGGCTCGGTGTTGGCGTCAGGTTCCGTGGCCTGGCCCGCGCCGCCGGCGCGGGCTGCGCGGTGGTCGGTACCGGCCTCGTCTTCGGCGTGTTGTGAGGCACGATGGTCCCCGGCGAAATCATTACCAAGGACGGCGACATCGAACTCAACAAGGGCTTGCCGACCGTCACCCTGAAAGTGGCCAACAGCGGCGACCGGCCGATCCAGGTCGGCAGCCACTATCATTTCTTCGAGACCAATGAGGGGCTGAGATTCGACCGCGAGCAGGCGCGCGGCATGCGCCTCGACATCGCCGCCGGCACGGCCATGCGTTTCGAGCCTGGCCAGGAGCGCGACGTGACGCTGGTGCCGCTTGGCGGCAAGCGCGAGGTCTACGGATTTCAGCAGAAGGTGATGGGCAGGCTGTGAGATCGATGGCGTCTCATGCATGTCGCCCAAGAATGACTGGCGCTTTCGACTCAGTCCGACGGCTTGGCCGCGGCGTAGATGACGATCTTTCCAGGATCGTCGAATTCGACGGCGAGGACGTCCTGTGCAAGGACGCGCCGCGACTCGATGGCGTTGAACAGCAGCGCGTTGGCCTCGATCTCCTTGCGCAATTCCGCAATGTCGTCCCGATGCTGTTTGAGTTTGCTCTCGATCACCGGCGGCGGGCCGCCTTCGCTGCGCGCCGCGTCGGTGAGGAGCACGATCTCGACCTTGTCGAGCTTGGACGTCTTGCGCACCGTGCCGATGTTTTCGCGCGTCCGGTCGATCGCCGTGTTGACGTTGCGGGCTTCGGCGGTGGCGTTGGCTTCTTCCTGCTTGACGTCCGAGCCGACGATACGGTTGACGGTCTCCGGGCTTTCCAGGCCCTGCGCTTTCAACGTGGCGTGGGGCAGGCTCGCCGACAGAAACGCAGCCGCTGCAATGGCATGCAGCCATCGGGCGTCGGGCAAGGTGGTGATGGTCATCGCTCGCTTTCGAGATTTGTTTCGACACTCAAAAGGCGAAACGAATCCAGCCCTGCCAAGGTTCCTTTCCCTCTGCAGCCGGCGGGCCGGACGTCGGCCCGCCGTGGTGCGTTATCAGCTCGCCTTCTTGGTGATCAGGGTCAGCGCGCCATTGGGCTGCATGCTGGCGGCGACGACCTGAGCCGAGCTAAGCCCCTTGGCTACCAGCGCGGACTTCACCTTGGGCGTGGCGTCGATCGAACTGCGCAATTTCTGCAGGCCGGCGTCGCCACGCTGGGCGATCACCTGGTTGACCTGCGTCTGGGTGTCCTTTGGCAGCTCCGTGATGTCGACGATGTTGACGCTCTGGATCGTCGGAACAGCCGGCTGAGCCTTGGGCGCGGCCGGGGCAGGCGTGGTCGGCGCCGGAGCGGGCTGTTGCGCGGGTTGCTGCTGGGCACTGGCGGCGCCCGCCAGCATCAGCGTGGCGGCGGCTGCAATCAATATCGTCTTGCGCATGGATTTTCCTTCCATCGATTTGGCAAACGGTCGGTTTGGGGTGACGCCCTAACCTCAACCGTCAAATCGGATGAGAAGGTGTCGGCCAGCGGGTCATTGCGTGACCATTGGATGGCGACAATGTGCAGCCAGGCTTCAATCAAATCGCATTTCGGCAAATCACAATACGGCAAGCCACATTTCGGCAAGCCGGATTTCGGGAGCAATCGCTGATGGCCAGAGTTACCCGCGCCGCCTATGCGCAGATGTATGGCCCGACCGTCGGCGACCGCGTGCGGCTTGCCGACACCGAGCTGTTCATCGAGGTCGAGAAAGATCTCACCACCCATGGCGAGGAGGTGAAATTCGGCGGCGGCAAGGTGATCCGCGACGGCATGGGCCAGAGCCAGGTGTCACGCGCGCAAGGCGCGGTCGACACCGTCATCACCAATGCGCTGGTGGTGGATGCCAGCGCCGGCATCTTCAAGGCCGATATCGGTCTGCGCGACGGCCGCATCGCGGCAATCGGCAAGGCCGGCAATCCGGACATGCAGGAAGGCGTCACCATCATCATCGGTCCCGGCACCGAGATCATTGCCGGCGAGGGCAAGATCCTGACCGCCGGCGGCTTCGACGCGCATATCCATTTCATCTGCCCGCAGCAGATCGAGGAAGCGCTGATGAGCGGCATCACCACCATGCTCGGCGGCGGCACCGGCCCGGCCCACGGCACACTGGCCACCACCTGCACGCCGGGGCCATGGCACATGGCCCGCATGATCCAGTCCTTTGACGCCTTCCCCATGAACATCGGCCTGTCGGGCAAGGGCAACGCTTCGCTGCCTGCGGCACTCGAGGAAATGGTGCTCGGCGGCGCCTGTTCGCTGAAGCTGCACGAGGACTGGGGCACGACGCCGGCGGCCATCGACTGCTGCCTGTCGGTTGCCGACGATTACGACGTGCAGGTGATGATCCATACCGACACGCTGAACGAGTCCGGCTTCGTCGAGAACACGGTGGCGGCGATCAAGGGCCGGACCATCCATGCCTTCCACACCGAGGGTGCCGGCGGCGGCCATGCGCCTGATATCATCAAGGTCTGCGGCCTGCCCAACGTCATTCCGTCCTCGACCAATCCGACCCGGCCCTACACGGTCAACACGCTCTCCGAGCATCTCGACATGCTGATGGTCTGCCATCATCTGTCGCCGTCGATCCCCGAGGACATCGCCTTCGCCGAAAGCCGCATACGCAAGGAGACCATCGCGGCGGAAGACATTTTGCACGACATCGGCGCGTTCTCGATCATCTCGTCGGACAGCCAGGCCATGGGGCGCGTCGGCGAGGTGGCGATCCGCACCTGGCAGACCGCCGACAAGATGAAGCGCCAGCGCGGCGCGCTGCCGCAGGAGACCGGCAACAACGACAATTTCCGCGTTCGCCGCTACATCGCCAAATACACCATCAACCCGGCCATCGCGCATGGGCTGTCCAGGGATATCGGCTCGATCGCTGTCGGCAAGCGCGCCGACCTGGTGCTGTGGAACCCGGCCTTCTTCGGCGTCAAGCCGGACATGGTGCTGATCGGCGGCATGATCGCTGCTGCCCAAATGGGCGATCCCAACGCCTCGATCCCGACACCGCAGCCGATGCACTACCGGCCGATGTTCGGCGCCTATGGCAAGGCCAGGACCAACTCGTCGGTGACCTTCGTCTCCAAGGCGGCGCTCGAGTCGGGGCTGCATGGCAGGCTCGGTGTCGACAAGCAGTTCGCCGCTGTCGAGAACACCCGGGGCGGCATCGGCAAGCATTCGATGGTGCTCAACGACGCCATGCCGCATATCGAGGTCGATCCCGAGACCTATGAGGTCCGCGCCGACGGCGAGTTGCTGACCTGCGAGCCGGCGACTGTGCTGCCGATGGCGCAGCGGTATTTTCTGTTTTAGGGTCATGGTCTGCAACGAATCTGGACCCGCCATGGACGAGCAAAAGAAGGCAGCCCTGATTTCAAGGATGGGTCCGTTGGAAGCCTACAACGGTGGCGCTGCTCCACGCGTCATGCCGATGATTACGCTGGAGCAGTATTTTGACGGAGCCGAAGGCGAAGCGGGTCTACTGTGCAATAGCCACGCTGCTCCCGACAACGACACGGTCCTGGCGACGTTCAAGTCGATACGCGACCGACCCGAGGTTCACGACATCAGGATAGCGATTACCCAATGCGATAACGGGGAATGGCCGTTCTCGGACAAGGTCGTCGTAGTAACTCGCGCCAGCGAAGAAGAAGTGCTTGGCTGGCTGCCGTCTGGCTTTGAGCCGGACGAGACCTGGGAGGGAGATGTCGACCATCTGCCTGCGGAGAAGATCGAGGTTCCGTCCGACTACAGGAAGCTGTGGCTCTGGTACGATTGATGCCGCAACTGCTGGAGTGCACAGAGTCGACCTATGGCCACCGAAATCGCTTCCGCCCACGACATCTTCCCGCATATCCGCATCGTCATGGGCATGGTGATCGGGCTTGGCGTCGCCCGCCTGCTGTCGGGGGTGGCGCGCATCGTCCAGCATCCCGCCCAGTACCGGCTCTATCCCGTGCACCTGGCCTGGGTCGCTTCGGTGCTTCTGATGCTGGTGCATTTCTGGTGGTGGGAGTTCGGCCTCTACACCATCGAGACGTGGACCTTCGGCAAGTACCTGTTCATCATCTTCTATGCGATCACGCTGTTCCTGCTCTGCGCGCTTCTGTTTCCGGATTCGATGCTGGACTACACCAGCTACGAGCATTTCTTCTATTCGCGCCGGGCCTGGTTCTTCGGCCTGCTGGCGGCGACCTACCTGCTCGACGTGATCGACACGCTGCTGAAGGGACCGGAACATTTTGCCCGCTTCGGCAACGAATATCTGTTCCGCACGCCTGTCTTCGTCGCGCTGTGCATCGCCGCGATCCTGGTGCGCGACCGCCGTTTCCACATCGCCTTTGTCGCGGCCGCGCTCGTCTATCAGATATCGTTCATCCTGCGGCTCTTCGACACGATTGTCTGACCGGCATTGGGATGAAGTGAGGGATGGTCTAACGCTTCCAGGGAAAGGCAGGTTTACGCATGTACAAGGCCGTCGGATCGCGTGGATCCCGGGTCAGCCGCGTTCTCTGGATGCTCGAGGAGCTCGGGCAGCCCTATGAATTCGTCGAGGTTCATCTGCGCTCGCCGGAAGCCTATGCTCTCAACCCGTCGGGCAAGGTGCCGATCCTGATCGACGGTGAGGTGACGGTGACTGATTCGGCGGCGATCTGCGTCTATCTAGCCGACAAGCATGCCGACAAGGGCATGGGCGCCAGTCCGGGCGTGGCCGGGCGTGCCGAGATGGATTCCTGGATGCACTTTGCCCAGAGCGAGTTTGAAGCACCGCTTTGGAACAAGCTGCGCCATCGCTTCCTGCTGCCGAAGGAGGTGCGGGTCGATGTCGGCCCCGCGGCGGCTTACGACTTCGCCTCCGAGCTCAAGGCGCTGGACCGGCGGCTGGGCGACAAGCCGTTCGCACTGGGCGACCGGTTTTCGGCCGTCGACGTGTTGCTCGGCGATATGGGCGGCTGGGCCCGCGCCGGGCGGTTTCCGATCGAGTCCGAGCGCGTCAACGCCTATTTCGACCGCGTGCTGGCGCGGCCCGCCCGTGCGCGGGCGCAAGCCAATGGGGGATCCATGAAATGAAGCTCGACATCCGCACCGACTTCACCAAATTTCCCCGCGCCGTCTCGGTGCTGACCGCCGGTAATGCCGGGACCACGGCACCCTCCGGCCGCGCCATTCTCGCCCATGACGAGCGGCATCTGCGCCGCCGGGCGATCGAACTTGCCGACGGCAGCAAGGTGCTGGTCGACCTGCCCGAGCCCGTCGCCCTGAACGATGGCGACCGGCTGGTGCTGGAGGATGGCCGCCACATCGAGATCATCGCGGCACCGGAAGACGTCTACGACATCCGCGCTCGCGACGGCGTGCATCTGGCCGAGCTCGCCTGGCATATCGGCAACCGCCATCTCGCTGCGAGCATCGAGGCCGGGCGCATCCTCATCCTGCGCGACCATGTCATCAAGGCGATGCTGGAGGGGCTGGGCGCAACGGTGACCGACGTCTCCGAGCCGTTCAAGCCGGTGCGCGGCGCCTATTCCGGCCACGGTGGGCACGGCCATGACCATGGCCATGCGCACGCCGAGGCGCACGCACACAGCCATGGTGACGCGCATTCCCACTCGCACAGCGAATCCCATTCCCATTCGCATTCCCATGCCGGCCACCGCCACGATCATGAGTGACCAGCCTTCCAACATCGCCCTGCTGCGGTTGATGGCGTGGCTGTCGCCGGCCTTTCCGGTCGGCGGCTTTTCCTACAGCCACGGTCTGGAACGCGCGGTGCATGACGGGCTGGTTGCCGACGCGAAAACCCTCGCCGGGTGGCTGGAAACGCTGGTCGAGATGGGTTCGGGCTGGAACGACGCCGTGCTGTTCGCCGAGAGCTGGCGCCGCGCCCGCAACGACGGTGACCTCAACGAAATTGCAGCACTTGCCGAGGCGCTTGCCGGCTCGCGCGAGCGCCACACCGAGACCATGCTGCAAGGCGCCGCGTTCCTGAAAGCGGCGGCAGCCTGGCCCAGCCCCGTGCTGGAGCGCTTGCCGGCCGAATGCGCCTATTGCGTCGCTGTCGGCGCCATCGCAGGCGGCAATGCGATTGCGCTTCAGGATGCGCTGTCCGCCTTCCTGCAGGCCTTCTTCTCCAACCTCGTCCAGGCCGCGATCCGGCTCGGCATCGTTGGCCAGAGCAAGGCCACCGCGCTGCTTGCCAGCTTCGAACCACTGGCATTGTCGACCGCCGGCCGCGCCGCGCGCTCGACATTGGACGATCTCGGCGGCTGCGCCCTTGTCTCCGAAATCATGGCGATGAGACACGAAACCCAGTATTCGCGGTTGTTCCGTTCATGATTTTTCTCGCCTTCGCGCTATCGTTTGTCCTGCTGCTGATCACGGCGCTGCATGTCTATTGGGGCATCGGCGGCATCTGGCCGGGCCAGGATGCGGCCTCCTGCGCCCGCGCCGTCGTCGGCTTTCGCGGCGTCGATGAGATGCCGACGCCTTTCGCCAGTTTCGCCGTTGCCGCGTGCCTTGCGCTGGCGACACTGTGGCCGATGGCGCTTGAAGGGGTCTTTGCCTCGCCCTTCCCCAGGGAGGGCCTCGCCGCCACCTCGCTGCTCATCGGGCTGGTGTTCCTGGGGCGCGGCATTGCCGGCTTCACGCCGTGGTGGCGGCGGCTGGCGCCAGAACAGCCTTTCGCGCGGCTCGACCTGCGCTACTACTCGCCGCTGTGCCTGCTGATCGGGCTCGGCTTTGCCATCCTCGCCATCACGGAGTTTCCCGCATGACACAGAAAAATGGTCCGCTGCGCGTCGGCATTGGCGGCCCGGTCGGTTCGGGCAAGACGACGCTGACCGAAAAGCTGTGCAAGGCGTTGCGCGACGAATTCTCGATCGCGGTGGTGACCAACGACATCTACACCAAGGAAGACGCCATGATGCTGGCCCGGCTGCAGGCACTGCCGGAGGATCGCATCATGGGTGTCGAGACCGGTGGCTGTCCGCATACCGCCATCCGCGAGGATGCCTCGATCAATCTGCAGGCGATCGCCGAGATGAACAAGAAATTCCCCGACCTCGACATCGTCTTCATCGAATCCGGCGGCGACAACCTCGCCGCCACCTTCTCGCCTGATCTTGCCGACCTGACCCTCTATGTCATCTCGGTCTGCCAGGGCGAGGAGATCCCGCGCAAGGGCGGGCCGGCGATCACCCGCTCCGATTTCCTGGTCATCAACAAGAGCGATCTGGCGCCCTATGTGAACGTCAATCTCGATGTGATGGAGAGCGACGCCGTCCGCATGCGCGGCAAGCGGCCGTTCGGCTTCACCGACCTGTCGCGCGGCAAAGGGCTGCGGGAGGTCATCGACTTCATCGTCGAGCATGGCGGCCTTCGGGCCGGCGCCGAGGCCAGCACGGCGGCATAGGCAAGGACATCGGCGTCGGTCCCTGCACCAAGCGAAAGCGGTTGCGAGCCTCGGCTGGTCGCGGCATTCTCGCCTCTTTCACGGAGTGTCCTCGATGAGCATAGCCCGCCTGCAAAAGGAAACGCTGACCAACTTGCCCTTCTATGAGGAGCGCGTCGATCTCGCCTGCGCCTTTCGCTGGACGGCGCGGCTCAACATGCACGAGGCGGTGGCCAACCATTTCTCGCTGGCGGTCAATGACGACGGCACGCAGTTCCTGATGAACCCCAACCAGGTGCATTTCTCGCGCATCAAGGCGAGCGACCTGCTGCTGATCGACGCCAACGATCCCGACACGCTCTCGGGGCCGAACGCGCCCGACCCGACGGCGTGGGGGCTGCATGGCGCCATCCATCGCAATGTCCGCCACGCGCGCTGCGTCATGCATGTGCATTCGATCCACGCCACGGTGCTGGCGTCGCTCGCCGACTCTCGCCTCCCGCCGATCGACCAGAACTCGGCGATGTTCTTCAACCGCCATGTCGTCGATGCCCATTATGGCGGGCTGGCCTTCGAAGAGGAGGGCGAACGCTGCTCGCAGCTCCTCGTCGATCCAAAGGTCAAGGTGATGGTGATGGGCAACCACGGCGTGCTGGTCATCGGCGACACGGTCGCCGATGCCTTCAACCGCATGTTCTATTTCGAGCGCGCCGCCGAGACCTACATCAAGGCGCTGTGGACAGGCCGCCCGCTGCGGACGCTGTCCGACGCGATCGCCGAGAAGACCGCAAGCGAGATGGACGACTATCCCGGCCAGGCCGAACGCCACCTCAGCGAATTGAAGGCGATCCTCGACGAGCAGGAACCGGTCTACCGGAACTGAGCCTCTGAAGGCTAAAGCCCGAGTTCGGCGCGCAATTCCTCGGCGCTGTTGATGACGATAGCACCGGGCGGGCCTTCCATCGGCTTTTCCGGCCAGAAGATCGTCGTCATGCCTGCCGCCAGCCCCGCCATGGCGCCCGGCCAGCTGTCGTCGATCGCTATCGCCTGCGCGGGAGCGACGCCAGCGAGATACGCGGCGCGCAGGAAGGGTTCGGCGTGCGGCTTGCCCTCGCGCACATCGTTGCGGCTGATCGTCTTCATGCCTGGATAGGTCAGCCCGACCATTCGAAGGTTGGCGTCGACGATCATGCGGTCCGAATTCGACACCACGGCTTGCGCCACGCCCCTTGCCCGCAAGTCGTTGAAGATCTCGATCGCGCCGGGGCGCGGCTGCAAGCGCTCGACCAGCGGCAGATAGTGCTCGTATTTGCGGATGATCCAGTCGTCGAAGGGCAGGTCCAGGCCGAACTGGTCGCGCATCATCTCATAGACCGGCCAGGCGGCGACGCCGAGCACGCGCTCATGCAGGTCGGCCGGCGGGACTAGGCCGACATTGCGCATCGCCGCCACCAAAGCGGCCTCGTGCAGCGGTTCGCTGTCGACCAGCGTGCCGTCCATATCCCAGAAAACCGCTTTCGGCGTCATGCAAGGCTCCTTTTTGCGATCCCTTAAAGGGTTTACGCAGGGAGATAAACCTTCCCGATCGCAGAACGTGCCGCCTGTCGGAACTGAACCCGAAGGTCCTTCTCCGGCGTAAGCCTCGCCGGAGGAGGATATTTTCGCGCCGTGTGCGCCGAAGGTTGCAAGCAATTGCCCTTGAGATTGACAATTGCGCAGCAGGCCGTTCCCTGCGAGAGTAGAAGCGGACCGCGCTCGTGACCGGCGGTTTCGGGAGGCAGGACGTGAATACCCGGCAGGATGGCGGCAGCAACAGGCTGGACGACGCGGCGCGCGCGGGCTGGCTTTATTATGTTGCCGGCAACACGCAGGACCAGATCGCCACGACGCTCGGCATATCGCGGCAGACGGCGCAGCGGCTGGTGTCGCTGGCGGTGTCGGAAGGCTTGATCAAGGTCCGTGTCGACCATCCCATCGCCAACTGCCTCGATCTGGCGGCGCGGTTGAGATCGCGCTTCGCGTTCGACCTGGTCGAAGTGGTGCCGAGCGATCCCAATTCATCCTCTACCACGATCGGCATCGCCGAGGCGGCCGCAGCCGAGATCGAGCGGCGGCTGCGCTCGCCGACACCGATCGTGATGGCGATCGGCACCGGGCGCACCCTGAAAGCGGCGATCGAACAGCTGCCGCCGATGGAATGTCCGCAGCACAAGGTGGTGTCCCTGACCGGCAACATCTCGCCAGACGGCTCGGCTGCCTTCTACAACGTCATCTTCACCATGGCCGACAGGGTCAAGGCGCGATCCTTCCCGATGCCGCTGCCGGTCATCGCCTCTTCGCCGGAGGAGCGCGAGATGCTGCTCAACCAGCCGATGATCCAGCCGACGCTGGCGCTGGCCGCCGAGGCCGACGTCACCTTCATCGGCATTGGCGATCTCGGCCCCAAGGCACCGCTCTATGAGGACGGTTTCATTTCGGAAAGTGAGCTGAAGGCGCTGCAGAAGGCCGGCGGCATCGCCGAAATCGTCGGCTGGGTTTACGATCGCGAAGGCCGCATGATCGAGGGCATCACCAACGACCGGGTGTCGTCGGCTTCGCTGCCATCGCGCGAAAAATCACTGGTGATTGCACTGGCGATGGGCGAACGCAAACTGCCGGGTATCCTGGCGGCGGCCAACCGGCGGCTGATCAACGGCCTCATCACCGACGAGCGGACGGCGGCTGCCCTGCTGGCCAGCGTCTGACCGGGCTGCCGTCGATCGCAGACGCCGGCGCGACTGATTTCCGATAAAGCCAGCCGGGCTATTTGCCCCGCCCAAAAGGGTCGTTGCCGTCGAGGAAGCCGACGTCGCGCTGCAGATGCGGCGACAGGTCCCTGATGTCGAGATGCGTCCGTTTTCTGATTGCGAACCAGCCGAATCCGTCCGTGAGCCACGAAATCCAGCGATGATCTGGGGTGGGAGTGCACTTTTGCTGCGCCATGGTCATGATCGTCAACCTTCGCTATCCTGAACCCGAATGAATGGTTGACCCTGAATGTCGGTCTTGCCGGCCGGCTTTGCCAATCGAACATCTGTTATGGCCCATAAGGAGGTTTTATGCCTGACCTCAGCTCGCGACAGCTCTCCCAACTCCCGCCGCTGCAAGCGATCAGGGTGTTCGACGCGGTGGCGCGGCATCTTTCCTTCACCAAGGCCGCCGAGGAACTCGCCATGACGCAGGCGGCGGTCAGCTATCAGATCAAGGTGCTGGAGGAGCGCGTCGGCGCGCCGCTATTCCTGCGCCGGCCGCGGCAGATTGTGCTGACCGAAGCCGGACAGCGCCTTGCCCCGGGGGTCAGCGAAGCCTTTGCCCTTCTTGGCCAGGCCTACGCCGCGGCGCGTGGCGGCGCCGACGGGCTGCTGTGCGTCACCACGGTGCTGACCTTTGCCTCGAACTGGCTGGCGCACCATCTGGGCTCGTTCCAGATCGCTCATCCCTCCCTTGCCGTACGGCTCGAGACGTCGAGCCGCCTGACCGACTTCGCCCGCGAGGATGTCGATCTCGCCATCCGTTCGGGCGGCGGCAAATGGCCGGGACTGGAAGCCTACAAACTGCTCGATGCCGATTTCACGCCGATGCTGAGCCCGAAACTCGCGGCGAGCATCGGCGGCGTCAAAGAGCCGGCCGACCTGTTGCGGCTGCCGATCCTCGATCCCGGCGACATCTGGTGGACCGAGTGGTTTTCGGCTGCCGGCGTCAACTCGCACGACCTTGCCAAACGGCCCGGCAGCAGCATGGGCGCGCAGGCCTATGAGGCCAATGCAGCCATCGCCGGCCATGGCGTGGCGATCCTGACCCGGGCGCTGTTCAAGGCGGAACTCGCCGACGGCCGCCTGATCCAGCCTTTCGACCTGGTTGGCGACGATGGCCACGCCTATTGGCTGGTCTATCCCCAGGCGCGCCGCAACGTGCCGAAGATCCGCGCCTTCCGCGACTGGCTGCTGGCCGAAATCGCCTGCTGACAGGCAAATCCTCCGGCAAGCCAATCCTGCCCTGTCGCCTGAATAGCTGTCCTGTCGCCTGAATGCCCAGGACCGGCGAAGTCGGCTTGGCAATTTCCACGCACACATGGTCCGTCGACACCGCCGGGTGCTGCGCTGCAGCATCGAATCCGGCTTGACATAATTGACGCCAGGTGAGTAATTGCTCAAAGCCAAGGCAAATGCTCATCTTGGTTCATGGGAGGAATTTGATGAAACTTCACACGCTCACCCTGGGCTTGTTGTCGGCCAGCGCTCTTGCCTTCGCCGCACATGCCGAATCCATCACCATCGCCACCGTCAACAATGGCGATATGGTCCGCATGCAAAAGCTGACGGAAGACTTCACCAAGGCTAACCCCGACATCCAGCTCAACTGGGTCACGCTCGAAGAAAATGTGCTGCGCGAGCGTGTCACCACCGACATCGCCACCAAGGGCGGCCAGTATGACGTGATGACCATCGGCACCTATGAAGTCCCGATCTGGGCCAAGCAGAGCTGGCTTCTGCCGCTCGACAAGCTTGGCGACGACTATGACGCCAAGGACATCATCCCGGCCATCGCCGGCGGTCTTTCGGTTGACGGCAAGCTCTATGCAGCGCCTTTCTACGGCGAAAGCTCCTTCGTCATGTACCGCAAGGACCTGATGGACAAGGCCGGGCTGAAGATGCCCGACGCGCCGACCTGGGACTTCATCAAGCAGGCCGCCGACAAGATGACCGACCGCGCCAATGGCGTGAACGGCGTCTGCCTGCGCGGCAAGGCCGGCTGGGGCGAGAACATGGCCTTCCTGACCGCCATGTCGAACTCCTTCGGCGCACGCTGGTTCGACGAGAACTGGAAGCCGCAGTTCGACCAGCCCGAATGGAAGAGCACCCTGCAGTTCTATGTCGACCTGATGAAGGCCGACGGTCCTGAGGGCGCATCGTCCAACGGCTTCAACGAAAACCTGGCGCTGTTCCAGCAGGGCAAGTGCGGCATGTGGATCGACGCCACGGTCGCCGCATCCTTCGTATCGGACCCGAAGAACTCGACCGTCGCCGACAAGGTCGGTTATGCGCTGGCGCCCGACAATGGCCTGGGCAAGCGCGGCAACTGGCTGTGGGCCTGGTCGCTGGCCATTCCCGCCGGCACGCAAAAGGCAGATGCCGCCGAGAAGTTCGTTTCCTGGGCAACCAGCAAGCACTATGCCGACCTGGTGGCCTCGAAGGAAGGCTGGGCCAATGCTCCTCCCGGCACGCGCTCCTCGCTCTACGCCAATGCCGAGTACCAGAAGGCGGCTCCGTTCGCCAAGATGACGCTGGACTCGATCAATGCCGCCGACCCGACGCATCCGACCGTCAAGCCGGTGCCGTATGTCGGCGTGCAGTTTGTCGCCATCCCTGAATTCCAGGGACTTGGCACCACTGTCGGCCAGCTCTTCTCGGCGGCTCTTGCCGGCCAGTCGAGCGTCGACGATGCCTTGAAGCAGGCCCAGGACGCTGCCACCGCGGCAATGACCGAAGGCGGGTATATCAAGTAGGCTCCTCCCGGTGCCGAATGCCGGTCGCCTCCTTGACCGGCAACGGCCGCCCGAGTCCCAGTTCGGGCGGCCGCCTTTAACGCCTTTTGAAAATTCAGTCTGACCATTGAAGGGTGACCGTCATGGCTACTCAGCAGACCCGTTCGCTTGCCCGTTTCATGATGGCGCCATCTGTCGTGCTCCTGCTGGTCTGGATGGTTGTTCCACTGGCGCTCACGCTGTGGTTCTCCTTCCAGCAGTACAACCCGCTCAACCCGATCCGCGATGGGTTCGTCGGCTTCTCGAACTACGCGCTGTTCTATTCCAACCCGGCATTCCTGCAATCGATCCTCAACACGCTTACGCTGGTGATCAGCGTGCTGCTGATCACGGTGATCGGCGGCATCCTGCTGGCGTTGCTGATCGATCAGCCGATGTGGGGACAAGGCATTGTCCGCATCCTCGTCATCTCGCCGTTCTTCGTCATGCCGCCGGTGGCCGCCTTGGTCTGGAAGAACATGATCATGCACCCGCAATACGGGGTATTCGCCGACATCGCGCGCTTCTTCGGCGCCCAGCCGATCGACTGGTTCGGGCAGCATCCGATGACGGCGATCATCATCATCGTCGCCTGGCAGTGGCTGCCCTTCGCGACGCTGATCCTGTTGACCGCGCTGCAGTCGCTCGACGGCGAGCAGAAAGAGGCCGCCGAGATGGACGGCGCCGGCTTCGTCAGCCGCTTCATCTATCTGACGCTACCGCACATGTCGCGCGCCATCACCGTCGTCATCCTGATCCAGACGATCTTCCTTTTGTCGGTCTATGCCGAGATCCTCGTCACCACCAATGGCGGCCCTGGATACGCCTCCACCAACTTGCCCTTCCTCGTCTACCAGAAGGCCTTGCTGGAGTTCAAAATCGGCCAGGCATCCGCCGGCGGCATCATCGCTGTCATTCTCGCCAACATCGTTGCCTTCTTCGCCATGCGCGCCGTCGGCAAGAACCTGGACAAATAGGGAGGATACGATGGCACGCTCAGTCACCACCCAGCACAAGACAATCGCGACCGTTGCCGCCTGGATTGTCGCGCTGCTGATCTTCTTCCCGATCCTCTATACGATCATCACCTCGTTCAAGTCGGAGCAGGAAGCCATCCAGGGCTTCAACCTGATCCCGTCGGGGACGTTCGAGAGTTACACCGAGGTTCAGGCGCAGAGCGGCTACTTCAAGTTCTTCCTGAATTCGGTGCTGCTCTCGGTCGGTTCGACCATCCTGGCCTTGCTGGTCGCCATTCCGGCGGCATGGTCGATGGCCTTCTCGCCGACCAAGCGGACCAAGGACATCCTGATGTGGATGCTCTCCACCAAGATGATGCCGGCGGTCGCCGTGCTGTTCCCGATCTACCTGATCTTCCGCAACCTCGGGCTGCTCGACAGCCGCATCGGCCTGATGGTCATGCTGATGCTGATCAACCTGCCGATCGTGGTGTGGATGCTCTACACCTACTTCCGCGAAATTCCGGGCGAGATCCTGGAAGCCTCGCGCATGGACGGCGCATCGCTGTGGGGTGAGATTTGGTACGTGCTGACGCCGATGGCGGTGCCGGGCATCGCGTCTACCATGCTGCTCAATATCATCCTGGCCTGGAACGAGGCGTTCTGGACGATCCGGCTGACCACCACCGAAGCCGCGCCGCTGACCGCCTTCATCAGCTCGTTCTCCAGCCCGCAGGGCCTGTTCTGGGCCAAGCTTTCGGCGGCCTCGACGCTGGCCATCGCGCCGATCCTGATCATGGGCTGGTTCAGCCAGAAGCAGCTGGTGCGCGGCCTGACATTTGGTGCAGTCAAATAATGGCCGGTTCGGTGAAGTAACGGAAATTGCCTGAAGCAATCGGCAGAAATAACCCCTCGGGGAGGAAACCATGG
Organism: Mesorhizobium waitakense; assembly: GCF_056431085.1. Lineage (NCBI taxonomy): Bacteria > Pseudomonadati > Pseudomonadota > Alphaproteobacteria > Hyphomicrobiales > Phyllobacteriaceae > Mesorhizobium > Mesorhizobium waitakense. The sequence goes on along the minus strand of NZ_JBWKME010000157.1, from coordinate 148,226 downwards.
GAAACATCACGCTCAAGAACGTCTCCAAATCCTTTGGATCGACGTCCATCATCCCCGGCCTCGACCTGGTGATCGAAAATGGCGAGTTCGTCGTCTTCGTCGGCCCGTCGGGTTGCGGCAAGTCAACGCTGCTGCGCCTGATCGCCGGGCTGGAGGACACCAGCGGCGGCACCATCAACATCGACGGCCGCGACGTCACCGGTGAAGCGCCAGCCAAGCGCAAGCTGGCCATGGTGTTCCAGTCCTACGCGCTCTATCCACATATGACGGTGGCCAAGAACATCGCCTTCCCGCTCAAGATGGCGGGCGAGGATCAGGCAACCATCGACAAAAAGGTGAAGGACGCGGCGCGCGTGCTGAACCTGACCAACTATCTCGAACGCCGGCCCGGCCAGCTCTCCGGCGGCCAGCGCCAGCGCGTCGCCATCGGCCGGGCCATCGTGCGCCAGCCTTCGGCCTTCCTGTTCGACGAACCGCTATCCAACCTCGACGCCGCCCTGCGCGGCACCATGCGGCTGGAGATCAGCGAGCTGCATCATCAGCTCAAGACCACCATGATCTACGTCACCCACGACCAGGTCGAAGCCATGACCATGGCCGACAAGATCGTCGTGCTGAACGCCGGCAACATCGAGCAGGTCGGCTCGCCGATGGAACTCTACAAGACGCCGAAGAACCTGTTCGTCGCCGGCTTCATCGGCTCGCCGAAGATGAACCTGATCGAAGGGGCGCCGGCGGCCAAATACAGCGTCAAGACCATCGGCATCCGCCCCGAGCATATGGAGATCTCGACCACGGCAGGCGAATGGAAAGCCATAGTCGGCGTTGCCGAGCATCTCGGCTCCGACACCTTCCTGCATGTCCAGGCCGAAGGCGTCGGTCCGCTGACGGTGCGCGCCGACGGCGAACTCGCTGTCCATCACGGCGACACCATCTACCTGACCCCCGACAAGGCCAAGCTGCATCGCTTCGGCGCCGACGGGAAGGCAATGTGAGCATGCGCCTGGCCGGCAAATCCGCGCTGATCACGGGCTCGGCCCGTGGCATCGGCAAGGCATTCGCCGAAGCCTATGCCGGCGAAGGCGCCACCGTTGCCATCGCCGACATCAATCTCGAGGCCGCGCAGAAGACGGCCGCCGGGATCGGCGGCCAGGCCTATGCCGTGAAACTCGATGTCACGGATCAGGCATCGATCGACGCAGCGGTAAAGGCTGTGGAGACCAGGACCGGCGGCCTCGACATACTGATCAACAACGCGGCTTTGTTCGACCTGGCACCGATCGTCGAGATATCGAGGGCGAGTTACGAAAAACTGTTCTCCGTCAATGTCGCCGGTACGCTGTTCATGCTGCAGGCCGCGGCCCGCTCGATGATCGCGCGCGGCAAGGGCGGCAGGATCATCAACATGGCGAGCCAGGCCGGGCGGCGCGGCGAGGCACTGGTCGGCGTCTATTGCGCCACCAAGGCCGCCGTCATCTCGCTGACCCAGTCGGCGGGGCTCGACCTGATCAAGCACCGCATCAACGTCAACGCGATCGCCCCTGGGGTCGTCGACGGCGAACACTGGGATCACGTCGATTCGCTGTTTGCAAAGTGTGAGAACCGGCCGAAGGGCGAGAAGAAGAAGCTGGTTGGCGAGGCGGTGCCGTATGGCCGCATGGGCACGGCGCAGGACCTCGCCGGCATGGCGGTCTTTCTCGCCAGCAGCGATGCCGAATACATCGTCGCCCAGACCTACAATGTCGATGGCGGCCAGTGGATGAGTTGAGGGCGGGGGTGGTCTCTGCTCCTCGTCCCTCCGCGGGGAGCAGAGGCCGACAAACAAAGCCGAAGCCGGCCAAAGGGTAAAACAGATGACCGTGAAACTCTCGTCTTCCAACCTCGCCAAGCTGCCCGCCAAGGTTGCCGGTCCCAAATACGACCGCGCGGCGCTCAAGCCCGGCATCGTGCATTTCGGCGTCGGCAATTTCCACCGCTCGCATCAGGCCGTCTATCTCGACGATTTGTTCAATTCGGGCATCGGCCATGAGTGGGCGCTGGTCGGCGCCGGCGTGTTCGAGGGCGAGAAGATCGGCCGCGGCAAACTGGAGGAGCAGGACTGGCTGACCACCGTGGTCGAACAGGATAGCGGCCATATGAGTGCCCGCGTCACCGGCGTCATGATCGACTTCCTGATGCCGGGCGATGCGGCCGGCATCATCGAACGGCTCGCCGACCCGGCGATCAAGATCGTTTCGCTGACCATCACCGAAGGCGGCTACTTCATCGACCCGGCTTCCGGCGTCTTCAACCCGACCCATCCCGACATCGTCGCCGACGCGCAGCCGGGCGCCACGCCGAAGACGGTGTTCGGTATCATCCTCGCCGGGCTGGTCCGCCGGCGCGATGACGGCGTCATGCCGTTCACCGTCATGTCCTGCGACAACATTCCCCACAATGGCCACGTCACCTCCGATGGCGTCATCGGCCTTGCCCGGCTGATCGACGAGGATCTGGCAAATTGGGTCAGCGAACATGTCGCCTTTCCCAATGGCATGGTCGATCGCATCACGCCGGCCACCACGGACCGCGAACGCGGAATTCTCGCCAGCGAGTTCGGGCTGGAGGACAACTGGCCGGTGTTCTGCGAGCCGTTCCGGCAATGGGTGCTGGAAGATCATTTCACCGACGGTCGGCCGCCGCTGGAAAAGGTCGGCGTACAGTTCGTCAAGGATGTCGCGCCCTACGAATTGATGAAGATCCGCATCCTCAATGGCGGCCATGCGACGATCGCCTATCCGGCCGGGCTGATGGACATCCATTTCGTCCATGAGGCGATGCACGAGCCGCTGGTGCGCGGCTTTCTCGACAAGCTCGAGCATGACGAGATCATGCCGACCGTGCCGCCGGTGCCGGATACCAATCTGGAAGAGTATTACCAGCTCATCGAGAGCCGCTTCTCCAATCCCAAGATCGGCGACACGGTGCGCCGGCTTTGCCTCGATGGTTCCAACCGCCAGCCGAAATTCATCATCCCGACCATCGCCGACCGGCTGAAGGCCGGAAAAGGCGTCGCCGGCCTGGCGCTGGAATCGGCCCTCTGGTGCCGCTACTGCTTTGGCACGACGGACAGCGGCACCGTCATCGAGCCCAACGACCCGAGCTGGGACCGGCTGCAGGCGACGGCAAAAGCGGCAAAGGACGCGCCCGCCGCCTGGCTTGCCATGGAGGACATCTACGGCGATGTCGGCCGCGCGACGGCGTTTGTCGAGGCATTCGCCCATGCGCTCAACGTGCTGTGGGCGAATGGCACGCGCGCGACGCTGACGCGCTACCTCGCCGGCGAGCTCTGAGATCATTCGACGCCATGACGCCTGAACTGGTCATCTTCGACTGCGATGGCGTGCTGGTCGACAGCGAGGCGCTCTCCGTCTCGGCGCTGCTCGGCATGATCAGGCTTGCCGGCGGCAGCATCGGCGAGGATGCCGCCTACGAGCATTTCCTCGGCAAGAGCATGAAGAGCGTACGCGAGATCCTCGGCCGCGACTTCGGGCTTGATATCACCGACAGCCATCTGACCGACATGCGCGTCGAGCTGATGCGAAGGTTTCGCGAAGAGCTGAAGCCGATCCCTGGCGTCAAGGAGATGCTGCCGAGGCTTAAGCTGCCATTCTGTGTCGCGTCCTCGGGCACGCTCGACCGCATCCGCTACGCGCTCGACGTCACCGGATTGCTTGGGCTGATGGAGCCGCATCTGTTCAGCGCCGGCATGGTGACCAGGGGAAAGCCCGCGCCGGACTTGTTTCTCCATGCCGCCGCCAGCATGCGAGCCGATCCGCGCAAATGCCTGGTCGTCGAGGATAGCCCAGCCGGCATCGCTGCCGCGCGGGCGGCGCGCATGCGCGTCTTTGCCTTCACCGGCGGCTCGCATGCCGGCAACCCGACCTTGCAAGCGCGGCTTGCGTCGAGTGAACCGGACTTTATATTCGCTGACATGCTGCAATTGCCCGATCTGATTGCAGGCCTGGGAGCGAGAGTAAGAGCATCTTGACGAAACAGTTCGTTTGCGCGGTCGATGTCGGCACCGGGAGCGCTCGCGCGGGCATTCTCGACACCAGCGGCACCTTGCTCGGCCGTGCCGAGCGGCCGATCGCCATGAACCAGCCGAAGCCCGATCACGCCGAGCATGATTCGCGCGATATCTGGTCGGCCGTCTGCATCGCCGTGCGTGCCGCGCGCGAGAAAGCCCGTGTCGCCGCCGAGGATGTCGTCGGCATCTCCTTCGATGCCACCTGTTCGCTGGTGGTGCGCGACCGGCAAGGCGACCAGCTCAGCGTCTCGGTCACCGGCGACAGGCGTTGGGACACCATTGTCTGGCTCGACCACCGCGCCATCGCCGAGGCCGACGAATGCACGGCCAGCGGCCACGCCGTGCTCGACTATGTCGGCGGCGTCATGTCACCGGAAATGGCGACACCGAAGCTGATGTGGCTGAAACGGCACCTGCCGAAGATCTGGAATGAAGCCGGCTATCTATTCGACCTGACCGACTTCCTGACCTGGCAAGCGACCGGCTCGCTGGCTCGTTCGCAATGCACGCTGACCGCCAAATGGACTTATCTGGCGCATGAGGAGACTGGTTGGCGCCGCGATTTCTTCGAGCTCGTCGGCCTCGACGATCTTTTCGAGCACGGAAACCTGCCCGAGAGGGCCAGTCCGGTGGGCACCGATATCGGCCCGCTGACGGCGCAAGCGGCGGCGGATCTCGGCCTGACGCAGAAATGCCGGGTCGGCGCCGGCGTCATCGATGCCTATGCCGGCGCGCTTGGCGTGCTCGGCGGTTTTGCCGGCGACGAACAGGACATCGGCCGGCACCTGGCGCTGATCGCCGGCACGTCGAGCTGCGTCATGGCGATGTCGCCCGATCCACAACCCTTCGCCGGGGTCTGGGGTCCGTACTACGGCGCGGCGTTGCCGAAGCTGTGGCTCTCGGAGGGCGGGCAATCCGCTACCGGCGCCCTGCTCGACCACATCATCCGCTGGCACGGCGCCGGCGGCGAGCCGGACGCCGCTATGCATGCCAAGATCGCCAGGCGTGTCGCCGAACTGCGCACTGCCGAAGGCGAGGCGCTCGCGGCAAGGCTGCATGTGCTGCCGGACTTCCACGGCAACCGGTCGCCGCTCGCCGATCCGCACGCCGTCGGCGTGGTCAGCGGGCTGACACTGGACTCGTCCTTCGACAGCCTGTGCAAGCTCTACTGGCGCACCGCTGTCGGCATTGCGCTCGGCGTACGGCATGTGCTGGAGGCGTTGAACGAAAACGGCTACCTGATCGACACGCTGCATGTCACCGGCGGCCACACCAAGAACCCGCTGCTGATGGAGCTCTATGCCGACGCCACCGGCTGCACGGTGGTCGAGCCGCTGGCCGACGAAGCGGTGCTGCTCGGCACCGGCATGGTCGCCGCCACCGCAGCCGGGCTTTTCCCCGACCTCAACGCCGCCTGCCTTGCCATGCAGCAAGGCGGCAGGACGCGTGCGTCGAACCCGAAATCGGCCGGGCGTTTCGACCGCGATTACAGGGTTTTCCTCGAAATGCACCGGCAGCGGCAGATGCTGGACGCGATCAGATAGGAGCAATTCCAGGAAAAGTGTGAAACGGTTTTCCCGGGAAAAGCGCATAGCGCTTTCCCTTAGGGAATTGCGTCAAACAAGGTGAAAGAGAGTGCGCGAGCCGATCGCTGGCTCAATCTGTTCCGGCCCCTCCTCTCTTGCCTTCATGTCGCGTTTCGTCCAAAAGCTGACGCAAACGCTGCGAAACCGAAGGTTTTGCCGTTTGAAATGCGGCTTCCGGCTCCTTGCCGACGTGCCGCACTGGAAAGAGCGGAACAATGTCTGCGATCGAAGCCGGCGCTCGCGCGCCGGAAAATCTTTGGCGTCAGGAAATCAGGGCGACGCTGGCGCTCGCCTGGCCGATGGTGCTGACCAATCTCGGCCAGACCGCGATGACGGCGACCGACGTCATGATGATGGGTCGGCTGGGGGCGGACACGCTGGCCAGCGGCGCGCTTGGCGCCAACCTCTATTTCATGCCGCTGATCTTCGGGCTCGGCCTGATGCTGGCGACGTCGCCGATGATTGCCACCGAGCTTGGCCGCCGCCGCCATTCGGTGCGCGACCTGCGCCGCACCGTGCGCCAGGGCCTGTGGCTGGCGATCCTGATCTCGATCCCGATCTGGCTGGTGCTTTGGCACGGCGAGGCCATTCTGCTGGCGATGGGCCAGGAGCCCGCGCTGGCGCATCAGGCCGGCATCTACCTGCGCTGGCTCGAATGGGCGGTGCTGCCTTTCTACGGCTATATCGTGCTGCGCTCGTTCATCTCGGCGCTGGAGCGGCCGGGCTGGGCGCTGATCATCGTCTTCGTCGCCGTCGCCTGCAACGCCCTCTTCAACTGGGTGTTCATGTTCGGCAATCTCGGCGTGCCATCGATGGGGATTGCCGGCTCGGGGCTTGCGACCACGCTGTCCAGCACGCTGATGTTCGTCGGCATGGCAGTGGTGGTGATGCTGGAGAAGAAGTTCCGGCGCTACCGTCTGTTCGGGCGCTTCTGGCGGTCCGACTGGCCGCGCTTCAAGGGGCTGTTGCGGCTCGGCATGCCGATTGCCGGTATCCTGGCCTTCGAGGTGACCATCTTCAACGCCGCGGCACTGCTGATGGGCCTGATCGACGCCGATTCATTAGCCGCGCATGCGATCGCCATCCAGATCGCCTCGATCAGTTTCATGGTGCCCCTCGGCCTCAACCAGGCGGTGACGGTGCGCGTCGGGCTTGCGCATGGCGCCGGCAATCCGGAAGGCGTTTCCCGCGCCGGCTGGACCGCCTTTGTCATCGGCGTTTCGTTCATGGCGCTGATGGGGCTGGTGATGATCCTGTGGCCGCATCTGCTGATCAGCGCCTTCATCGATCTCGCCAACCCGGCCAATGCCAGGGTGATCGCTCTTGCCGTGTCGTTCCTGGTCTTTGCAGCCCTGTTCCAGATCTTCGACGGCGCGCAGGCGGTTGCCGCCGGCATGCTGCGCGGCCTGCACGACACCAAGGTGCCTATGATCTACGCCGCGATCGGCTATTGGGGCATCGGCCTGCCGCTCGGTGTGCTGCTCGCCTTCCATTTCGGCTTCCATGGCGTCGGCATCTGGATCGGCCTGTCGTCGGGGCTGGCCGTGGTGGCGGCGCTGCTGCTGGCGCGCTGGCTGCGGCGGGACCGCCTAGCGCCGCCATTGGTGTTTGGGCACTGAGCAAAGGCCTGATATCGTGGCTCGTCAAACGACGGCCCGCGAAACGTCGTTAAGCGCCATGAGCCGACGCTTGGCATCGAGGCGACGAATGCATTAGCAGTCTGGCATCGGGTTGCTCGCCAACAGTGACGATCCGATGTCTTCGTCGAGCGCAAGACGCTCGCAGCGCTCGCCGTCGGACTCATCGATGAAGCTCTCGATATGCTTGAAGCCGAGCTTCGCCAATATCCGCAGCGACGCGAAATTGCGCGCCGCCGCCTCGGCCGTCACCCGTTCAAGCGCCAGAGTTTCAAAGGCGTAGCGGATGACTTCGCGCGCCGCCTCGCTGCCCAGCCCGTGCCCCCAATGCGCACGCGCCAGCACAAATCCCAATGCGGCTGCCTTGGCGTCGGTTGCTCCGAAGGACAGGGTTATCGTCCCGATCGAGTCCGATACCCCTGCCTGGTCTATGGACCACTTGATCGCCTTGCCGTCAGCGAACCGCTGACGCGAACGGGCAAGCCATCGTTCGCCCGCGCTTATGTCGTCGGGAACGGGATCGCCGGCAAGGGAGGCGGATTCGACATCCGTCGCGCGCGCAAACCATGCCGGGATATCCCGTTCGCTCGGCGCCCGAAGCACGAGCCTTGGTGTCGAGAGCCTGGGAAATCGGACAGCTTCCATGGGGGCATTTTCGACGTGAGGCGGCGCCGATGCAACGGCCCGGCATACTGCCGTGTGCTCATGGGCGCCTGCCCCCGCGTCCGAAATCAGGCATCCAGCAACAATCAGCCCCCGAGGCGCGCACGAAACAAGGTGCAGCCGTCCGTCAGCCGCGACCTCGAAATATCGCGGAATCCAGCCTCCGTCATCCACGCTCGATACTGACCTTCAGTGTACGATTCGCCGTTGCGATAGAGGTTCAAGAAGGTGAGATTCAGAAAGACACCCTCACGCGGGCCGAGGCGGTCATCATCGACGACACCCCACCCCGCAATTGCGATCTCGCCGCCCGGTGTGAGGCAACGCGCCGCGTTCAGGATCGAACTGCGCGCCTGGTCCGGAGGCAGGACCTGGACGACGGCCTTCAGGATCGCCAGATCGTGCCGACCGATCGATGGCGCGACAGTTATGTCCCCCTCTTCGACGACCACGTCGTCGGCACCATATTCTGACAGGATATCTGGCGCGACCGCTGCGACCGTTGGGAGTTCCATCAGCGTTGCCGCAATCTGCGGCCACCGCTCGCGAAGTCCGACGAGAATGGTCCCTGGGCCCCCGCCGATGTCGATCACCGAACCGATCGCCGAGAGGTCCATCTCCTGGGCCAGAAGTCGGCCGAAAATCACCGCCCCCGGTGCGAGCATGCGGCTGAAGGCCGCCGCTGCCTCGGGCCCTGCTTCGGAAAAATCGTGCAGCGCAGCCGGCCGGTTCTGGCGCAGCGACTCTGCGGTCAGCAGGTCAGCTCCCCAGAGTTCGCGCAGGAGCGCATGATCGCCGCAGCGATAAGTCGGCTTGGACGCGTCGAGGAAGGCCGACGCTTCGGCTCCGTTGCGAAATTGGCCATCCTCGACTTCGAGGAAATCGATGCTGGCGAGCGCGTAGAGGAGCCGCGACAGACGATCGGGCTCGACTTTGAGCGCGGCCCCAAGGCTGTCAGCAGTCATCGCGCTGCCACCGAGCCGGGTGAAGATGCCAAGGTCCAGCCCGGCTCGAAGCGCCAAGGCGGGGGGCACGGCTTTGATCATCTTGTCGATCCGATCAGAATCCACCATGTCGCATCCCCTTCCGCGATCCAGGACCGACTAAGATTAGAACTTCGTTCTCCGGAAAGTGAAGACAAAATCATTATTTCGAGCGACCGACACGATGACGTCACGGCACTGGCAAATCGGCGGCCGTTTTCGTTTTCGCACAGGTCCGGTCAGTTGCCTTCGGACGACATCGCGCCGAGCAGCCTGCGGATGTCTCCGAACTTGGCGATCGATCCGAACACCAGGGCTGCCACCGCGACGAAGAACACCGACACCGACGCCATGGTCGGCGTGTAGCCGTAGCGCAGCGCGTTGAATATCTTGATCGGCAACGTCTCGGTGGTGAACCCGATCGTCATATAGGCGACGATGTATTCGTTGAGCGACAGCACGAAGGCGAAGGCGTAGCCGGAGACGAGGTAGGGCAGGATCAGCGGCAGCACCACCGTCTTCAGCACCGTGCGGTCGTCAGCACCCATCGTCGCGGCGGCCTCGACCAGCGAGCGGTCGATCGACGCAAAACCCAGCGACAGCGTCACCAGCGGCAGCGTCACGAAGAAGATGGCGTGGCTGATGATGGCGGTGAAGAACTGGCCGAACAGCCCGACCGTCGCCCAGAAGGTGAGGAAGCCGAGCGCCGTGATGACCGGCGGCAGGATGAAGGGCGCGAGCCCCAACACCTGGAAGATGTTTGCCCAGGGCGCAATGCGCCGCCACAGGAACCAGGCGAGCGGCAGCGCGATGGCGACCGCGATCGCCGCCGAGCAGACGGCGAGCGTCACCGAATGGATCAGCGCCAGCCGCCATTCCGGATCGGCGAAGATCTGACCATACCAGGCGAGCGAGAAGCCTTTCGGCGGGAAGGTCAGTTCCTGCCGCGCGTTGACCGAGACGCCGGCGACGACGATCAGCGGCGCGGCCAGAAACAAAGCCACGATGGTGAAATAGAGCCGGCGAAGGAAGGTGGCGGTCATAGTGCGTTCTCCCTGCGGCCGACGAGCAGCGTCAGCCCGACCAGCGCCAGCGAGATCAGCACCAGGAAGACCGCCATGGCGGCTGCGAACGGCATGTTGGACTGGTAGATCGCCTGGTCGGTGATCAGTACCGACAGCGTCCAGTGGCGTGGCCTGCCGAGGATCTGCGGCAGCAGATAGGAGCCGAGCGCGAAGACGAAGACCATGATCAGCGTCGCCACGATGGTGTTGCGCAGCGCCGGGGTGACGACGTTGAAGAAGGCTTTGACCGGCGAGGCGCCAAGCGTGCGGGCGGCCTCGAGCAGTGTCGGGTCGAGGCGGACCAGGGCCGGATAGAGCACCAGTATGGTGTAGGGCAGCGCCTGGTAGGTCATGCCGGCCAGCACCGCGCCGAAGGTCGGCAGCAGCGCCACCGGCTTGTCCATCAGCCCGAGCGCGACGAAGAGGTTGGTGATGCCGGCGGTCTGCGAAAACAGCGTCGACCAGGCAAAGCCGATGATGACCTCCGACAGCGACAGCACCGACAACAGGCCGACCAGCCACAGCGTCTGCACGCGGCGCGAGCGCTTGGTCAGCAGATAGGTGAACGGAAAGGCGATTGAGACGCAGCAGACGGCGACCAGCACCGCCAGCATCAGCGAAAAGCCGAGCACGCCGGCGAAGAAGGTGGTCAGGAATCGCGCATAATTGTCGATGACGAAATCGGGCGTGTAGAAACCGGCCGGATTGCGCTTGAAGAAGCTGACCGCGATCATCGTCGAAAACGGCACGACGAAGAACACCACGAGCATCAGCCCGGGGAACAGCAGCGGCGTATAGTCGGCGAGTGATTTTGGCGCTTCGCGTCTCATGAGCCGAGCACCACGCAGCTCTCGGGCGGCAGCGTGACGCCGACCTTGGCGCCGACCGAGACGTTGGGTCTCTCTCGCGGCGTCGCCACCGCGATGATGCTGGTGCTGCCAACCTCGACGAAGGTCTCGATGGTGCCGCCGAGATCGCGCACGAAGGTCACCTGGCCGGTGATGGCGCGGCTGCCAGGTTGGCCCAGATGCACGTCTTCGGGACGGATCGACACCGAGGCCTTGGTGACGCCGGCCGGCATGGCGAGGCCCGGAATGGCGGTGCCAAGGATGGTGGTGCGTCCGGCGCTGTCGACCTCCGCCGGCAGAAGGTTGGTGATGCCGATGAAATCGGCGACGAAGGCGTCGGCCGGCTTGCGGTATATCTCGATCGGTGGTGCCGCCTGCAGGATCCTGCTGTGGCCCATGACCACGACCAGGTCGGCCATGGTCATCGCCTCGCGCTGGTCGTGGGTGACGACGATGGTGGTGATGCCCAGCCGCTGCTGCAGCTGGCGCAGTTCCACCTGCATGGCCTCGCGCAGTTTGGCGTCGAGCGCCGAAAGCGGCTCGTCGAGCAGGAACAGCTTCGGCGACAGTGCCAGCGCACGGGCGATTGCCACGCGCTGGCGCTGGCCGCCCGAAAGCTTCGCCACCGGCCGGTCGGCAAAGCCGGGCAGGTGGATCAGCGTCAGCAACTCGTCGACGCGCTTCTTCTGCTCTTCCTTCGAAGCGCCGCGGATGCGTAGCGCGTAGGCGATGTTGTCGCCGACCGAAAGATGCGGAAACAGCGCCAGCGACTGGAACACCATGCCGAGATTGCGCTTGTGGGTCGGCAGCGGCGTAATGTCCTCGCCGTCGAGCACGATGGCGCCGCTGGTCGGCTCCTCCAGGCCGGCGATCATGCGCAGCAGCGTGGTCTTGCCGCAGCCGGATGGTCCAAGCAGGCAGACGAAGGTGCCGTGCGGCACGTTGAGCCGAACATTGTCGACCGCGATGAAATTTCCGAAGGCCTTGGTGATGGCGTTGATATCAAGTCCGGACATGGCTGATCCTGTTAACCGGAGGATATGGGATGGTTCTTCGCCGCCTCGCTTTCGCGGCGGCCTCTCCTCGGTCGCAAGAGGAGAGGCGCCGCGGTTTCGGCGCTTAGCATATCCTCTCCCATCGCAATGGGAGAGGTGGTTCGCGAAGCGACCCGTCATGAGGAGCGCTTCGATGTCGGGCGAGCTGTTTTTCGGCTTAGCCGACGATCAGCTCGGTCCACTTCTGGTTGATCCAGTCGGCCTTGGACGTATAGAGGTCGTAGCGCGGAATGATCGGCTCGATCTCCGACGACACCGATGCGAACTCGGCCGGCGTCAGGTCGAGCACCTCCTTCTTCAGCGTCGGCGTGGTGCCGACCTTGCGCGACATCACGCCCTGCATCGACGGCTGGCTCATATAGTCGATGAAGGCATGCGCCTCGTCGACCTTGGTCGAGGCGCGCGACAGAACCCAATTGCCGGAGTCCTGGATGCCGCCTTCCTTCGGGAAGGTGGTGCGGACATGGAAGCCGTCGGCGATCGCGAGGCCGGTGACGTCGTGATAATACTGGCCCATCGGGATTTCGCCCGACTTCAGCGCCTGCTCGAACTGCGCTTCGTCGCGATACCAGAGGCGCACATTCGGCTTGACCTCGGCGAGCTTCTCGAACGCCTTGTTCAACCCTTCCTCGGTGTCGAGGGCATTGGTGCCGCCCATGAAGGTCTTGGCCGTCACTTCGAGCAGGAACGAGTTGGAGGCGAGCGCCAGCAGGCCGAGCTTGTCCTCGTTCGCCTTGTCCCAGAATGCCGCCCAGGAGGTCGGCGCCTCCTTGTAGACATCGGTGTTGGAGACCAGCGTGATCCACCAGGCCACCGCACCGATGCCGGCAACGCGGCCATCCGGATATTTGTTGATGAAGCGCGGCAACAGGTCGCCGTAATGCTTGAACTTGGAGGTGTCGAGCGGCGTCCACAGTTCGGTCGACTGGCCCTTGAGCGTCGAGGTCTGCGACATCATCGAAAGATCGGCCGGCGCCTGGCCCGCCTTGGCCGCCTGTTCGAGTTGCACCAGCCACGCCTCGCCGGTCGGCTCGGCAACCGATTCCACCGCGATGCCGGTGGCCTTGGTGAAGTCGGGGAAGACGTGCTCGTCGAAGGATTTCTTGAAGTAGCCGCCATAGACGCCGACCTTCAGCGACTTGTCCTGCGCCCGCAGGATCGACGGCATGGCGAGCACGCCGGCCGTCGCCAGGCCAGCGCCAAGCACGCTGCGCCGGCTGACTTGTGTTGCGATCAATCTGTTCATCTGGTCTCTCCTCTGTTTGTGCCGGTTCTCCGGCTGGTTCCCTTGATTCCGTTGTCCGCCGTCTTCTTGCGGCTCAGTGGGCGGCGCGTCGTTCGAGCGAACGCGCGTATTGCGTCAGTGGAAAACACATGACGAAAAAGATCAGCGCCACCAGCCCGTAGACCTTGAAGGGTTCGAAGGTCGCATTGTTGATGGCGTTGGAGGTCCGCACCAGCTCCTCGAAGCCGATGATCGAGGTGAGCGCCGTCGACTTGATGAGCTGCACCAGGAACCCGACGGTCGGCGCGCGGGTGATCGAAAACGCCTGGGGCAGGATGATCAGCCTCAGCTCCTGCAGATAGTGCAGGCCAAGGCTGGCGCCGGCATCCCACTGGCCACGCGGCAGGGCGTCGACGCCGCTGCGCCAGATCTCGGCCAGATAGGCACTGGCGAAGAAGGTGAGGCCGAGCACCGCCGCCGTCCACGGCTCGATGCGCAAGCCGAGCATCGGCAGGCCGAAGAACATCAGGAACAGCTGCATCAATAGCGGCGTCCCCTGGAACAGGGCGATATAGCTGGAGGCAACGCGCCGGCTCCATTTATTCTTGGCGATCCTGAAGAACAGCACGACCATGCCGACTACGCCGCCGCCAACGAAAGCGGCCAGCGACAAGAGCACCGTCCAGCGTGCGGCGAGCAAAAGGTTGCGCACGATGTCCCAGAAGGTGAATTCGATCATGACACGCCAGCCCCCAGGACGCGGCGTCCGCCCGTGACCAACAGCCGGCGCAAGGCCATCGACAGGACGAGATAAACCAGCGTCACGACAAGATAGGTCTCGAAGGACCGGAACGTGCGTGCCTGCAGCATGTCGGCCTCGTAGGTAAGCTCGCGCACCGCGATCTGCGACACCACGGCGGACTCCAGCATCATGATAACGATCTGGCTGGTCAGCGCCGGATAGATCACCTTGAGCGCCTGTGGCAGCACGATCTTGACGAACACCTGGCGTGGCCTCAAGCCCAGCGCAAGGGCTGCTTCGGTCTGTCCGGGCGGCACGGCGTCAAGCCCAGCGCCGACGATCTCGATCGTGTAGGCCGCCATGTTGAGCGTCATCGCCAGGATGGCGGCCAATACCGGGTCAAGCCTGATCCCGAGGCTGGGCAGCCCGAAGAAGATGAAGAACAGTTGCACCAGGAACGGCGTGTTGCGCATCACCTCGACATACCAGGCAATGGCCCGCTTGAGCAGCACCGGGCCGTTTCGCCGTCCCGCAGCACCCAGGATGCTGAGGAATGTCCCCGCCAGCGTGGTCACAGCGATCAACAGGATCGTCGTGACCGCTCCGCGCGCGATGTCACCCGCAGCCCCTGGAAGCCAGGCAAAGGCCACCGGATCTCAATCCTTGAGGTTGTCGGGGTTGAGCGGCGTCTTCAGCCAGGCCTGCGAGCTTGCGTCCAGCTTGCCGTCCGCCAGCATCTTGGCGATGGCGTCGTTGACCGCCTTCTTCAAGCTGTCTTCGTTCTTGTTGAGACCGATATGCGAAGGCGAGGTCAGAAGCTGGAACTTCTGCTCCGGCTTCAGCGCGTCCTGCTTGGCCAGCACCTGCGCGCCGACATCGTTGCCGACGACCATCAACTGCGTCTGGCCGGAGATGAAAGCCTGGATCACCGAATTGTAGTTGTCGAAACGCTTGATGTCGGCCGACGCCGGAGCCGCTTCGGTGAGCGAGGTGTCCTCGAGCGTGCCACGGTTGACGGCGATCGACTTGTCGGCAAGGTCTTCCTTGCCTTTGACCGTCAGCGCCGCCGGACCGATCACGGCGATGTAGTAGGGCGCGTAGGCAGCGGCGAAGTCGATCACCTGCTCACGCTCCTTCGAATAGCCGACGCTCATTAAGATGTCGACGCGATGGTCGTTCAGGTACGGGATACGGTTCTGGCCGGTGACGGCCACGGGATTGAGCTTCACCTTGAGCGTGTCGGCAATGTATTGCGCGACATCCATGTCATAGCCCTTGAGGCTCATGTCGGCGCTGGCCGAGGAGAAGGGCGGAAAATCGGCGAAGACGCCGACATTGATGGTGCCGGCCCTGGTGATGTCCGCCAGGGCGTCGGCATTGGCGGCTTGCGTGGCGAAGCCGAGGCCAGCGGTGCCAAGCATCAGCACGGCGGCGATGGATGATTTGAGTGCGATACGGATCGTCATTTTTATTCCCCTCTGGAAGCTTTGTGTGTTTGGGTCGGCCGCCGGCTCCAGCGCAGCAGCCACCTTTGCTTGTCTAGACGTCAGGCTCCTTTACCGGTGATCGCCGGGCTGAACACCATCAGGCTCAGGATTTCGAACAGAACCTGGGCGCCGGCGTGCGCCGTGTTGGTGGTCGCGTCGTATTGCGGCGCCACCTCGACGACGTCGCCGCCAACGATGTTGAGGCCCTTCAGGCCGCGCAGCAGTTCGAGCACTTCGCGCGTCGTCAGGCCGCCGACCTCGGGCGTACCGGTGCCGGGCGCGAAGGCCGGATCGACGCTGTCGATGTCGAAGGAGATATAGGTCGGCCCGTCGCCGACGATCTTGCGCGCCTTCTCGATGATGGCGGGGATGCCGAGACCGGTCACCTCCTCGGCATGCACGACGGTCATGCCGGACTCGTAGGTGAACTCCCACAGATATTCGGCCGAGCCGCGAATGCCGATCTGGATCGTGCGCGCCGGATCGAGGACGCCGTCGAGCACCGCGTTGCGGAACGGTCCGCCGTGGTGGAACTTGGTCATGTCGAACAGGCCACTGGTGTCGCAATGGGCGTCGATGTGGATCAGGCCGACCGGAGCCTTCTTGCCGACGGCCTTCAGGATCGGATGGCTGATCGAATGGTCGCCGCCGACCGACAGCGGGATGACGCCGGCATCGACGATCTGGTTGGTGCGGCGCTCGATATCCTCATGGCTGATCTCGAGCCGGTAGCGGCTGCGGAACGGCGTGTCGCCGATGTCGGCGACCCGAAGTTCATGCGTCGGGGCGCATTCCAGCACGTGATTGTAGGGGCCGATGCGTTCGATGGCGCGCAGCGCCCTTGGCCCGAAACGCGAGCCCGGCCGGTTGGTGACGCCAAGGTCCATCGGCACGCCGATCATCGCCACCTGCAGGTCGCCGAAATCCGGATTGTCGGCTGATATTTCGCGGTAGGGGGCGGCGAGGAAGGTCGGTATGCCGGAATAGGGCGCCAGCCGGGTTCCGGACTTGGAAAATATCTTGTCGGCGACGCGCCGGAACTTCGGGTCGAACATTTCGCCGCCATGGCTCTCGCCATATTTGCGACGCAACGCGTCGAGCTTGCCGCGATCGTAACCCATGTCCGCTCCTCCTGCCGGGCCTGATGCAATGCGGCCGCCGGTGATCTTGGCGAAGCGACCGTCATCCGGCCGGGTCGTTGTCCCGCTGGCTGCCTGCAGATTTCACGTCTTGATGCTGTTCCGGGCCAAAGTGTCTGGCAGCCGCATTGAAAAATCAATTGATATTGTTAGGGTGTTGGCTGTGAGAAAATCTCACAATTAACTCTGAGCACTATCTCATCCGAAAAACCGGCCTCCATTTTTCGGGATCGTGCTTCAATGGATGCCCATGGCCAAGCGCCTGCCACCGCTGAATCCGCTGCGCGCCTTCGAGGCAACGGCACGCCATGGCTCGCTGACCAAGGCGGCGAGTGAGCTGAATGTCACGCATGGCGCCATCAGTCACCAGATCAAGGCGCTCGAGCAGTCGCTCGGCGTCAAGCTTTTCGAGCGCGCCGGCCAGCGGGTCAAACTGACCCCACATGGTGCCGAGCTGCTGCCGGCGGTCTCGAGCGCCTTCGACGGCATCGCCGCCGCCACGCAGCGCATGACAAGGCCGGCGAGCAGCGGCGCGCTCTCCGTCTCCTGCGTGCCGGCATTGCTCTTGCTGTGGATGACGCCGCGGCTCGGCAGTTTCATGGCGCAATATCCTGACATCAGGCTGACGCTGATCCCTTCCAACGACGCCAAGGATATCCGCGCGCCGCAGATCGATGTCTGCGTGCATTACGGCGATGGCAGTTGGACCGATTGCTGGATGCGCAAATGGTCGGGGCTCGAACTGTTTCCCGTGGTGAGCCCGACGTTGATCAACAACCGTCCGATCCGCAGCTTCAGGGATCTCGCCGACCATGTCTTCCTGCATGGCGATGACGGCCGCGAATGGCACACCTGGCTGGCGGCCGCCGATGCGCTGGACCTGGAACGCGGCCGCCGTCATCATCTGGGCGATGCACGCATGGCGGTTGAGGCCGCGGTCCACGGCCATGGCGTGGCGCTGGGCGATTCGGTGACGGCCAGTTCGCTGCTGGCCAGGGGCATGCTGGTGGCGCCGTTCAGCTTGTCGGTGCCGGCGACCGACGATTTCTATGTCGTCTGTCGCAACGAGATGAAGTCGACGCCGATCGTGCAGTTGTTCATCGACTGGCTGTTTGCCGAGAAGGCGCAGGATGACGGCCGCGCCGATGCGCCGGTAGCGGGCCGCGTCGTCACCCGCCGCAAGCGTCCGGCGCTCAGGGTCATCGGCGGCAGAACCGGGATCTGACACCGGCTGGCGGCGGCGGTGCCGGCCGATCGTGTCCGGCCGCATGCAGGGTTTTCTTTTTGTCGGGCCAGCCCTGAAACCGGGCAGCGTTTTGGCCAATTCGATGCTATGAGGCCTGTCGCGGTTGTGGGTAGCAGGCAGCGAAGGCGGTGTTGAAACATGGCTAGGACCGATATTGCGCGGCGTGTCTACAACCACACCTGGAAGCTCGACCCAATCGTGCGCAGCCTGCTCGATACGGACTTCTACAAGCTTTTGATGCTGCAGATGATCTGGGGCATGTACCCCAAGGTCGACACGACCTTCTCACTGATCAACCGCACCACCTCCGTGCGGCTGGCCGAAGAGATCGACGAGGGCGAACTGCGCGAACAACTCGACCATGCCCGCACCTTGCGCTTCAGCAAGAAGGAGATGATCTGGCTCGGCGGTAACAATTTCTACGGCCGCAAGCAGATCTTCGAGCCGGAATTCCTCGCCTGGCTGGAGAATTTCAGGCTGCCGGAATACGAATTGTCGAAGCGCGACGGCCAGTATGAGCTCACCTTCAGCGGGCCTTGGATGTACACCACGCTGTGGGAAATCCCGGCGCTCGCCATCATAAATGAACTCCGTTCCCGCGCGGCCTTGCGGGCGTACGGCCCGTTCGCGCTCGACGTGCTCTATGCCCGCGCCAAGGCCAAGATGTGGGCCAAGACCGAACGGCTGAAGGCGCTGCCCGGCATCCGCATTTCGGACTTCGGCACGCGCCGGCGCCATTCCTTCCTGTGGCAGCGCTGGTGCGTCGAGGCGTTGAAGGAAGGCATCGGCGAAGCTTTCACCGGCACCTCCAACGTGCTTTTGGCCATGGACAACGACCTCGAAGCGCTCGGCACCAACGCCCACGAACTGCCGATGGTGTTCGCCGCGCTCGCCAATTCGGAAAAAGAGCTGAAACAGTCACCCTACAAGGTGCTGCAGGACTGGCAGCGCTATTATGGCGGCAATCTGCTGATCGTGCTGCCCGATGCCTTCGGCACGGCCTCATTCCTGCGCGACGCGCCGGACTGGGTGGCCGACTGGACCGGTTTTCGCCCCGACAGCGCGCCGCCGATCGAGGGCGGCGAAAAAATCCTGTCCTGGTGGCGCGACAGGGGCAAGGATCCCCGGCAGAAACTGCTGATCTTCTCCGACGGGCTCGAGGTCGAAACGATTGAGGAGACCTACCGCCATTTCAGGGGCAAGGTGCGCATGTCGTTCGGCTGGGGCACCAACCTCACCAATGATTTCGAGGGCTGCGCGCCGACGGAAACCAACAGCCTGGACGCGATATCGCTGGTCTGCAAGGTCACCGAGGCCAATGGAAGACCGGCGGTCAAGCTTTCCGACAATCCGGCCAAGGCGACCGGCGACGAGAAAGAGATCGAGCGTTATCTCAGGATCTTCGGTCAAAAGGACCGCGTGGAGCAACTGGTCAAGGTGTGAGGGGTGATGGAACTCTTCGATAGTTCGAGTTCCTTCGCGCCCCCCTCTGTCCTGCCGGACATCTCCCCCTCCAGGGGGGAGATCGGCAGTTCCACCGGCAGTGCTTCCTCTGCAACCCCGAGAGTTGGCGAAAGCCAAAATGACCGCGCAATCTCCCCCCTTGAGGGGGAGATGTCCGGCAGGACAGAGGGGGGCGCCGTAGAGCGCCTTTCTTCAAGAACTCTGCTCGTTTGCCTAACTTTGTCACCCACGCCCGCCTTCGCCCACGCCTCCGACCGTGGCCATGTCCTGCTCTTGCCGACCGGCTACTATCTGGTCGGCGGCGCTTTCGCCGTGGCTGTCAGTTTCCTCGTGCTTGCGCTGCTGCCGGGGGATTTGCTCGACCGTTTCTGGCGTCGACGCCTGACGCTGTTCGCCTTCGGCGACAACGCCCGCACAATACTCAGCCTAATCTCCTTTGCCGGCTTTGCAATCCTCATCGCCGCCGGCCTTTTCGGCAGCCGCGACCCGCTTTCAAACCCTTTGCCGCTGGTCATCTGGACCCTGCTATGGGCTGGCGTCACGCTGCTGCAAGGTGTCTTCGGCGATCTCTGGTCATGGCTCAATCCATGGTATGGGCCGTGGCGCCTTACCTCACGTCTGCTCGGCGCGGGGGATGAAGGGAGCTGGCGACTTCCCCGATGGCTCGGCTGCTGGTCGGCCGTCCTGTTGTTTTTCGCCTTTGCCTGGTTCGAACTCATCGATCCGGCGCCCGACGATCCGGCGCGGCTGGCGTATGCTGCCGGCCTCTACTGGCTGCTCACCTTCCTTGCCATGCTGGCGTTCGGCTATCGAAACTGGAGCCGCAGCGGCGAATTCCTGTCGGTCTTCTTCTCGATGGTGGCGCGTTTCGCGATCGTCCAGCGCAACGAAACCGGTCGGCTTGGCCTGTGCTGGCCAGGCGCCAAGCTGTTCCCCGCCGAGCCGTTGCCGGCCAGCGGCATTGCCTTCCTGCTTCTTGCCCTGTCGTCGGTGTCCTTCGACGGCCTGTCGAAAACCTTCTTCTGGCTCGGCCTTTTCGGCATCAATCCGCTGGAATTTCCCGGCCGCACGGCGGTGCTCGGCAGCGGCAGCCTTGGGCTGGTTCTGACGTTCATGTTGCTTGCAGGCGTGTTCATGCTTGCAGTCTGGCTCGGCCAGCGTCTTGCGCGCAGCGATCGCCCCTTCGGCCATGTAGCCGGACTGCTGGTGTGGTCGATCGTGCCGATCGCGCTTGCCTATCATGCCGCGCATTACCTGACGTCGCTGCTCGTCGACGGCCAGTATGCGCTTGCGGCGCTGTCCGACCCGTTCGCGCTGGGCTGGAACGTGTTCGGCAGCGCCGACATGCAGATCGAGGCGGGCATCGTTGCCGGTGCGGATTCCGCCTGGTGGCTGTGGAACGTCCAGGCTGGCGCCATCATATCAGGCCATGTGCTCGCCGTCCTCATCGCCCACGGCTTCGCCTGGCGCCTGCACCCGCAGCCCTCCCGCGCAACCCTCAGCCAGTTCCCGCTCACTGTGCTGATGATCGCCTATACGGTCTTCGGCCTCTGGCTGCTTGCCACGCCGACGGTTGGCTGAGCCGTTTGCGCTGGAAAATAAACCGGGCTTCCCCCACGGAACCGGCATTGCCGTGTCCGGACTTTGGTGATTTAGTTTGTACACATGCAATTTTTCGACTTCCGGAAATGAGCGGACTTTGCGCTCCTAAACGCTGAACAAGGGGAACGGCATCATGGACAAGAGCAAGACCTTCGACCTCTCGAAAACCGGTCTCACCCGCCGCACGGCGCTGAAGGGGCTGGCCGCCACCGCCGGCCTGGTCACCGCGCCAGGCTTCGTCCGCTATTCCCAGGCACAGAGCTCGGCGCCGATCAAGATCGGCTTCCAGTCGCACCGCACCGGCATCGGCGCCGCTTATGGCCGCTGGTACGAGAAGACCACCGCTGCCGCCATCAAGGCGATCAACGCCGCCGGCGGCATCAACGGCCGCCAGGTCGAGGTGATCATCGAGGATGACGGCACCGATCCGGGCCGCGGCGCCGAAGTGGTCGGCAAGTTCGCCACCCAGCACAAGACCGACATCGTGTTCGGCACATTGTTCTCGCATGTCGTCATCGGCTCGGCGCCCGCCGCCGGCGAGGCCAAGATCCCCTACTTCGTCGTCAGCGAAGGCCACCATGTCGCCTCGACCAAGCTCAACCGCTATGTCTTCCAGCCCGGCATCACCGACGTGAAAAGCCAGATCCAGTCGATGGCGCCGTGGATCGCGGCCAATGCCGGCAAGAAGGTGACGCAGATCTTCCCGGATTTCGCCTTCGGCTACGACCACCGCGACTACCTGCCGCCGGCGCTGAAGGCGCAAGGCGCCGACGTCATCGCGCAGATCGCCATCCCGCCGACGGAATCGTCCTTCACCAAGTACTTCCCGCAGATCCCGGCTGAGACCGAGGTGATCTACCACGTCATGGTCGGCCCGGCGGTGCTCACCTTCGTCAAGGAACTCGGCGAGTTCTACGGCTCCAACCGGCCGCAGCTGTTCGGCTTCATGGATTCGCTGGAGGCCACCGATATCAACAGCCCTGGGCTCGAATTTCTGGACGGCAGCCATTTCTGGGAGGGTTCGCCGCGCTATGCGCAGGCCGACGACAGCGCCGCGCAAAAAGCCTATCGCGCCGCCGTCGGTATCGACGACAATGGCGCCGCCGTCGGCGATCCAAAGGACGTCTCCACCGCGTCGCACATGTTCGGCTGCTGGGAAACGCTCTATGTGGTCAAGAAGGCGATGGAAGACGCCGGCTACAAGGGGCCGGAAGACCGCGCCAAGCTGGTCGAGGCGACCGAGGCGCTGACCGCCTTCGCCGAAGGACCCGAGCATCCGCAGGGCCCAAAAACCTTCAACGGCAAGATCCACCAGTGCTTCGGTATCCAGAACATCTCCAAGGTCGAAGGTGGCAAGCTGAAGGTCGTCCACAAGACCAAGATCGAGGACGGGCTTTACGAGGCCGAGGGGGATTACACGACGCAGGCGCTGTAGTCTTAGCTGCTCCAGCAAGCGTGAGCGCCAAGCCACCCCCCTCTGTCCTGCCGGACGTCTCCCCCTCAAGGGGGGAGATCGGCTGCTTTCACCGCCTTCGCCAATCATCGCAGCTGGTGGATGGCCGCCATCGCACGAACTGCCAATCTCCCCCCTTGAGGGGGAGATGGCCGGCAGGCCAGAGGGGGGTGCACTTGGCGCCTGCCGGAGTGTAACCGATGCACTTCGGTCCCCACCTTCTCCTCGCCGCCCTCGAAGGCCTCGTCACCTCCGCCGTGCTGGCGCTGATGGCGCTTGGGCTGTCGCTGGTGTTCGGCGTCATGCGCGTCGTCAACGTCGCCCATGGCGAATTCTTCATGCTCGGCGCCGTGCTTGCCTGGGCGATCACCACGGCGATCGGCGGTCACCCGGCTGTCGGCTTCCTGGCGGCGCTGGTGGTTGCGCCACTGATCGTCGGCGTTATCGCGCTGGTTGCCGAACGGCTGGTGCTGCGCCGGCTCAACTACAATCCGGAAGCCACCATCGTCGCCACCATCGGCATGCTCTACATCATCCAGCAGCTGGCGCTGACCTTCTACGGCCCGGAGGCGCGGCCTGTGGAGCCGCCGTTCAGCTATCGCATCCTTTTGCCGTGGTTCGGCTATTCCGGCTACAAACTGTCTGTCATCGCCGCCTCAGCGCTTCTGCTGGTGGCGACATGGCTGGTGCTGACGCGCACGAAGATCGGCCTGATCATGCGCGCCACGCAGTACGACAGCGAGACGGCGCAAGCCTTTGGCATCCCGGTCGGCCGAGTCTATGGCGGCGTCTTCGCGCTCGGCGCCATGCTGGCGGCCATCGCCGCGGTGCTGATCGTGCCGATCAGCCAGGCGCATTACCTGATGGGCCAGGATCCGCTGCTGCTGTCCTTCATCGTCGTCATCATCGGCGGTCTCGGCTCGCTGCGCGGCACGGTCGTCGCCGCCGTGCTGATCGGCCTGTCCGACGGCATCATCTCGGTGTTCTTCTCGCCGACGCTGGCCAAGATCATCGCCACACTGCTGGTCGCCATGGTGCTGGTGTTCCGGCCGCAAGGCCTGTTCGGGACGGCGTCGCGATGAGCGAAGCTTCGCCGGCAAAGGCCTACGGCCTGCATCTCGGCGTCATCGGGCTGCTGTTCGTGCTGAGCTTCCTTTTGCCGGAGTACTATCACGGCCTGCTCGCCCGCATCATGGTGCTGGCGGTCTTTGCCATGGGCTACAACATGCTGTTCGGCTATGTCGGCCTGCTCAGCCTCGGCCACGCCATGTTCTTTTCCGCCGGGCTCTACGGTGCCGGCCTTGCCGTCATCCAGCTTGGCTGGAGCGTGCCGGCGGCATTCGCCGCGGGCCTCTGCTGCGGTGTCGTTCTTTCCCTGGTGATCGGCCTGCTGGCGCTACGCACGTCAGGCGTCGCCTTCATGATCGTGACCATGATGTTCGCGCAGGTGTTCTACCTCATCATTCTCTACTTCTCGTCATGGACCGGCGGCGACCAGGGCATGGTCGTGCCGCAGCCGGCGCGGGTGCTTGCTTTCGGCGCGACATCGCTCGATCTCACCAACCCGACCGTGCGCTACATGAGCGCGCTCGGCTTGTTCTCGCTGGTGCTGCTGATCACGCTTGCGATTGTCCGATCCAGATATGGCCGCGTGCTGGTCGCCATCCGCGAGAACGAGGAGCGGACGAAGATGCTGGGCTACGACACCTTCTCCAACAAGCTCGCCGCCGTCGTCATCTCCGGCATGGTCTGCGCTGCCTCGGGTGCTGCCTATGCGCTGCTGTTCGGCTATGTCGGCTCGAGCTTCGCTTCGGTGCAGTATTCCATCCTGCCGCTGCTGTGGGTGCTGCTCGGCGGCGCCGCCACGACGCTTGGGCCGCTGATCGGCACGCTGTTCATGTACTATGTCATCGACATCACCAGCGGTTACACCTCGGCCTATCTGCTGATCGTCGGCATCGCCCTCATCCTGCTGGTGCTGTTTTTCCCCAAAGGCATTCTCGGCAGCATGCGGCAGCGCTGGCTCAGGTGGCTGCCGTGACGCCGCTTTTGACCACCAAGGGCCTGTCGCGCAACTTCGGTGGCCTGCGCGCCGTCGACAGTGTCGATTTCACCTTGATGCCCGGCGAGATCCGCGCCGTCATCGGCCCGAACGGCGCGGGGAAGACCACCTTCGTCAGCCTAGTCAGCGGCCGCATCCAGCCGTCGTCAGGCATGATCGTCTTCGATGGCGCCGACATCACCGGCCTGCCGGCCTATGTCCGGGTCCGCCAGGGCATTGCCTACACGTTCCAGATCACCAGCGTCTTCGCCAACCTCACCGCCTACGACAATGTCGCATTGCCGGTGCAGCGCACGCTGAGCGATGGCCGCTCGAAGGGCGCGGTGCGTGCCGGCGTCATGGCGGCGCTCGACCGCACCGGCCTGGCCGACCGCGCCCACATGCCGGCCGGGCAATTGTCCTATGGCCACCAGCGCCTGCTGGAAGTGGCGATGGGCCTGGCGCTGAAGCCGCGCCTGCTGATCCTCGACGAGCCGACGCAGGGCCTGGCTGACAGCGAGATCGACAATTTCATCACCCTAGTGCGCGAGATCGCCGCGAATGCGACCGTGCTCCTGATCGAACACAACATGCCGGTCGTGATGCAATTGGCCGACCGCATCACCGTCTTCAACGCCGGCAAGATCCTCGCCGAAGGCACGCCCGAGGCGATCCGCGAGAACGCGGCCGTTCAGCAAGCCTATCTGGGGACCGCCCCATGACCGAAACGACCAAAGCGGAGACAAGGTCCGAGGCGCTGGCGATCTCGGGGCTGGACTGCTTCTATGGCGAGGTCCAGGTGCTTTACGGCCTCGATCTCGTGCTGAACAAGGGCGAGGTGCTCTGCCTGTTCGGCCGCAACGGCGCCGGCAAGACGACGACGCTCAAGGCCATCATGGGACTGGTCCCCTCAAGCGCCGGCTCGATCAGGCTCGGTGGCCAGGAATTGACCGGTCTGCCGGCGCATGAGGTGCCGAAGGCCGGCGTCGCCTATGTGCCGCAGGGAAGGCGGCTGTTCGCCGAAATGACGGTGGCTGAAAACATCGAGATCGGCCTGATGGCTCGCGGCAAGGGCAAGGCGACGCGCGAAACCGTGCTCGACCTGTTCCCGCTGCTGCGCCAGCGGCTGCGGCAACGCTCGGGCACCTTGTCCGGCGGCGAGCAGCAGATGCTGGCGATGGCGCGCGCGCTTTGCCTCGAACCGCAGGTGCTGCTGCTCGACGAGCCGACCGAAGGGTTGATGCCGTCGATGATCGCCAAGATCCGCGAGACGGTGTCGACGCTGCGCGACATGGGTGTGTCCACGATCCTGGTCGAACAGCGGGTCGATGCGGTGCTGTCCGTTGCCGACCGTGTTTGCTTCATCGAGAACGGCCGCAACCGCGAGACGGTCGATGTCGAGGAACTGCGTGCCGACCCGTCGGCAGTGCGTCGCTATGTCGGCGTGGGCTGATCAGCCGAAGAACAAAAAGCCGGCGACCAGGAAAGTCGGGATCAGCACCAGCCCGGACCACAGCATGTAGCCGAAGAAGCCCGGCATCTTCACGCCGCGATGCCTTGCGATGGCATAGACCATGAAATTGGGTGCATTGCCGATATAGGTGTTGGCGCCCATGAACACCGCACCCGCCGAAATCGCCGCCAAGGTCGAGGCGAACTCCGTCATCAGATGCCGAGGGTCGCCGCCGGCGAGTTCGAAGAACACCAGATAGGTCGGCGCATTGTCGAGGAAGGACGACAGCGCCCCGGTCAGCCAGAAATAGGCGAGATCGTTGGGCTGGCCGGAGGGCGAACTGACAAGTGCCACCAGCGGCGCCAGAGCGCCGTCATGGCTTGCCCTGAGGATGGCGATGACCGGCACGATGCAGATGAAGATGCCGGCAAACAATTTCGCCACCTCTGCTATCGGCCCCCAGTTGAAGCCGTTCGCTTTGCGGTGGCTCTTGTACGATAGGGGAAGCGACAGCAAGGCCAGCGCCAGGTTGATGGCGTCGCGCACCAGATTCTGCAGCTCGAGGCTCACGCCCAACACGGAAAAGCTCACGCCCGGCTTCCAGGCCGCCGACAGCAGGATCGCACCGATCACGCCAGCCAGCAGCGGAAGGTTGGCCAGGCCGCGCAGGCGCACCTTCGTATCCGGTGTCGGATCCTTGATCTTCGGCGCCCCAGCTTCGCGCCGGTGGAGGATGATGTCGATGGCCAGGAAGACGGCCAGCACGACGACGCCGACGAACAGCGTCTCGCGCCAGAGGTTGGCGGTGGTCCAGAAAAAATCGACGCCGCGCAGGAAACCAACGAACAGCGGCGGGTCGCCGAGCGGCGTCAGCGAGCCGCCGATGTTGGAAACCAGGAAGATGAAGAAGATGACGACATGGGCGTTGAACGGCCTGGCGTCGTTGGCGCGCAGGATCGGCCGGATCAGGACCATCGAGGCGCCGGTCGTGCCGATCACCGAGGCCAGGATCGCGCCGGCAAGCAGCAGCCCGGCATTGACCAGCGGCGTCCCGTGGATGTTGCCGGCAAGCAGGATGCCGCCCGAAATCGTGTAGAGCGCGAACAGCAGGATGATGAACGACATGTATTCGGTGAGCAGCGCGTGCAGCACCGCCTCGGTCGCGCTGGGAATGCCGAAGGCCAAGGCCAGCGGCACGATCACCAGCGCCGACCACAGCGCTGATATCTTGCCATAATGATGCTCCCATATGTGATGGAAGAGCAAAGGCCCGGTGGCGATCGACAGCAGCAGGCCGGCAAAGGGCAGCGCCCACCACAGCGACATCGCGGCGCCGGGCAGCGCGTGTTCCTCCGCTGCCAAGGCCTGGCCTGGAAACAGCATTGCGACGGCGATCACAGCGCCCGCTCCTGTCGCAATCCGCAAAAAGCCCCTCTTGCGCCCCACGTTCAGTTCAATCCAAGACGTGGTCTTCAAGCGTCACGCCGGCGTCGCGCATGCGGTGCAGCATTGTCTCGAGCGAACCGTTGAGATCGATGCCACGACAGGCATCGAGCCGGACGGTGGTTTTGAAACCTTGGCTGATGGCGTCCAGCGCCGAAAAGGCAACGCAGAAATCGGTTGCCAAGCCGACCAGGGTCAGCGTGTCGATGCCGCGCTCCCTGAGATAGCCGCCAAGGCCGGTCGGCGTCGTCCGGTCGTTCTCGAAGAAGGCCGAGTAGCTGTCGATGGCAGGCCGAAAACCCTTGCGGATGACGAGCTCCGCCTTGGTCCAGGCGAGGCCGGAATGGAAATCCGAACCCAGGCTGCCCTGGATGCAGTGGTCCGGCCACAAAGTCTGCTGGCCGTAGGGCATGTCGATCATCGTGAACGGCTGCGAGCCCGGATGGCTGGAGGCAAAGCTCGAATGGCCGGCGGGATGCCAGTCCTGCGTCAGCACGACATGATCGGCGTGCCGGATCAGGTCATTGACCAGCGGCACGATCTCGTCGCCGCCGGCAACCGCCAGTGCGCCGCCCGGACAAAAATCGTTCTGCAGGTCGATGACAACAAGCGCTTCGTCGGCCATGCGGCTTCCTTCCTCTCTGTCTTGATGCCGCTGTTGCGACCGGAGGCAGAAACTCGACCAGATGACTGGCTGCGTCAACCTCTGGCAGCATAACAACATCGTAACAAATGCGTGCCGACCGAGCCGCTGCAAACTCCGGCTTTGACAATTCCTGCCGTCTTGATATCATTTGCATACGAATGAATTCCGCCCGGCTCCAATGCTGGTGGAGTCTTTCGAAATACCGGTTTCTGGAAGGCCTCTTTTCTGGAAGGCAAAGCGTGATCCGTTACGCGAAACCCACCATAGTCGACGAAGCGCTCGCTCTGCTTGGCGAGGGCGCCTGGCGCATTCTAGCCGGCGGCACCGATTTCTATCCGGCACAAGGCAGCAAGCCGTTCCGTGACAATGTTCTCGACATCAATGGCCTGGCGGCGCTGCGCGGCATTGCCGAGACGGATGACCACTTCGTCATCGGCGCGCGCACGACCTGGACCGACATCATCCGCCATCCCTTGCCACCGGCCTTCGATGCGCTGAAGCAGGCGGCGCGTGAGGTCGGCTCGGTGCAGATCCAGAACGTCGCCTCGGTCGCCGGCAATCTCTGCAACGCCTCGCCGGCCGCCGACGGCGTGCCGGCGCTGCTCGTCCTTGATGCTGAGGTCGAACTGCGATCGGCGATAACGACACGTTATTTGCCGCTGCAGGACTTCATTCTCGGCAATCGTCGCACGGCCCGGCAGCCCGGCGAGATGGTCACGGCCATCCGCGTGCCGAAACCTGCAGCCGGCACGTCGGCTTTCGTCAAGCTCGGCGCGCGGCGCTATCTCGTCATTTCCATCGCCATGGTGGCGGCGCGTCTGGTGGTGGACAACGGCATTGTCGGGGAAGCCGCGGTTGCCGCCGGCTCCTGCTCGGTGGTGGCCAAGCGCCTCGCCGGCGTCGAAGCCGCCTTGCGCGGCCGGCCCGCCGGCCTGGCGCTCGCCAATGCGGTCCTGGCCGCGCCGATGGCTGAGCTGTCGCCGATCGCCGATGTGCGCGGCAGCGCCGAATACCGGCTTGATGCGGTGCGCGAGATCGTTGCCCGCGCCGTGCTCAAGACCTGTGGGCTGATGAACGACCCCGAGGTGGTGGCGGCATGAGCCAGGTCTCGCCTGAAATGCGTGAAACCCTGCCAGATCTCGGCGGCGTTCAGCCTCGCCTCGGCCCTGAGCGAGCCGACATCGCCTTCGAGGTGAATGGCGCAGCCATCTCGGTCAACGTGCCGCCGCTGCGGCGGCTGTCCTCAGTGCTACGCGACGAACTGCTTTTGACCGGCACCAAGGTCGGCTGCGACGCCGGCGACTGCGGCGCCTGCACGGTGCTGGTCGACGGCGAGCCGGTTTGCGCCTGCCTGATGTCGGCGGCTTCTGCCGCGGGAACGGCTGTCATAACCGTCGAGGGGCTCGCCAATGGCCGGCTGTCGGCGCTGCAGGCCTCGTTCCTCGACCATGGTGCGGCGCAGTGCGGCATCTGCACGCCGGCCCTGCTGGTCGCGGCCACGGCATTGCTGGACAACAAGCCCAACCCGACCGAGACCGAGGTCCAGGACGCGCTGGGCGGCATCCTCTGCCGCTGCACCGGTTACCGGAAGATCATCGCAGCGGTGATGGATGCCTCCCTGCAGGAAGGAAGCCTCGATTTCCGCTTGCCGCGATCGGGCCATGCGATTGGTTCTTCGCCCGTCCGGCTCGACGGCGTGCCGAAGGTCACCGGCAGTGAAAAATTCGGCGGCGATTCCTTCCCCGCCGATGCATTGGCCGTGCTGGTGGTGCGCTCGCCGCATTACCATGCCAGCTTTGCCTTCGGCGACCTCGGTGGCTGGGTGAAGGCGCATCCCGGCATCGCCGGTGTCTTCACCGCCGCCGACATCGCGGGCAAGAACTGCTTCGGCGTCATTGGCCCGTTCGCCGACCAGCCGGCGCTGGCCGAGCGTTTCGCGCGCCTTCGCGGCGAAGCGGTGGCGCTGGTCGCCGGCGAGCGCGAGACCATCCTCGATCTCGACCTGTCGGATTTTCCGGTCCACTGGAGCGAGTTGCCGCATATTCTGCATCCCAGCGAAGCGCAGGCCAGCGGCGCCAGGCAGATCCATGAAAACCGCCCGGCGAACCTGCTCACCTCCGGCTTTGTCGAGCATGGCGATCCCGAGACGGCGCTTGCCGGCGCGGCCATCACCGTGTCCGGCGCCATCGATACTTCCTATGTCGAGCACGCCTATATCGAGCCCGAAGCCGGCTATGCATATCTGGATGGCGACACGCTGGTTGTCGTCGCTTGCACTCAGGCGCCCTATATGGACCGTGATGAGACGGCGAAGGTGCTCGGCCTTGCCGTCGACAAGGTGCGCATCGTGCCGACCGCGACCGGGGGCGGCTTTGGCTCCAAGCTCGACGTTTCGCTGCAGCCATTGATTGGCCTTGTCGCGCTGAAGACCGGCCGGCCGGCCGCGCTCGCCTATACCCGCAATGAATCCATGATATCGACCACCAAGCGCCATCCCGCCGAGATGAAGGCGACCATCGGTGCCGATGCAGACGGCCATATCACCGGGATGATCTTTGCCGGCGACTTCAACACCGGCGCCTATGCCAGCTGGGGGCCGACGGTGGCCAACCGCGTGCCGGTACACGCCTCCGGCCCGTATGCGACACCGAACTATCGCGCCGAGGGCCGCGCCATTCACACCCATGGGCCGATCTCCGGCGCCTTCCGCGGCTTCGGCGTGCCGCAAGCGACGATCATGCAGGAGACGCTCTATGACCAGCTGGCCGACAAGTTGGGCATTGACCGGCTCGATTTTCGCTTGAAGAACTGCCTTCGGAACGGAACCGAAACGGTTACCGGACAGCGGTTGGATTCCGGCGTCGGCATTGCCGAATGCCTTGAGTCGTTGCAACCGCATTGGGCGCGGGCGAAGACCGATGCGGAGGTATTCAACGATGCCAACAAGGATAGAAAGCGTGGCGTTGGTGTCGCCTCCTGCTGGTATGGCTGCGGCAACACCTCGCTGCCCAACCCGTCGACCATCCGCGTCGGCATCGCCGCTTGCGGCGACGTCGTCCTGCATCAGGGCGCGGTCGATATTGGCCAGGGCTCGAACACGGTCATCCCCCAGATCTGCGCCGACGCGCTCGGCCTGCCGCTGGAAAAATTCAAGCTTAAGAGTGCCGATACTGCGATCACCCCCGATGCCGGCAAGACCTCGGCCTCGCGCCAGACTTTCGTCACCGGCAAGGCTGCCGAAAAGGCCGGCCGTGCCTTGCGCGAAAAGATCCTGCGCTTTGCCAATGTCTCGGAGAAAGCATCTCTGCAACTGGATGGCCCGGCGATAATCATCCGCGAGGGCGAGGCCACGCGCCACATCGACCTCGCAGCTTTGGACGTGGATGCCGATGGCTTCGTCTTCCGCGCCGAGGAAGGCTACGACCCGCCGACGCTGCCGCTCGACGCCAAGGGCCAGGGCAAGCCCTATGCGGTTTATGGCTACGGTGCGCAGATCGCCGAACTCGAAGTCGATCTCAAGCTCGGCACGGTCAAGCTGATCAAGATCACCGCGGCGCACGACGTCGGCAAGGCGATCAACCCGCTGCTCGTCGAGGGCCAGATCGAAGGCGGCATCGCGCAAGGCATCGGCATGGCGCTGATGGAGGAGTATATCCCCGGCCGCACCGAGAATCTGCACGACTACCTCATTCCGACCATTGGCGACGTGCCGCCGATCGAGACCATCCTGATCGAGGTCCCCGACCCCGAAGGACCGTTCGGCGCCAAGGGCCTGGGCGAACATGTGCTGATCCCGACGGCGCCGGCGATCCTCAACGCCATCCGCCACGCCACCGGCGTTCTGGTCACCAAGGTTCCGGCGACGCCGACGCGCATCCGCGCCGCCATTCGCGAAAAGGAGGCACGCCCATGAGCGAGCTTGCCGAACGCTTTGAAACCCACGATCCCGGTGAAAAGCAGGTGGCGGAGAAGATCCGCTGCGATGCCTGTCCGGTCATGTGCTACATCGCCGATGGCCGCACCGGCGCCTGCGACCGCTACGGCAATATCGGCGGCAGGATCGTGCGCATGGATCCGCTGACTATCCTCGACAACGCGGCCGAGGCCGGCGCGGCCATGGTGCCGTTCATCGCCGAGGGCGACGCATGGGACGGCGAACTGGTCAACACCGGCCGCCGCTTCGTCACCGCCATCGGTGCGGGCACCACCTATCCCGATTACAAGCCGGCTCCGTTCATCGTCAGCCAGCAAGTCGAAGGCGTCGATCTCGTCACCGTCGTTACCGAGGGCATCTTCTCCTACTGCGGCGTCAAGGTGAAGATCGACACCGACCGTCATATCGGGCCCGAGACGGCTACAGTGCGATCGCAAGGCGAAGCGATCGGCCATGTCACGACAGGCGAATACGGATCGCAGATGCTGTCGCTGGGCGGCGTGCACCACCTGACCGGCGGCTCGAAGTCGGA
This sequence comes from Mesorhizobium waitakense, assembly GCF_056431085.1. Taxonomy (NCBI): domain Bacteria; kingdom Pseudomonadati; phylum Pseudomonadota; class Alphaproteobacteria; order Hyphomicrobiales; family Phyllobacteriaceae; genus Mesorhizobium; species Mesorhizobium waitakense. Next base: position 115,914 of record NZ_JBWKME010000157.1, on the reverse strand, counting down.
AGGCCGCGCCACTTGCGATGCGCTGCTCAATCTGTGCAACCGCAAGCCGGTGGAGCTCGGCATCGACGGCGGCGCCACCGTTATCGTCGAAGCCGGCAAACCACCGGTCATCGACGGCAAGCAGGAACACCGGATGCGTGTCGGCTGCGGCTCGGCCACCATCGGCATGTTCGCCACGCAATGGCGCGGGCTGGTCGACGAGGTGGTGGTGGTCGACGACCACATCACCGGCGTCGTCTCCGAGCATCAGGCCGGCAAGGTGCTGGGCTGGCAGGACACGGGCATCAAAATCATCGGCCGCCGCTCGACGCCGGGCCGCTATTTCAAGGTGTCCGATCCCGGCCTCGGATGGGGCGGCACCAGTATATCCGACCCGCTGTCGATCCTCGGCGAGTGGAACGCCAAGAAGGGCGCGCGGCCGGGCCTGTCGCTGCTGATGGTTTCGACCACCGGCGAGCAGTTTGCCTACTACGAGCTCGATGATGAATTGAAACCAGTACAGAAACCCTTCCCGGAGCGGCTGCAAAAGTCAGTCGGGCTGATCGAGGACAATTGCGAGCCGGCGCTGTGCACCGTGCTGTTCATCGGCGGCGCCGGTGGCTCGCTGCGCGCCGGCGTCACCGAAAACCCGGTCAATCTCACCCGTTCCGTGCAAGGCCTGAGCACCTATGTGACGGTCGGCGGCGCGCCGGTCTATGTCTGGCCGGGCGGGGGCATCACGCTGATGGTCGATGTCACGCGGGTGCCGGAAGGCGCCTTCGGCTATGTGCCGACCCCGGCGCTGGTGGCGCCGATCGAATTCACCCTGCGCCGCGACGACTATGTCCGGCTGGGTGGCTACGAGGCCGAAATCCGCAGCGTCGAGGATATCGTTGCCAAAGGCGGCGAGTATCTCAATCCGCGCCGGGGCACGGGTGCCGCGGCCGGCAATCCATGGCCGCCGCTGGCACAATTGCACCGTGTTCGCTCCAACGGGGCCGGGTGATGTCCGGCCCGCAAGCGCATTGGCTGCAGGACGGCAAGCGGCTGCATCTGAACCACGGGCCGATCGACCTGATCGTCGAGGCCTTTGGCGAGGCGCACGAATGCCGCAAGGCCTTTGAGCAGGCGGTGGCGCGTTTCCAGACCATCTTGCCGGAGCTGGTCGAGGAATTGCCGGAATTGCGCCAGCCGGCCACGAGTCGACCGCGCGCTTTCGCCGGTTCGACAGCGCAGCGCATGGAAGCGGCCGTCGTGCCCCTAGCGAAAGATTTCATCACGCCGATGGCCGCCGTCGCCGGTTCGGTAGCCGACGAAATGCTCGAGACAATGCTTGCCGGCCGGAAGCTCGACCGCGCCTATGTCAACAATGGCGGTGACAGCACGATCCATCTCGGCGCCGCCCAGTCGATGACGCTTGCCATCGCCGGCACCGGCCACGGTCTGGCCGACCGCATTGTCATCCATGCCGGCGATGGCGTGCGCGGCGTCGTCACCAGCGGCTGGCGTGGGCGCTCGTTTTCGCTTGGCATCGCCGATGCCGTCACCGTGCTGGCGCGGACCGGGGCCGAGGCCGATGCCGCCGCGACGCTGATTGCCAATGCCGTCGACCTGCCCGGCCATCCGGCCATCCGGCGCGTGCCGGCGCGCGACCTGGCGCCGGACAGCGACCTTGGCGACAGGTTGGTGACGCAAGAGGTGAACCGGCTTTCTTTAGGGGAAATCGCCACGGCGCTGGACGGCGGACTTGCCGTCGCCGAAGATTTCCGCCGCAGGGGATTGATCGCCGCATCAGCGCTGTTTCTTGCCGGCCAGACCCGCATCAGTGGTTCCATGGCGCTTGCCGCGCCCGACAAAAGTCCAGGGAAGGAAGTTGCCCATGCCTGAGTTTCCGATCCGCAAGATCGCGGTGCTAACGGAAGAGATCTTCCATGAGGGCGGGCCGGTGGCCAAGGTGCCGCGCCGGCGCGCCGCCGCCATGGCGCTAGTCAAGAACCCGTTCGCTGGGCGCTATGTCGAGGAGCTGCAGAGCGCCATGGACGATCTGAAGCCGCTCGGCCTGCTGCTGGCCGACCGGCTGATCGCGGCGCTCGGCGGCGACGTGAAACAGATCGACGGCTATGGCAAGGGCGCCATTGTCGGCTCCGCCGGCGAGCTTGAGCACGGCGCGCTGTGGCACGTGCCCGGCGGCTACGCCATGCGCGAACGGCTCGGCGACGCCAAGGCGATCGTGCCGTCGGCCAAGAAGGTCGGCGCCTTCGGCTCCAAGCTCGACGTGCCGCTCGGCCACATCAACGCCGCCTATGTGCGCAGCCATTTCGACGCCATGGAAGTCGGCATCAGCGACGGCCCGCGCGCCGACGAGATCCTGTTCTGCCTGGCCATGACCTGTGGCCCACGCGTCCACGACCGCATGGGCGGCCTGGCAGCCGGGGATATCAAGGCCTGGGACGGGTTGCGGTGAGCGCCGAGGACAATCTGCTCAAGCTGGTCGAGGCCGAAGAGCCTGATGAAAACGACTATCGCTTGCAGGAGCAGGTCGGTTTCATCCTGCGCAAGGCGCATCAGCGCCATGTCTCGATCTTCGCCGCCCATATCGCCGATCTGACGCCGCCGCAATTCGCGGCGCTGGCCAAGCTGCGCGATGTCGGCGAGACCTCGCAGAACCAGCTCGGCACGCTGATCGCCATGGACGCGGCGACGGTGAAGGGTGTCATCGACCGGCTGAAGGCGCGCGGCCTGGTCGATCTCTCCAAGCATGAGGTCGACAAAAGGCGGCTGCTGGTCAATCTGACCGCGGAAGGCCGCGACGCGGTCGAACGCCTGATCCCGCTTGCCCGCGAAATCACCCAGGAAACACTGGCGCCGCTCTCGGCCAAGGAGATCGCCACATTCATGAAGCTTCTGGCCAAACTGGCCTGAGTCTCGACAGGCCCGAGCGTCTTTCGCACTAGATAGCGTTCAGAGCCCGAATGGCCCGCTGCAAAGCTCCCGCAGCTTGGGAAAAACGCCCTTGCCGCCTGAAATCAGCAGCGTTCCGTCCCGCAGCACCGTCTTCGGATCTGGTTTCACCACCGTGCCGCCGGCTTCCTCGACCAGAAGCATGCCGGCCAGGCAATCCCAGGCGTTCATGTGCTCCTCGACATAGCCGAGCAGGCGGCCGGCGGCGACATAGGCGAGCATCAAGGCGCCGGATGCGTTGCGAAAGAAAACGCCGCCTTCGGCCAGCAGCATGCGGACCAGCACGGCGACATTTTCGGTATCGGCGCGGTTTGAAAATCCGGTCCCGACGGATCCTTCTTCCAGGCTGGTGACCGCACTGGTCTTGATCGGCCTGCCGTTGACGAAGGCGCCGCCGCCGAGCCGGCCGTGAAACGTCTCGCCGGTCGATGGTTCGTGGATCACGCCAACCACGGTCTCGCCCTGCAGGGCGCAGGCGATCACCACGCACCAGGCCGGGATGCCGCGCACGAAATTGGCGGTGCCGTCGATGGGATCGATCACCCAGTCATAGCCCGTCGAGCCGGTGACCGAGGCATGCTCCTCGCCGACGATGCCGTCTTGCGGATAGTCGGTGGCAATGGCGGCGCGGATGAACAGTTCGACCTCGCGGTCTGCTTCGGAGACCAGGTCCTGATGGCCCTTGCTCTCGATGGTCAGGCTGTCGAGGTCGCGGAAGTACTTCAGGCCGAGTTCGCCGGCACGCCGAGCCAGTTCGATGGCGAACTGCATGCGTGCGTCATGGTCATTTTTCACGGGGCGCTCGGTCTTGCGGAAGGGTGCCCCGCACTTAGCAGAAGCACCCTGTATTCTCCAAGCCAAGAATATCAGGCCGCCTGCGATAGCGATTTGTGGGCCTCGGCCAGGATCTCGAACGACCGCACGCGGGCCGCGTGGTCGAAGATCTGCGCGGTGACCATCAACTCGTCGGCGCCGGTGCGGCGCACGAACGCGTCGATGCCTTGCCGGACCGTTTCCGGAGACCCGACGACAGCGCAGGACAGCGCCTGGCCAAGCATGGTCTTGGCCATCGGATCGAGATCGCGGTCATAGTTCTCGACCGGCGGCGGCAGCCGACCGGGCCGGCCGGTGCGCAGATTGACGAAAGCCTGTTGCAGCGAGGTGAACAGCAAACGCGCCTCGGCATCGGTGGGCGCCGCAAAGACGTTGAGGCCGAGCATCACATGCGGTTTGTCGAGCTGCTCCGACGGTTGGAAGCGCGAGCGGTAGACGTCCAGGGCATGGTCGAGCTCCGCCGGCGCGAAATGCGAGGCAAAGGCATAGGGCAGGCCGAGCATGGCGGCGAGCTGCGCGCCGTAGAGGCTGGAACCGAGTATCCAGATCGGCACGTTCTGGCCCTCGCCCGGCACGGCGCGGATGCGCTGGCCTTCCTCGGCCGGCTGGAAATAGCCCATCAACTCGACGACATCCTGCGGGAAATTGTCGACGCCGGCCTCGAGGTTGCGGCGCAAGGCGCGTGCAGTGCCCATGTCGGTGCCCGGCGCGCGGCCGAGGCCGAGATCGATGCGGCCCGGATGCAAGGCGGCCAGCGTGCCAAACTGCTCGGCAATCACCAGCGGCGAATGGTTGGGCAGCATGATGCCGCCGGCACCGACACGAATGGTCCTGGTGCCGCCGGCGACATGGGCAATGACGACCGCGGTGGCGGCACTGGCGATGCCCGGCATGTTGTGATGCTCGGCCAGCCAGTAGCGCTTGTAGCCCAGCCGCTCGGCATGACGGGCAAGATCGAGCGAGTTGGCGAGCGACTGCGAGGCATCGCTGCCTTCGATGATCGGCGACAGGTCGAGAACAGAAAGAGCGGTCATGAACGGGATCCTGTGTAAGGACCGCATGTAGGGAGCGCCCGGCAACGCCGCAAATTCAAAAATATTGATCAACCCTTTGCGGACTCCGTGTCGGCGACGTCATCTTCCACGACGACGGCCGTGTGCTGCGCGGCGAGGAAGTTGCCGACAGGGCTGAGCCCGTCGAAATGATCGCAGAACACCTTGATGACGACCAGCAGCGGAACCGCCATCAGGGCGCCGACGAAGCCCCAGAGCCACGACCAGAAGGCGATGGCGATGAAGATCGCCACGGCGTTGATCTCGAGGCGCCGGCCGACCACCATCGGTGTCACGAACTGGCCTTCGACGATGTCGCACACCAGCACGAAGGCCGGCGCCAGCAGCGCGTAGGAGATGGTGTCGAAGCTGATCAGCGCCATGATCGCGACCAGCACGATGGTCATCAGCGCCCCGACGTAAGGCAGGAAATTGAGCAGGGCCGCGGCGACGCCCCAGACCAGTGGGTTGGGCATGCCGAGCGCCCACAAGCCAAGGCCGGTGACCGTGCCAAGGCCGGCATTGATGATGGTGACGGTGAGCAGATAGTGCGAAATTTCCCGTTCCACGTCATAGACGACGCGCAGCGCCCGCTTCTTTTCACTGAGGCTGGCGAAGGACTGGATGATCTTCTCATAAAACATCGTGCCTGAAGCGAGCAGGAACAGCGACAACACGAAGATGATTGTGAGGCCTGTTCCCGCCGACAGGATGTTGCTGGCCGCTGACGACAGGATGCCGGATTGGGCAACCGCCACCTTCTGGATGCCGGACTCCTGCGACGTCTCGGTCAGCTGCTCGATCTGGTGCGAGATCTGCATGATCCTCTCGAACGGACGCCGCAATTGCGCCAGCCGTTCGGTGAGCTGCTGGCCGATCGACGAGGTGTTGTTGATGAGGTCGATCACCGGGCCGCTGAGCAAATAGCCGGCGCTGGCAAAGATACACAGCGACAACAGCACCAAGAGGGTCGCCGAAATCACTTCAGGGATGCCATGCCTGCGCAGCAGCCGGACGATCGGCGTCAGCGTCAACGCCAGCAGGAAAGCCAGGATCACCGGCATGAAGAAGGCGCGGGCGAAGTAAAGCGCGTATATGGCCATGAACAGGAAGATGCCGATGAGCAGCGAACGCATAAGATGGGTGTCCGCGCGAGCCGCTGCGCGCGGGTCTTCAGGCTCGGCAACGCCTGTGCCTAAAGCGGCAGGTTCGGCTTTCATCATGGACCCTCACCGGCGCACCGCAATTGGTGCAATCCAATGACGAAAACGCCTCTACCGCCGCTTGGGTTCCGTTAGCCGGGCAAGGCCTGGAGCGCGGACCTCCCGCTGACCTATGCAACGGGCGCTGGCACCGCAGGCGTGGACTTCGCCGTTTCCTTGCGTACGATCGGCGCCACCCTGGTGCCGTAGAGTTCGATCGCCTTCATGATCCTGGCATGCGGCATGGTGCCGATCGCCATCTGCAGCAGGAAGCGGTCATTACCGAAGATCCTGTGTTGGGCGACGATCTTCTCGGCCACCTGCTCGGGATTGCCGACGAACAGGGCGCCATTGGGGCCACGCGACTGGTCGAAATGCGCCCGTGAAGTCGGGCCCCAGCCGCGCTCGCGACCGATGCGGTTCATCACCTCGGCTTGCGGGCCGTAGAAATCATCGGCGGCCTGCTTGGTCGTTTCGGCGATGAAGCCGTGCACGTTGATGCTGGTCGCAAGGCCCGCCGGATCGTTGCCGGCGCGCTTGGCCGCCTCGCGGTAGAGATCGAACAGCGGCGCGAAACGCGCCGGCTCGCCGCCGATGATGGCGAGCGCCAGCGGCAGGCCGAGCGCACCGGCGCGCGCCGCCGATTGCGGCGTGCCGCCAATGGCGATCCAGACCGGCAGCCTGTCCTGGAACGGCCTGGGATAGACGCCGCGATCGTTGATCGGCGCGCGCAGATTGCCGGACCACGTGACCTTCACATGATCGCGGATGGCAAGCAGGAGGTCGAGCTTTTCGGCGAACAGCTCGTCATAGTCCTCCAGATTGTAGCCGAACAGCGGGAAGGATTCGATGAACGAGCCGCGCCCCGCCATGATCTCGGCGCGGCCGCCCGACAGAAGATCGAGCGTGGCGAACTGCTGGAAGACGCGCACCGGATCATCGGAGGACAGGACTGTGACCGCGCTGGTCAGCTTGATGCGCTTCGAGCGCTCGGCGGCCGCGGCCAGCGCCACCACCGGTGCGGAGGCAGCATAGTCGGGCCGGTGATGCTCGCCGAGACCGAAGACGTCGAGGCCGACCTGGTCTGCCAGTTCGACCTCCTCGATCAGGTTGCGGAGCCGCTCATGCGGGCTGATGGCGCTGGGACCCGGCTGCGGGCTGACGTCGGCGAAGGTGTAGAGACCGAGTTCCATTCGAATGTCATCCTGGTGTTGGAGTTTCGGGCTAGAGGTAGCCATCGACCCGCCTCGCCGCCAGAGGGGCGGACGGTGAACAGTGCATGTCGGTCCGGTCAAAAATACGTCTCCCAGGTGCAACATCCCGGAATTTCATGGCTGGCATGCCGTTTTGGCGCTTGAACTCTCGGTATTCGCGCGTATGTAAGCGTCGCGAATTGACTTCAGGGAAGTGGACTTGGCTATCTACAGGGAAAAAGACATTTTCGAGCGGCGCAATGCCGCAAACGAGGCAAAGAAGGCGCTTCTGGAGCGCTTCAAGTCAAAGCCGGCAGCAGACGATCCTTCGGTGCTGGCACGACAGGCCGAACGCAAGGCAATCCTCGAGGCTCGCCAGATACGCGAGGCTGAAAAGGCCCGGCTGAAGCAGGAAAAGCTGGCACGCGAGGCGGTCGAGAAGGCCGAGCGCGAGGCAGCAGCCGAAGCGGCACGCATCGCGGCCGAAGAGGCGGCGCAGGCTGAAGCCAAGATTCGGGAAGCCGAAGAAAACGAGCGCATCGCCCGTTTGCTGGCCGACGAAGCCGAACGCAAGGCCAAGCGCGACGCGCGTTATGCAGCGCGCAAACAGCGCACGGGCAGGACGCCTCCAGGCTTCTCGGCCCGCTAGCCTCCAGGCAACGGAGCAATCTGCTTCGAAGATCAGGGTCGCCTTGCAGCGGCCCTGAACGTGTTTGTCCAATGCATGTCGCCCGAAAGTGGCCCCGGTTTTGGGAGGACGGCGTGCGCAAAAGCAACTCCCCAAACCACGCCATCTGAATCCCGTTCAAACGCGACGTGCTTTGGCGGTATGATCAGGCGGCGAACTTCAGCCCCATGATGCCGCAAACAATGAGCGCGATGCAGGCAAGCCTGATCGCGGTGGCTGGCTCGCCGAGCAGCCAGATGCCGAGCAGTGCCGTGCCGACGGTGCCGATGCCGGTCCAGACTGCGTAGGCGGTGCCGACGGGCAGCGCCTTCAGCGCCAGGCCGAGCAGAGTGAGGCTGACGATCATCGAGGCAACGGTCAGCACGGTCGGCATCAGCTTCGAGAAGCCGTCCGTGTATTTGAGGCCGATTGCCCAGCCGATCTCGAACAGGCCGGCAAAAAACAGAAAAATCCACGCCATCAACAACGCTCCATCAAAGCATCGGACCGAATTCGGATTCGGAATCCGACGCTCAATCAACAATGGCAGGTCGTCCCGGCCGGATTTTCGGGGAAAGCGCGAGGTCGTCCCCGCCCCGCCAATATAAGAAATTCGAGCGCTCGATCAACAACGACCGGCAACAACGTTGCCGGTCGCAATCCCGTTCGGACGGGGTGTTGACCGGACCTACTTGTCCTTGAGCTTCATCGCCTTGACCGGCGGCGCCTTCAGGGCCGGAGCCGGCGCGGGCTTCTTGGCATCCTTCTTCGGCTTGCGGGCTTCCTTGCCTGCCTTCATCGCACCTTTAGCCATGATTCGTTCCTCCGATTGCGGGAAGCGAAGTGAACCAAGAGAAACGCCCGACTGCAAGAGGCCAGCGCCTATCGACACCGCCAGCCGGCCGCTTTTAACCGGTTTCTAATTTGCTCGTAAACCAGGCCGGTCCGTGCCATGGTCGTCTTCGCACTGCAGCATCCACCGGCGCTTTCGCCGGAGATGAACACGCGGGCCGGTCAGGACGACAATGCGAATCCATATCGGCTGCGAGATGAGCTTCGACTTCCCCCAGGAAACCCCGCTCATCGCGATGCTGAATGTTCACTATTCCCGCGCCTCCGACCTCGAGCGGCCGGACTTCTTGACCTCCAACCCGCCAGTGCCGATCGAGAGTTATCGCGACAGTTTCGGCAATTGGTGCAACCGGTTCGTCGCTCCGCCAGGGCGGTTCACTTTCGGCACCGACGCGGTGATCCGCGATCCCGGCACCTTCGAGATGGGCGACCTGATGGCCTGGCAGCACGAGGTGCGCGACCTGCCGGCCGACACACTGCTGTTTCTGCTGCCCAGCCGCTTTTGCGAGAGCGACCTTCTGGCGGGCGAGGCGTGGCGGCTGTTCGGCCACACGCCGCTCGGCATTGCGCGTGTGCAGGCGGTCTGCGACTTCGTCCACAATCATATCGTCTTCAACTACGGCAATGCCCGGCCGACACGCACCGCGGCGGAAGCCTACCGCGAACAGAGTGGTGTCTGCCGCGACTTCGCGCATCTCGCGGTCACCTTCTGTCGGGCGCTCAACATCCCGACGCGCTACTGCACCGGCTACATCAGCGACATCGGCACGCCGAAGCCGTGGTCGAGCATGGATTTCGCCGCCTGGATGGAAGTCTATCTCGGCGGCCGCTGGCATGCCTTCGACCCGCGCAACAATGCGCCGCGCATCGGCCGCATCCTGATCGCCTCCGGTCGTGATGCCGCCGACGTGCCGCTGACCCATATCTTCGGACCGGGCACGCTCGCCGGTTTCAAAGTTTGGACCGACGAGGTCGTCGAATAGTCGACCGAACGAGCCGACGGTTCGCGCGTTATGGTCTTGTGGAGCTTTGACGGGCTGGCCGTTAGACTGGCGCCTTGAACGGGGCAGCATCATGGCCGGGCATGGCGGCTCAAAAAGGGTGATCTACGCGGCGCTCGCCGGCAATCTCGCCATCGCATTGACCAAGTTCGCCGCCGCTTTCTTCACCGGCAGTTCGGCGATGCTGTCGGAAGGCGTGCACTCACTGGTCGATACCGGCAATGGCGGCCTGCTGCTCTATGGCATGCACCGCGCCGCCCGCCCGGCCGATCGGACGCATCCGCTCGGTCACGGCCGCGAACTCTATTTCTGGAGTTTCATCGTCGCCCTTCTGGTCTTCGCACTGGGCGCCGGCGTCTCCTTCTACGAAGGTGTGATCCACATCATGGCGCCGGAGCCGGTGGTCAACGCCAAGGTGAACTACATCGTTCTTGGCCTGTCCTTCCTGTTCGAGGGCAGCTCCTGGCTGGTGGCGCTGAAGGAGTTCCGCAAGCAGAAGGGCGAGCAGGGCTGGCTGCAGGCCGTGCAGTCGAGCAAGGACCCCAGCGTCTACACTGTGCTGTTCGAGGACAGCGCCGCCCTGCTCGGCCTGATCGTCGCCTTCGCCGGTATCCTTGCGGCGGAACTGCTGGAGATGCCGGAGCTCGACGGCGCCGCCTCGATCGGCATTGGGCTGATCCTGGGCGCGACGGCGATCTTCCTGGCCCGCGAAAGCAAGGGGCTGCTGATCGGCGAGCCGGCCTCCCCAGAGGTGCAGAGACACGTGCTGGCGATCGTCCAGCAGGATCCGTCGGTGAAGCAGGCGAACGGCGTCCTGACGGTCCATATGGGACCGCAGGAGATCGTCGCGGCTCTCAGCATCGAATTCGAGGACCATCTGACGGCGCCGGAGATCGAAGCCTGTGTCGAGCGCCTGGAGGCGCGGCTGAAGAAAGAGATGCCGGAGATCGCCAGGTTGTTCGTCAAGCCGCAGACGACCGGGACCTGGGAACAGCGGCGCAAGATTGTTGAAGTCGCGTCAGGAGACGAGCCGGATCGGGCCGGTTAAGATGTCGGCAAAGCAGGGAGAAACAAGATGAAAATCGACGGCGGCTGCCATTGCGGCGCTATCACCTACGAGGCGGAGGTCGACCCGGAAAAGACCTCGATCTGCCACTGCACCGACTGCCAGAAACTGACCGGCACGGCCTTTCGGGTGACTGTTCCCGCGCCTGAGGATCATTACCGGATCACAAAAGGTATGCCGAAAATCTATATCAAGACCGGGGCAAGCGGCGCCAAGCGCGCCCAGGCTTTTTGTGCCGACTGCGGGTCGCACCTCTACGCTACGTCGGTTGGAGATGGTCCAAAGGTCTATGGAATTCGAGCGGGAACCGCGCGGCAACGCGAGGATTTGATCCCGACACAGCAGAAATGGCACAGTTCAGCGCTGCACTGGCTGCCGGAGTTCCAGGCCATGACGATCGTGGAGGAGCAGTAGCGCTCCTCAGGCGTCAGTCGTCGCCTTCGACGACCCTCAGCCTGAGCTGCCCGGTCTTCGAATCGGCGACGCGGGTCCCTGTCTCGACCTTCGCGGTGGCAGGCCGTGATGCGGCTTCGGGGCCAGCCTCACCGTCGGGCTGCTCACCGAACTCCAGCGCTTCGATCTTCTGGCCACGCCTGGTGACCTTCGACGTCGAGACGAGGATGTCGTCGATGTCCTTGGCCGACTGGCCGAAATGGACCTGCAGCTTGCGCACCCGCTCGTCGACGCGCGCAACGTCTTCCATCAGCCGGATGACCTCGCCCTGGATCAGATGCGCCTGTTCGCGCATGCGGGCGTCCTTGAGGATGGCCTGGATGACCTGGATCGACAGCATCAGCAGCGACGGCGAGACGATGACGACGCGGGCGCGGTGCGCCTTGTGGACGATGGCCTCGAAATTCTCGTGGATCTCGGCGAACACCGATTCCGACGGCACGAACATGAAGGCGGTGTCCTGCGTCTCGCCCTGGATCAGATATTTCTCAGATATATCACGGACATGGATCTCGATGTCGCGGCGGAAGGCCTGGGCGGCGACCTTCTGCAGGTCGGCGCCATCGGCGGCACGGATGGCATTCCAGGCTTCGAGCGGAAATTTGGCATCGATGGCAAGCGACGGCGCGCCATTGGGCATCTTCACCAGGCAGTCGGGCCGGCTGCCGTTCGACAGTGTTGCCTGGAACTCGTAGGCCCCGTGCGGCAAGCCGTCGGCAACGATCGCCTCCATGCGCGACTGGCCGAAGGCACCGCGCGTCTGCTTGTTGGAGAGGATCGCCTGCAATTGCACGACCTGGCCGGCAAGCGACTGGATGTTGCCTTGCGCGGTGTCGATGATCGCCAGCCGCTCCTGCAATTTGGCCAGGCTCTCATGCGTGGATTTGGTCTGCTCGGTCATGGTCTGGCCGATACGGCCGGTCATGGCGTCGAGGCGCTGGCCGATCGACTGCGTCAGCTCGGCTTGGCGTGCCCCGAACACTTCGGCGATGGCGCCCATGCGGCCCTGCATCTCGGCCTGGCTTTGCAAGATGCCGGCCATTCGCGCCTCGGCGTCGCGGGCATGGTCGGCGGCCTCAGTGGCGGCGACGGCGCGCGCCTTGGCCGACCGCCACAGCGCGATGACAAGCGCCACGAACAGGCCGACAAACAGCAATGCGCCGACGGCCAGCGCATGGCCGAGCGTGATCGTGGAGGCGCCAAGCCGGGCAACAGGCTCCGAAAGGATGGATGTCAGATCATTCATGTGGACAGCATAGCCGATTCGCGGGGCTGGCACAGATCAAAACGTGAACGAGGCCCCGGCGCCCCGGTTGACGCTTTTCGCTGGAGGTCTTAGGTGGAACGCCATGCCGATCAAGCCGCTCATCATCCTTCCCGACCCCATCCTGCGCCAGGTTTCGAAGCCGGTGGAGCGCGTCGACGGGCCCTTGCGCAAATTAGCCGACGACATGCTGGCGACGATGTATGACGCGCCCGGCATCGGACTGGCGGCAATCCAGATCGGCGAACCGGTACGCATGCTGGTGATCGATCTGGCCAAGGAAGAGGAGACTCCGGCACCGCATGTCTTCATCAACCCGGAAATCCTGAGCAGCGCCGACACGCGCTCCGTCTACGAGGAAGGCTGCCTGTCGATCCCGGACTACTATGCCGAGGTCGAACGCCCGGCAGCCGTGCGGGTCAATTATCTCGACCGCGACGGCAAGCTGCAGGAGATCGAGGCCGAGGGGCTGATGGCGACCTGCCTGCAGCACGAGATCGACCACCTCAATGGCGTCTTGTTCATCGACCACATCTCGAAGCTGAAGCGCGACATGGTGGTGAAGAAGTTCAAGAAGCTCGCCAGGGACAAGGCGCCAGGCAAGATGGTGGGATAGGGGAAATGCCCCTTCGCGTCATCTTCATGGGCACGCCGGAGTTTTCGGTGCCGACGCTGCGGGCCATCGCGGAGGCCGGACATGAGGTCGCCGCCGTCTATACGCAGCCGCCGCGCGCCGCCGGACGGCGCGGGCTGGAACTGACGCCGTCGCCGGTGCAGCGCGAGGCGGAGCGGCTGGGCATCGAGACGCGTACACCGGTATCGCTCAAAGGCGAGGCCGAGCAGGCTGCTTTCCGCGCCCTGCGGGCCGATGTCGCAGTGGTCGTCGCTTATGGCTTGCTGCTGCCGAAGGCGGTTCTGGAGGCACTCCGGCTCGGCTGCATCAACGGCCATGCCTCGCTTTTGCCGCGCTGGCGGGGTGCCGCGCCGATCCAGCGCGCGATCATGTCCGGGGACAGCGAAACCGGCATGATGGTGATGCGCATGGAAGAGGGCCTGGACACCGGCCCGGTGGCAATGGTTGAAAAATGCGCCATCGAACCCGATATGAATGCCGGCGATCTGCATGATCGGTTGATGAGTGTCGGTGCTGCACTGATGGTGGAAGCGCTGGCGCGACTGGAAAGGAACACCCTGACATTTTCCGCACAAGCGGTGGAAGGGGTGACCTACGCCAAAAAAATCGATAAATCTGAGACTCGCTTGGACTGGACTCGCTCGGCGAGCGAAGTGCACAATACCATTCGTGGCCTGTCGCCCTTTCCCGGGGCCTGGTCCGAGATTGCAATTGGCGGCCGCCCGGAACGGCTGAAACTGCTTCGCTCGACGCTATCGCAAGGCGCCGGCGAGTCGGGAGGAATTCTCGATGACCGGCTGACGGTCGCCTGCGGGGCAGGCGCGATCAGTCTGGTCGAAGTTCAACGGGCGGGCGGAAGGCCCGCTGCCGCGTCGGAATTCCTGCGCGGGGCCAAGATCGAAAAAGGAATGAAATTCTCATGAGCATGATGTCGATACGCGCGGCGACGCCGCGGGATCGCGAGGCCATCCGCCTCGTCGAGGAACACGCTTTCGGCCAGCAGGCGGAGGCCGGACTGGTCGACGCGCTGGTGACCGGCGGCGACGCCGTTGCCGAACTGGTGGCGGAAGAGGACGGCCAGGTGGTCGGCCACATCCTGTTTTCGCGGCTGTTCGTCCAGAGCGGCGGCAAGAACTTTGCGGCCGTGGCGCTCGCGCCGCTGGCGGTCGAGCCCTCGTTCCATGGCAGCGGCATTGGCGGCGCGCTGATCCGCGAGGCGCATATCCGCCTCAGGGATGCCGGCGAGACGCTGGCCGTGGTGCTGGGTGATCCGGCCTATTACAGCCGTTTCGGCTACACCCATGCACGCGCCGAAAAGTTCGAGAGCGAGTACCAGAGCGGGGCCCTGCAGGCACTGACCTGGGGCGACGCCCCGGAAGCCGGCAGGCTGGTTTACGCCTCGGCCTTCGGGTCGGCACTCGCCGCGTAAGCGGCATCTGAATTCGCCTCTAACTCAAAGAGATAGAGCATGATGTCGTCCGAAAGCCGCTTCACACTTTTCGGCATCATGCTCTAGCATGCCGCGTTTTCGCCTCGACATCGAATATGACGGCAGCCTGTTTGCCGGCTGGCAGCACCAGGCGGATCAACCTTCGGTGCAGCAAGCGATCGAACAGGCGATCGAAAAATTCTCCGGCGAAGAGGTCCGGTTGCGCGCCGCCGGCCGCACCGATGCCGGCGTGCATGCAACCGCCCAGGTGGCGCATGTCGACCTCGCCAAGGCGTGGCCCAGCGACAAGGTGCGTGATGCCGTCAACGCACATCTGCAGATGGCCGGCGCACATATCGCCGTCCTGAAGGCAACGGTCGTTGCAGACAGCTTCGACGCGCGCTTCTCAGCCACCGGCCGCCATTATGTCTACCGCATCCTCAACCGCCGCGCGCCGGCGGCGATCGACAAGGGCAAGGTGTGGTGGGTGCCGAAACGGCTCGATGCCGACGCCATGCACGAAGCAGCAAAAGTCCTGCTCGGTCGGCATGACTTCACCACCTTCCGCTCGACCCAGTGCCAGGCCAACAGCCCGATCAGGACGCTGGAGCGGCTCGACGTGAGCCGAGAGGGTGACCTGATCGAGGTGAAGGCTTCGGCGCGCTCGTTCCTGCACAATCAGGTGCGTTCGATGGTCGGCTCGCTCAAACGAGTCGGAGAAGGCGCCTGGACCGTCGCCGACCTCAAAGCAGCGCTCGAGGCGCACGACCGCGCCGCCTGCGGCCAGGTGGCGCCACCCGATGGGCTATTTCTCATTGGGGTCGACTATCCCATGGGCGTCGACTATCCAGGATAGAGCCCCATAAGGCTCTATCCCGAGATGAACCCGGAAAGGCTCTGAGACCCGACATCGTCCGGCACGGTGATGCCGAGCAGCGCCTGCAGGCCGAACAGCGCCAACAGCGAGGCGATGAACATGCCGACGAAAACGGCGGAGCCTATGGCTACGCCCTTGCCGATTGTGGTGTTGGTCATGCGCCAGGTCAGCACCATGGACAGGGCAAACAGCAGCAGCGACACAAGGCTCGAAACCTGGCTTGCCGACGACAGGAAAAGCCTGATCAGCGCCGAGGGCAGCATCAGCCAGGCGGTGATGGCCGAGGCCCAGTTGCTGGCAACGACATAGTGGACGAAGCGGCCGCCAATGCCGGCGCGCGGCGCGACCAGAGCCAGAGCGATGAGCGGCAGCACCCAGGAGCCGATATCGACCGTCGCCAGGCGCAACAGCATGCTGAAGCGTCCGGCGAAAGCGTCGGGATCGCCGATCTCGTTGGCGATGCCGACCCAGCCGACGATCAGCGCGGGTGCAGCGACGATGATGGCAAAAAAGGAATTCCAGAAGCCGTCGGCCGACAGGTCGAGCAGGCGCAAGCCGTCCGCCTTGCCGAGCATCAGCCGCCAGGCGCCCGTCAGCGAAGCTTGCGTTTCGTCAGCTGAAAGCATGCTCATGCCTGCCCGAACCAGTCTTCGATGAAGCGTTGGTAGATTTGGGTCAGCGTTTCCAGATCTGCAATGGCGACCCGCTCGTCGACCATGTGCATGGTCTTGCCGACCAGCCCGAACTCGACCACCGGACAATAGTCCTTGATGAAGCGCGCATCCGAAGTGCCTCCCGATGTCGACAGCGTCGGCTCCTTGCCGACCGCCGACCTGATCGAACCGCGCAGCGTTTCGATCAGCCTGTCGTCACGGGTCAGGAAGACATGGCTCGGCCGGTCGCGCCAGACGAGGTCGTAGTCGACCGGTGTCTTCTTGCCCTGCCGGTACTTCTTGCGTTTGGCCGCCTGATCGAGCCGGTTGTGGATTTCCGCCTGCACGGTCTCGGCCGTCCAGGTGTCGTTGAAGCGGATGTTGAAGGTGGCGGTCGCCTTGGCCGGAATGACATTGGTGGCCGGGTTGCCGACATCGATGGAGGTCACCTCCAGATTGGTCGGCTGGAAGTCCCTGGTTCCCTTGTCGAAGACAGGATGCAGCAAGGCATCGACCACGCCCATCAGGCCGCGCACCGGATTGTCGGCAAGCTGTGGGTAGGCGACATGGCCCTGGCGGCCGTTGACGGTGATGGCGCCCGACATCGAGCCGCGGCGGCCGATCTTGATCATGTCGCCAAGCGCGTCGGGGTTGGTCGGCTCGCCGACGATCGAGGCATCCCATTTCTCGCCCCTGGAAGCCGCCCATTCGAGCAGCTTGACCGTGCCGTTGATGGCCGGCCCTTCCTCGTCGCCGGTGATCAGCAGCGAGATCGAGCCTTTCGGGCCGCCATTGTTCTCGACATGGCGCGCCACGGCGGCGATGAAACAGGCAATGCCGCCCTTCATGTCGACGGCACCACGGCCATACATCTCGCCATTGGCGATTTCGGCGCCGAAGGGCGGACGCGTCCAGGCGGCTTCGTCGCCGACCGGTACCACGTCAGTGTGGCCGGCGAACATCAGATGCGGGCCGTTGCCGGAACGCCTGGCATAGAGGTTTTGGATGTCCGGCGTGCCACCTTCCGAAAACACTGGCCGATCGACCAGGAAGCCGAGCGGTTTCAGCATCGTCTCCAGCGCGGTCAGCGCGCCGCCTTCGGCGGGCGTCACCGAAGCACAACGAATAAGGGCGGCGAGGTTTTCGGCGGGATCGGTCGGCAGCGTCATGGCAAAAGCGATAATCGAAAGCGGCGGGCCTGTCACGGCCAGACATAAGGGCCAGTGATGGCGCCGACATTATGGTTTTCATGTCGTATAGTTGCGGGGCGGTGCGGAGCGACGGGATGGCAAACGCGGACAAGAGGATCGTCATTGCCGGCGCCGGCAGCATCGGCTGCTATGCCGGCGGCTGCCTGGCGCTCGCCGGGCGCTGGATGGTCCTGCTGGCCCGGCCACGCATCGAGGCGGCCTTGCGGCAGGGCGGATTGCGGGTCAGCGACCTCCAGGGCCGCGACCGCATGATCGCGCCGGACGCGCTTGCCGTCACCGCCGATCCGGCTGTCGCCCTGCCTCAGGCGGACGTGATCCTGGTCACGGTCAAGAGCGGCGCGACGCAAGATATGGCAGCCGTCATCAGAGCCCACGCCCGCCGCGATGCGGTGGTGGTCAGCCTGCAGAACGGCGTCGACAATGCCGACAGGCTGCGCGCCGGGCTCGACGGCCGCACGGTGCTGGCCGGCATGGTGCCGTTCAATGTGGTGCAGTCCGCGGACAGCGAGTTGCCGCTGCGCGTCCACCGCGCCAGCGACGGCAAGGTGATGATCGAAGACAGTGATGCCGGCCTGGCCGGCCTTCTCGGTGTCGAAGGGTTTGCGGTCGAAGCCCATGGCGACATGAAGGCCGTGCTGTGGGGCAAGCTGCTGATGAATTTGAACAACGCGCTGGTGGCGCTGTCCGGCCTGCCACTGGCGAGCGAACTCGCCGACCGTCGCTGGCGGATGATCCTGGCCGGCCAAATCGACGAGGCGCTCAGGGCGATGAAGGCGTCCGGCATCGAGCCGGCGCGGATCGCCGGCTTGCGGCCGGCACTGCTGCCGAAGGTGCTCAGGCTGCCGGACTGGCTGTTCAGGCTGCTGGCGCGCCGCATGCTGGCGATCGACCCGCAAGCGCGTTCGTCAATGTGGGACGATCTGCAGCGCGGCAGGCCGACGGAGATCGGCGACCTGCAAGGGGCGGTGCTCGGCCTCGCCGAAAAGACCGGTACGCCGGCGCCCTTGCTTAAAAAGGTTACCGCCTTGGTGCGCGCGGCGGAAGCGGGGCGGCTTGGCTCGCCGGGCCTGGCGCCGGAGCAGGTTGTTGCGCCGCCGGATGGGCCTCGATCAGCGTGATCTTCTGCCAGATTTTCCGCGACAGGTTGGACGCCAGGTTCTCGATGTCGTTGACGCCGTCGATGACCACGTCGTCATTGACCGACTGCGCGAACAGCGCGGCGATCTTGCCGGTGATCGACAGCATTTCGGAGCAATAGTCGAGGTAGCGCGCCAGGTCGGCGGCATTGGTGATGCGGGCCGGCGAGTGCGAGGTCGGCTTGAAATTGACTGAGAGGGCTGCCGGATCCTTGGTCAGCTGGTGCATGTCGATGACATGGATCAGCGACCGCAGGCCGTGCAGTTGGCGAAACACCCGCTTGCGCTTGATGCGCTCCTCGGTGCGGACCAGCGCCAGGAAGCCGAGCACGGCGAGGATCATCATGTTGATCGTGGCTTCGATGCCTTGCACCGACTGAACCGCATCATCGGCCTGGGAGATGTGGATGAGCGGCAGGATGGTGCCGACGAACAGGAAGACCAGCGCGCCGGCGACGACGGCGGCGATGATGAGCCCGCGCAGCCACCAGATCGGCGCTTCGAGCGCCTGAGCCGCCTTGGCCAGATCGCGTGACAGCGACACCAGTTCGGCGGCGACGCCGCGCAGTCCGGCGTCGGGAAAGCGCTCGGCGACGCGGCCCTCCAGCCGTTCAGCGGTGTCGATGATCAGTTTCGGATCAAGCGTGCGGTAGCGCATGTCCGATCGGCCCTCAGGATTGTTCCGGCTCGTTGGTGCGCCGGCCATAGCGGTTGGGCCCAGGCTGCCCTGGAAACAGGCATAACACAAGGAAGGCGACGATCGAGACCACCGGCACGAACAGGATCAGCGCGGCAATGCCCGGCTTGTCGAGGTCGTGCAGCCGCTTGACCGCCAGCGCGATGTTCGACCACAGCGAAGCGATGAAGGCGATGAAGAAGATGAACGACCACATGTTGCTCTCGGCAGAGCCTTCCGGCACCAGCGTGAAGCGGTAGAGCGGAAAGAGCTGTATGATGGCGACGAGCAACCCGCCAAGAAAATAGGCCGCGCGACTGACGCGGCCCGATGTTTTGCAGAAAAGCCAGGTGAGATCTGATCTGTCAGGCAAGCGGGTCCGGTCCATATTGATTGGCACCCCTGGTGCCTTCGAGAATGCCGAGCTCCACCAGCAGCCAGATGCCGCCGATAATGGGTACGAGGCCGATCAGCGTCCACCAGCCCGACTTGTTGCGGTCGTGCCAGCGTTTGGCATAGAGAGCAATCGCGAAATAGATCGATGCCAGTGCGAAGAGGATGCCGATGACGCCGACCTGGGCGCCACTGGCGGTGGTGAAACGTGTGCCGAGGATCGCATCGAGAATGAAAGCTATGATGCCGATAACGATGAATACGCCGATGCCAGCCCAGAACTTGCCACGGTTGATACGACCATCAAAGCTTGTGAGCAGATACTTCCAGTCCATTTCACCCCTCCATGTAGAACCAGCGCGACGGATTGTCGCGCCGGCGGAAGGTGCGCTCGCTTTGCGCAAAGATCAATCGCGCAGCAATTCGTTGATCGAGGTCTTGGAGCGGGTCTTGGCGTCGACCCGCTTGACGATGACGGCGCAGTAAAGACCCGGGCCAGGCTCGTTGTTCGGAAAAGGCTTGCCAGGCATCGACCCGGCGACAACGACGGAATTCGGCGGCACTTCGCCGTAGAAGACTTCGCCTGTGGCGCGGTCGACGATTTTGGTCGACTGGCCGATGAAGACGCCCATGCCGAGCACCGAGCCTTCGCGCACGATGCAGCCCTCGACCACTTCCGAGCGCGCGCCGATGAAGCAATTGTCCTCGATGATGGTCGGGCCGGCCTGCATCGGCTCCAGCACACCGCCGATGCCGACGCCGCCCGACAGATGCACGTTCTTGCCGATCTGGGCGCAGGAGCCGACCGAGGCCCAGGTATCGACCATTGTGCCGCTGTCGACATAGGCGCCGACATTGACGAAGGACGGCATCAGCACGGCGCCCGGCGCGACATAGGCGGAACGGCGCACGATCGACGACGGTACGGCGCGGAAGCCCGCCTTCTCGAAGTCGACGGCGCTCCAGCCGTCGAACTTCGACGGCACCTTGTCCCACCACACGGCCTGGCCGGGACCGCCCTTGATGATCTCCATCGGATTGAGCCGGAAGGATAACAGCACGGCCTTCTTCAGCCACTGGTTGACATGCCATTTGCCGTCGGCCTGCCGCTCGGCGACGCGGACGGTGCCGCGGTCGAGCAGGTCGAGCGCCGATTGGATGGCGTCGCGGGTTTCGCCGCGGGTCGCCGTCGAAATCGTGTCGCGTTCCTCGAAGGCCTTCTCAATGGTCTTCTCGAGGCTCCCCAGATCGGGCTTCGACATGAATTTGCTCCATTACCAAGCTGTTAAGGGGCTGCGCCTTACCCTGTTCGAAGTCGCGCGGACCCCTGGCAGGCTTTGCCTGCCCGGGTCTTTGCATGTAGCAGGTTCTTGTCGCAAAACCGCCGGACACTTTCGCGGAACCTGCTTATGTTAAGGCTCAATGAGGGTCAATCGCGGCTGCGTCATGGGACGGCGCAAGTGAAGAATCTGGACGGGTAAGGCCATTATGACTCCTATGGAAAAGGCGGGGTGGACGCCGCTGCCGCATTCGGACGAGGATCTGGAGCGGTCGAAGAGCGTGCCGGACACGCCGCAGACGCGTGCCGAGACCTATCGGCTCGCCTGGAACGATCCCGAATTCATGACACGGCGCGAATTGCGGGCGGTCAGGCTGCAGCTCGAACTCTTGAAGCCGGAAATGATCCTGGCCGAACGCGGCATCCGCTCGACGGTGATCCTGTTCGGCGGCGCACGCCTGCCGGAACCTGGCGGCGAGGCCTGGGCGGCCAAGAACGAGACGCAGAAAAAGAACCTCGAGGAAAACAGCAAATATTATGAGGAGGCGCGCAAGTTCGCGCGGCTGTGCTCGCAGCAGTCGGCGGCGTCATACTACCGCGAATATGTCGTGGTGACAGGCGGCGGGCCCGGTGTGATGGAAGCCGGCAATCGCGGCGCCGACGACGTTGGCGCGCCATCGATCGGGCTCAACATCGTCTTGCCGCACGAGCAGGCGCCGAACGCCTATGTGACGCCGGAGCTCTGCTTCAACTTCCACTATTTCGCCATTCGCAAGATGCATTTCGTCATGCGCGCCAAGGCGGTCGCGGTGTTTCCCGGCGGCTTCGGCACGATGGACGAGTTCTTCGAGACGCTGACCCTGATCCAGACCGGGCGCATGGAGCGCGTACCGGTGATCCTGTTTGGCAAATCCTTCTGGAAACGGGCGATCGATCTCGATTTCCTCGCCGAACAGGGCACGATCAGCCCCGGCGACCAGGACATCATCGATTTCGTCGACACCGCCGACGAGGCCTGGGGGATCATCAGCCGCTTCTACAATCTGTGAGGGCAGGCTGGTCAGGGTTCGCCGAGATTCCGGCCAGGCCGGCTCGGCATCACCTGAATGCCGATGAACCTCAGGCGGTGACCTCGACGATGGCGGTCAGGAAGCCGGCGAGGTCGTCGGTGACGAAATCGACATCATCCTCGTTGGCCGGGTCGCGCTCCCATATCTCGGAAAAGGTCGGCTCGAAATTGCGCGGCACGACGAGCACCGTGGTCATGCCCAGCGACTTCGGTACCGCAAGGTTGCGGGCAAGGTCCTCGAACATCACCGCATTGTGGCCGGTGACGGCGTGGAGTTCGGCGAATTTCTCGTAGGTCTGGCGTGCCGGTTTGGGGTTGAGCCCGGCGGCGACGATATCGAAAATGTCGTCGAAATGATCAAGGATGCCGAGTTGGCGCGCGGTGCGTTCGGCATGCCTGCGGTCGCCGTTGGTGAAGATGAACTTGCGGCCCGGAAGCTGGCGGATGGCGGTGCCGAGAACGGGATCGGGCACCAACCACGAATAATCGATGTCATGCACCTTCTCGAGGAAATCGTCGGGGTCGATGCCGTGGCGCGTCATCAGCCCGTTCAGCGTCGTGCCATATTCGAGATAGAGCTCCTTCTGCAGCTTGCGTGCCGCCTCGCGCGGCAATGCCAGCAGTTCGCCGACATAGGCGGTCATCTTGACGTCGATCTGCGAGAACAGATTCGAATGATGCGGATAGAGCGTGTTGTCGAGGTCGAACACCCAGTCGGTGACATGAGCGAAGCGGGCGGGGTCAGGCAGTGTGGTCATGCGCTCCTTATGGCATGAAACGGACATTCTGAAAGTGACTTTATCCACAACTTATGCGCGCGGAGAGTCGCGGAAATAGCGTCACCATTCAAATTTTAGGCATCCGGGAAAGGTAGCCTTCAGGGCTTGCTGGCACAGAGGCAGACTGTGGGAGCAAGCGATGAATAGCATAATTTTGAGATCCGCCGCCGTTGCTTTTGCCTCTGTCGCAGCCTCTCTCCTTTTGACGCTGATCATCGTTCCGGCGATGGGATTTCCGGTCAACCGCACGATCTGGCTGACCACCACGCTCTGTCCGCTCGTCCTCGCCTGGGTCGCCAGCGCAAGCACTTTCTGGCAAAGCGACAGGCTGAAAAGCGCCCATCGCGACCTTGCCCGAGCCCATGCCCAGCTCGCCGCCGCGCATCGTCGCCTGGCGGACAAGGCGAGCCGCGACGACATGACCGGCATGCTCAACCGGGAAAACTTCTTCGCCGCCCTCGATGGTTCCCGCCGCAAGTCCGATCGCGGGGCGCTGCTGATCATCGACGCCGACCACTTCAAGAGGATCAACGACAATTTTGGCCACCTGACCGGCGATGACGCACTGCTCTTGATCGCCAGCGCGATCGAACGCGGCGTGCGCAGCGGCGATGTGCTCGGCCGCATCGGCGGCGAGGAGTTCGGCGCCTTCCTGATCGGCGCCACCGAGCAGGAGGCCAAGCGCGTCGCCGAGCGCATTCGCCGCGAAGTCGAGTTGATCCGCTTCCGGCCCGTCGACGAGCGGACCGTTCCGCTCACGGTCAGCATCGGCGGAACCGTCTGCGGCGAGGACATCAGCGTATCGGACCTGATGCGCGCGGCCGACCGGCGCCTCTACCAGGCGAAGCACCGGGGCCGCAATCTGACGATTCTCGACACGGACATTTCCGAGGCGGCGTGATCGGGTCGCCGATCCACCGGATCCGGCCCGTTAAGGAAATCCTAACCCTGTTCGCACTCGGTTGCGCCGTTTACCCGGTTTTCGCTGCTTTGCGGGTAGCGTGGCACAATACTGGCTTCTGCGGCGATGCATGTGCCGTTCCGGGACCTGTCGTTCAGGTAACGCCATGCGTCGTCGAAGCCCCCACCCGAGAGACCAGTCATGAGTTTCTTCATCAAGAAAATATCCCGCCGCACGCTCGTGCAGGCTCTGATCGCACTGCCTGCCCTGTCCCTGTTCCGCACGCTGCCTGACGCCGATGCCTCGCATGCTGATCCAACCCGGGCCAACCCGAACGAGATCGTGGAGGTCAATGGCTGGATCCTGAAGCGGAGCGATCTAGCATGATCTTCGACAGCTATGATGCGTTTCGCGCCGCCAATTTCACCGCCAAGGTCTGCATCCTCGGCTCCGGCCCGGCCGGCACCACCATTGCCCGCAAGCTTGGCGCCGCCGGCATTCCGGTCGTGGTGCTGGAGGCCGGCTCGCGTGAATTCAGCGACGAGTCGCAGGATTTCTACCGTGGCACCACGGTCGGTGATTTCTACTTCGATCTCGACGTCACCCGGCTGCGGTTCATGGGTGGCAGCTCGAACCACTGGGCAGGCTGGTGCCGCGTGCTCGACAAGCAGGATTTCGAGCCGAAGGCCTGGGCGCCCGACACGGGCTGGCCGATTCGCCGCGCCGACATCGAACCCTATCTGCCGGAGGTGCACGATATCCTCGAACTTCCCGGTTTCCGGCCGGACGTGCCGGTCTCCGACGATATTCGCTGGGTGCAGCTGATCAAGAGCCCGGCGGTGCGCTTCGGCGAAAAATTCGCCGACGAGCTCGACAAGAGCAGGAACGTCGCGGTCGTGCTCAACACCTACGCCACTGAACTTGCCGGCGACGGCAAACGCGTGACGGGCGCCAGGCTGTGGTCCAACGGGCAGGATGCCGGCGCCTTCAGCGCGGACTATTTCATTGTCTGCACCGGCGGACTGGAGAATTCGCGCCTGCTTCTGTGGTCGAACCAGCGCTCGAACGGCGGCGTCGTGCCGAATGCAACGGCGCTTGGCCGCTACTGGATGGAGCATCCGACCTTCGAGGGCGGCAATGCCATCCTGGCCGACTATGGCGAGTTCGAAGTCGATGCGGTCAACGAGGTCTTCTTCTCGCCGGCGCTTGCCGCCATGGAGCGCCTGCGGATCATGAATTTCGGCATCAGGCTGATCGAGACGCCCTATCCGGGCGTCAAGAGCCTGATCGCCGACCTCGCCTGCACGGCGCCCGACATGGCCGAATGGATGTCCGCCAAGCTCAGCCAGAATCTGCGCTGCGCGGCCCAGCTTTATGTTGCCTGGGAACAGGCGCCGCTGGCCTCCAACCGGATCGAACTGTCGACGACCGATGTCGACCATGCCGGCGTGCCGCGCATCGAGCTGCACTGGAAGAAATCGGAGCTGGAACACCGCACCCTTCTCGAAGGGCTTAGGCTATTCGGCACGACGCTGATCGAGAAGAATCTCGGCCGGGTGCGCATTGCCGACTGGATCACCAATGGCGGCGACTACCCGACCAACGACGAGACGGCGGGCCATCACCATATGGGTGGCACGCGGATGGGCACCGACGTCACCAAGAGCGTTGTCGACGCCAACTGCAAGGTGCACGGCATGGACAATCTCTATGTCGGCGGCTCCTCGGTGTTCTGCACGTCGGGCGAATGCAATCCGACGACGACGATCACCGCGCTGGCCTGCCGGCTGGGTGACCATCTTGCCAAGGTGGTCGCCGTCTGACGGTTCCACGGGAGCCGGCGCCAGTGATGGCGCCGGCTAATGTTCGGCATATCTCAGAAGCCGTAGACGGCGATGCGCACCAGAACCGCGGCAGCGGCCAGCGCCACGAGCAAAATGCCCAGGCCGATGGGGGACCCCCATCCGTACCATTCCATGGCGAGCTTGGCATATTTGAACTCTTCCTCATGCGAGAGGGGCGTACGCTGTTGAATCAAGCTCATTTTTTCACTCCATGATGGCGGTTGGCTCTTGCCTTGTGGGCGCTGCAACCGCATATTGTTGAGATGGTCTAAATGTTAGGCATATTGATAGTTAGATGATCGAAATAAATTCGTCAAGTGGGAATTGGGTCGAAATGACGACGGCGATCGGCCTTGCCATCATGCAATGGCAGGACGCGACGCAGGCCTATGATGAGGCGGTGGGGCTGAGGCTGGGGCTCAACATGGCGGAACGGCATTGCATCGGGCTGCTCCATGGCGGCCCGCAATCGGCCGGCGCGATCGCCACCGCAACCGGGCTGACGCCGGCCGCTGTCACAGCGCTGATCGACCGGCTGGAAGCGCGCGGCCTGCTGACACGCACCCGCAGTCTCGAGGACAGGCGCAAGGTGGTGATAGAGGCGACCGAGGCCACGCGGGACCTGTCGGCGCGCTACTACGGCGCCATCGCCAAGGAGGGCGAGAAGGTGATCGCCACCTTCAGCGACGCTGAGCTAGCGACCATTTCGCGCTTCGTCAACGCCGCACTCGACCTGCAGCGTGCCCAACTGGCGCGGCTGAAGGCCGAGGGGTCGGACAACCCTGGGCGATAGGGGTGCGATGTGTTGGCGGCGTTACTGCGAATGTCGGCAGGCAACGGGACTATTTCGGCTGGACCCCATAGGCGACAAGAAACGCCCCCACTGAGGCATCCGCGTGCCGTTCCAGTTCGGCCTTGGAGCGCCGGTTGCTTCCCGTGAACATGGCTTCATTCATGGGGATCCAAAGAAGCATCCCAAAGAAGTGGCTGGCTGCCAGATAGGGGTCACTGGTTTGTATCAGCCCTCGACTGGTGAGCTTTTGAAAGCAGGAAGCCATTGAGCCAAGCATGCGCTCGAAGCCCTTTTCGTACCAACTGCGGCCAAGCTGCGGCATTCGATCCGCATTGGCGATGATCAAGCGCCGCAGCTTCAACAACTCTTCATCCATGAGCGTCGTTATCAAACACCGAGCGAGCTGCTGCAGGCCACCTTCCATGAATTTCGCCTCGGAAAGCAACGTCGTCACGGACTCGATGACATCGTTAGCCTGGGTAGCGGTTGCAAGAACGACTTCGCCGAACAGCGTCTCCTTGTCGGTGAAATGCTTGTAGACGGTCTGCTTGGAGGCCCCCGCCCTGGTGGCGATTTCCTCCATGCTGGTCCCGTCATAACCCTTGCCGATGAACGCCGCCGTGGCCGCCTGGATGATTTCACGATCCTTGCGTGCCGATCTCGTCTCACCGTCGATTTTCATGGCGACCTCCTGACCAGTACTAGACGGTACCGTTCCCTCATGATAGTGATGCAAACGGTACTGGACTGACTAGTACCTGTCAACGAAGGCAAGGCTTAAACCGATGACCAAGATGATCTTCATAAATCTGCCGGTGCGCGATCTGCAGGCAGCGACCAAGTTTTATCTCGCGATCGGCGGCACACTAAATCCGCAGTTCTCGAACGACCAGGCCAGTTCGATCATGTTCTGCGACTCGATTGGGGTGATGCTGCTGACGCACGAGCACTATGGCCAGTTCACAACGCGTCAGATCGGGGACGCCAGGCGTGACAGCCAGATGCTGATCGCACTCACCGCAGGCAGCAAGGACGAGGTCAATGCGACAATCGAGAAGGGCGTGGCGGCAGGCGGCCGCGCAGATCCCAACCCTGCGCAGGACCTCGGCTTCATGTTCAACCGCCACATCGAGGACCCCGACGGCAACGTCTGGGAGTTCCTGTGGATGAACCCAGCCGCCATGCAATAGCCCAGCGGGATCAAAGCGTCCAAAGCGCGTCGCGTCAACACGGATTCATGCGACGCGCTTTGTGTTTCATGCAAGTCGTTCCCGGCCGAAACAATTCTCCCGGAATTGTTTAGACCGTCGCCGGGTCGAGCGCCGGCTGGCCCTTGTGGCGCGCGACGATCGCCTCGAAATCGGCGGTCTGGAAGGCATCGCGCAAGGCGTCGAACGACGGCAGCACGAAATAGGCGCGCTGGAATTTGTCGATCTCGTAGCCGGTGCGCATTACCGTTTCGAGATCGAACCGCACGTGGTGGGCGCCCTTGCCGTCGACGGCGAACTGCAACTCGGTAAACGACGACATCAGGCCGGCGCCAAAGGCCTTCAGCTGCTGGCCGTTCTCCTGCATCAGGCCATATTCGGCCGTGTACCAGTAGAGCCGGGTGATCATCTCGTCGCCGCCCAGCGCAATGATGTCGCCGGCCTTGCGGCCATACATCTGCATGAAGTCGGCAAACACCGGCTGCGACAGCACTGGTACGTGGCCGAAGAAATCATGGAACATGTCCGGCTCGACGATGTAGTCGAGCTCCTGCCTGGTCCGCAGCCAGTTGGTGACCGGGAAGCGGCGGTTGGCGAGATGGTCGAAGAAAGGTGCGGCGGGAATGAGACCCGGCACGGCGACGATCTCCCAGCCGGTCAGCTTGCGCAGCTTGGTGCTGACGTCCTCGAAATCGGGGATGCGGTCGAGCAGGCCGAGCTTCTCGACGCCCTCGAGATAGGAGTGGTGGGCGAGTTTGCGCGTCAGCTTGGTCTGGCGGTCGCACAGCGTGCGCCACACCGCCTGCTCCTCGGTGCTGTAATCGTAACCCTGCGCTACGGTGAAATCGGCACGGCAAACCGAATAGTCACCACGCAACCCTTGCGCCGCGCAGTCGCGGGCATATTCGGCAACGCTCATCGTCGTCATGGTTCTTCTCCCTGCAAGTCATGAATGGCGGACGTGCCGAAAGGATAACCGGATCTGCCGAGGCAAATCGGTTTTGATGATGGCTCGAGCGCGATAATCGGGATAACATTCACTCCAGAAACGCTTTCATGGAGTGAAAATGCCTCAATTCGATGAGTTCGAGATCAAGATGCTCGAGGTCTTGCAGGGCGACGGGCGCAAGCCGGTGTCCGAGCTGGCGCAAGAGATCGGGCTGTCGACGACCCCATGCGCCCGACGTTTCGAGGCGCTACAGGAGGCCGGTATCATCAAGGGTTTTGCCGCGGTGATCAGCCGCCGCGCGGTCGGCCTGATGGTCGAGGTGTTCATCCAGGTGCGCCTTGTCAGCCACAGCGACGGCTCGCCCGAAAGCTTCATCGCCGCCGTGCAGCGCATGGACGAGGTATCGTCATGCTGGACGATGACCGGCGACCACGATTTCCTGCTGCATGTCATGGTGCCGTCGGTCGACGAGCTCAATGCTTTCGTCATGCACCGGCTGATGCGGCTCGACGGCGTGCGCGACGTCCACACCCAGCTGGTGCTGCAGAATATCAAGGGACCCGGCCACGTGCCGCTTGGGCATCTCAGGCGGTGACTTCGTCTCCCTTCGGCATTCCTGCGGGAAAGCTGCACGCAAACTGCTGAAACGGGCCAAGCGGGCGTCGATATCGCCGGCCAGCATGCGCGGACCAACTGCCAAGGGGTCCGCCATGAAAATCGTCCTGATCAATCCGCCGCACACGGCCATCGGCAGCCGCGTGCCGGACGACCATCTGCCGCCGCTTGGCCTGCTGGCGCTGGGCGGCCCCTTGCTCGATGCAGGCCATGCGGTGCGGCTCGTCGACGCCGAGTTTGGGCCGATGCCGCTCGACAGGGTGGTGCGCGACGTGCTCGACGATCAACCCGATTTCGTCCTGATCGGCCATTCCGGCTCGACCTCGGCGCACCCGACCGCCCTGCTGATCGCGCGCATGATCAAGCAGCGCGAGCCGGCGACCATCATCATCTATGGCGGCGTCTTTCCGACCTATCACTGGCGCGACATCCTGGCCGCAACCGATGTCTTCGACTTCATCGTATGCGGCGAGGGTGAGGCGACCGTCGTCGCCCTGGTCGAGGCACTGGAAATGCACCAGCCGCCGGCGAGCGTGGCCGGCATCGCCTTTCGCGACGACCTGCGCCGCCCCTTCGCCACGCAGCCGGCGATGACCATCGCCGATCTCGACGCCTACCGCGTCGGCTGGGAGTTGATCGACCATGGCCAATACAGCTATTGGGGCGGCAAGCGTGCCGTGGTGATGCAGTTTTCGCGCGGCTGCCCGCATCTGTGCAACTATTGCGGCCAGCGCGGCTTCTGGACCCGCTGGCGGCATCGCGATCCGGTGAAATTCGCCCGGGAGATCGCCTGGCTGCATCGCCAACACGGCGTCGAGCTGATCAACCTTGCCGACGAGAACCCGACGGTTTCGAAGAAGGCCTGGCGCGCCTTTCTCGACGCCATGATTGCGCAGAACGTGCCGGTGCTGATCGTCGGCTCGACCCGCGCCGACGACATCGTGCGCGATGCCGACATCCTGCACCTCTACCGCAAGGCTGGCGTCATCCGCTGGCTGCTCGGCATGGAAAACACCGACGAGCAGACGCTTCAATTGATCCGCAAGGGCGGCAGCACCTCATCCGACCGCGAGGCGATAAGGCTGCTGCGCGTCCATGGCATCCTGTCGATGGCGACCTGGGTGGCCGGCTTCGAGGATGAAGGGTTTCGCGATCTGTGGCGCGGCTTCCGCCAGCTCGTCACCTACGATCCGGACCAGATCCAGGCGCTCTATGTGACGCCGCATCGCTGGACGCCGTTCTTCAGGATCGCGCGGGACCGCAAGGTGATCCAAAAGGACGCACGCCTGTGGGACTACAAGCACCAGGTGCTTGAGATGACGCGGCTGAAGCCGTGGATGCTGTTCTTCAGCGTCAAGCTGATCGAACTGGCGGTGCAATCGCGGCCGAAGGCGCTGGCCCGCATCCTGTTCCACAAGGATCCCGAGCAGCGGCACTCGATGCGCTGGTACACGCAGATGGGCCGCCGCGTCTGGTTCCGCGAAGTCTGGGGTTTTCTGGCCCGCGACGGCCGGGTGAAGGACGGGCCGACGCTTGCCGAATTCTGGGGCGAGCCGCAAGACGCCGAGGAGGAATCGATGGTGTTTCAACGCCCGGTGCGCAAGCTAGCCGAGTCAGCCGTCAGGCTTTCGCGAAGCGCCTAAACGCGTTTCAGCCAACATTGCTCAGGGCACGATCAGCATGCCGGCACCGTGTTCGGTGAACAGTTCAAAACATTGGCTTCGATCGCATTCAGGGTCGATCAACACAAACACCCGGTGCGACCCGATCAGCCGGACAAGCGGGGATTAAACTGGAATGGCGATTGAGAGGTTTGAAGCCTTGATTCTTTACATTGAGTATAATATACTACTCATCGTTGAGCATCAAGGAGATTTCAATGAATGGGTCGGAGCTGAAAAATGTCATCAACGAACTTCGCCTTAGCCAAGGCGAGTTCGCTCAGTTGGTAGGCGTTTCCGTAGGTGCTGTTTCACAGTGGCTGTCGGAAACGCGGAGTATTCCCGGTCCAGTCGACGCGTTCGTCGGACTCTTCATGAGACTTCCTCCCGCGGCTCGAGAAGCTGAACTCCTGCAACTGAAAAAAGGAAAACCTGCAATGAGAAATGGAATGTATCTTATTCACTTCACCGGCTCCGCTGGTCAGGGCCATGCCACTTTGACCCTGGTCGATGGCATTGCATTTGGCTTTGATGAAGCCGGCGCGCTTTATGACGGAACGGTTACGACTGCGCCGGAAGGTAACGGCCTCGCCATTGTGGACGTCAAGGTGCGCATGCCGCCAAACGTCCGGAGCGTAGTTGGCGGGGTCGCGCGACCGTTCGAATGGATCTTGCCGGTCAAGGCCAAGCTGAACCTACAAATGGATTCAGGGTATACGATGGTGGAAACGGGGCTAGGTCCCACTATTCCTGCTCAGTTCACCCGCATGCGCGACCTGCCGCAGGCGATGGCGGCTTAAGCCCAGCGCTGCAGTTCGCCCCCGTTTGCCGCTCAGGGCACGATCAGCGTGCCGGCGCCGTGTTCGGTGAACAGTTCGAGCAGCACCGAATGCGGCGTCTTGCCGTTGAGGATGACGACGCCTTCGACGCCGCGCTCGATCGCCTCGATGCAGGTCTCGACCTTGGGGATCATGCCGCCCGAGACAGTGCCGTCCTTGATCAGCGCCTTGGCCTCGGCCACGGTCAGTTCGTCGATCAGCTTCTTGTTCTTGTCGAGCACGCCGGGCACGTCGGTGAGGAACAGCAGGCGCGTTGCCTGGCAGGCGCCGGCAATGGCGCCAGCGAAAGTGTCGGCGTTGATGTTGTAGGTGTGGCCATCGCGGCCGGGTGCCACCGGCGCCAGCACCGGGATCATTTCGGAGCGCGCCAGAAGGTCGAGCAAGGTACGGTCGACCTCGACTGGCTCGCCGACGAAGCCCAGATCGAGCACGCGTTCGATGTTGGAGTCCGGATCGATCATCGTCTTGCGCGCCTTTTCGGCGAAGACCATGTTGCCGTCCTTGCCGCACAGGCCGATCGCCCATTCGCCCTCGGCGTTGATCAGCGCCACGATCTCCTTGTTGATCGAGCCGGCCAGCACCATCTCGACGATCTCGACCGTCTTCTGGTCGGTGACGCGCAGGCCGCCCTCGAACTTGGATTCGATGCCCATCTTGGCCAGCATGGCGCCGATCTGCGGGCCGCCGCCATGGACGACGATCGGGTTGACGCCGGATTGCTTCAAGAGCGCGATGTCGCGGGCGAAGGCCTTGCCGAGCTCGATATCGCCCATGGCGTGGCCGCCATACTTCACCACGACGGTCTTGTTCTCGTAGCGCTGCATGTAGGGCAGCGCCCGCGAAAGCAGGGCGGCCTGCATTTCGGCGGTGGCGGTGATTTCCGTCATCGGCTTGGTTCCCTGGCTTTGGTTTTATGCATGTCGTGATCCCAAAACCGCTGGGCACTTTTGGGCGACATGCATCAGGAAAGGACGCGGCGTCTTAGCGGGAATTGGCGCTGCCCGCAAATGTCTTTGCTGTCATATTCGCCGGGCTCACGACGTCGTCATCGCGACGGCACCTTGAGCGGCGCCCTGCGGTTGAGCCAGCCCGAGATTTTCTCCATCTGCGCGGCCAGGGACAACAGAGACTCCTCGTCGCCCGGACGGCCGGCGGCCTGGATGCCGAGCGGCAGGCCGGCATCGGTAACATGGACGGGTAGCGCGATCGATGGCTGGCCGCTGACATTCTGGATCGCCGGCCAATGGGTGAAACAGAGGCTTTTGTCCATCAGCTGGCCGAACAATGATTTCAGCTTCAGCAAGGCGGTGAGGTGAAGCTTGTCGAGCAGGTTTTCGATGAGTTCGTCGGCGCCTTTCGGATCCATGGCGCCGCAGGCGAGCGGCGGATGGGCAATGATCGGCATCAGCACGGCATCATATTGCGCGGTCTCCTGGACCAGCTGTCTCGAGGTGGCATGCAGCCGCTGCAGGCCGGCATAGGTCTCGCCCGCCGACACCACTTCGCCGAAGCGGGCAAGCACGCGCGTCGCGCGCTCGATGTCGCCCAGCACGGAGCGGCCGACACGCAGCGCCTCGGCCCGCATCGTGCCGGCGACAGCCGAGGCGACGCTGCTGGCAAAGTCGGCGAAGAAATCGCGCCCGATAAAGGGCAGGTCGATGTCCTCGACCGTGTGGCCGCCCTCGCGGGCGATCGCCACCGCCGTGTCGAGCGCGGCAAGCGTCTCGGCCGAGACCGGCAGGCCAAGCGGCGATCTGCGGTATACGGCCAGCCTGAGCTTGCCGGGATCGCGCGCGGCGGCAGCAGCGAAGCTGCTTTTCGGTGGCGGCGCGGCATAGGGCGACAAAAGGTCGGGGCCGTGGGTGAGGTCGAGCAGGAGTGCGCAATCGCGCACCGAACGAGTGAGCGCATGATCGACCACCATGCCGTACCAGCCCTCGCTCACCAGTGGCGTGAGCGGTATGCGGCCGCGCGACGTCTTCAGGCCGACAAGCCCGGTGCAGGCGGCAGGCACCCTGATCGAGCCGCCGCCATCCGAGGCATGCGCCACCGGCACCACGCCGGCAGCGACCAGCGCTGCCGCGCCACCGGAAGAGCCGCCGCTGGTATGGCCGGTGTTCCAGGGATTGCGGGTGATACCGAAGGCCTTGGATTCGGTCATCAGCCGCAGCCCGTGTTCCGGCGACGTCGACGTGACGATCGGAATGAGCCCGGCGGCGAGATAGCGCTCGGTCAGCACGGAATTGACATCGGCCACCCACGCCGGAATGCGGCTGCCGCCATGCGTCGGCACGCCCTTGATGGCGATGCCGAGGTCCTTGATGGCGAAGGGAACGCCGGCCAGCGGCAGCGAACGGTCGACAGTCTTCGCCCTCGCCCGTGCGGCCTCATAGAGCGGCTCGGCCGTGGCGTTGATATCGGGACGGGTGGCCTCGGCGCGGGCGATCGCCGCTTCGGTCAGTTCGACCGGCGAAACCTCACCCTTGCGGACCAGATCGGCAAGGGCGGTCGCGTCCTGCGCCCACAGTGTGTGTTCAACCGACATGCGCGTTCCCCCAACCATGGGAAGGCAAGCTAGCCAGTGGCGGTTTCATTGGCAATCGAGGTGCGGATCGGGAGTTGGCAATGCGGCAAGGTTTGGCGTGCACACAAGACAATTTCCGCCGTTGCAAATACATTGCAATCGCCCAATTTGCCTGCATGACGCCGCAGGACATCACCAAGCTGATCGTCCGGACTTCGATGAAGGATCGGGCCGCATTCGATCTGCTCTACCGGCAGACCAGCGCGAAACTTTTTGGCGTCTGCCTTCGTGTATTGAACGATCGGGGAGATGCGGAAGAAGCCCTGCAGGAAGTCTTCGTCAAGATCTGGACAAAGGCGGACCGCTTTGCCGTCTCCGATCTGAGCCCGATCTCCTGGCTGGTGGCGATCGCGCGCAACCACGCGATCGATCGCATCAGGGCGCGACGCAGGCCCGCCGTCGATATCGATGCCGCGCTCGATGTGGCAGATCCGGCGCCAGGGCCCGAAGCGATGGTGGTGGCGGGCGGTGAAACCGAACGCATCCACCATTGTCTCGACGAGCTGGAAAAGGACCGGGCGGCGGCCGTCCGGGGCGCCTATCTCAAGGGCGAGAGCTACGCCGAACTGGCGGAGCGCCATGGCGTGCCGTTGAACACGATGCGTACCTGGCTGCGCCGCAGCCTGTTGAAACTCAGAGAATGTCTGGAAAGATGACGCTGGCGGAAGACAACGGACCGGAACGTGGAGGCGACGACCTGCTCGCCGCCGAATACGTTCTCGGCGTGCTGCCGGCGGAGGAGCGGCAGATCGCGTCCAGGCGCATCGATGCGGAGACCGGGTTCGCCCGTCTTGTCGACAGCTGGGAGGTCTCGTTCTCGCCGCTGGCCGCCGCCTACCCGGAAATCGAGCCGCCGGCTTCGGTCAAGGCTGCGATCGATCGCCGCCTGTTCACGTCCACCGCGGCCGTGACCACGCCCACCGAATCGCGCGGCGGGCTGTGGTCCAGCCTGGCCTTCTGGCGCGGCCTCACTGCTGCGGCGGTCGCCGCGCTTGCGATCTACATCGCCGTGCCCACCCTCAACCCGCCGGTCGAGCAGCCGCAGGCGCGCCTCGTCGCCTCGCTGGCCGCCGATGGCAGCGATGTCAAATATCTCGCCGTCTATGACGCCGCGCACCACGAGGTCGGCCTGTCGCATGTCTCCGGCGAGCGCGCCGCCGGCAAGGACTTCGAGCTGTGGATGATCGAAGGCAAGAACCCGCCGGTCTCGATGGGCGTCATCCCGGCCGGCGCGACTGCGCATATTGTCGTCTCGCCGGCTGCCCAGCAGAAGCTCGCCCAGGGCGCGGTGCTCGCCGTCAGCCTCGAGCCGGCAGGCGGTTCGCCGACCGGCCAGCCGACCGGACCGGTGGTCGCGGCGGGCGACCTGAAGAGCATCTGACCGGCTTTATCGCTGACATAGAAGACTTTCAGTGTATTTTTCGCATATGATGTCTAACCGCGTCGGTGAGTGGACAAAACGTATTGTTTGAAAATCACCCTGCGGTGCAAATAAAATTAAAAAATCCCGATGTTTCTGAAACTCCCGCATTTGTAACCCGTATCTCCTCGCGTCCCCAAGGATGGGAAGAGAAAAACCCGAGGAGTTTGACATCATGCGTAAATACGCCACCCTTTTGCTTGCCAGCGCGATCGCTGTTTCGGCTCTTGCCACTGCGGCCTATGCCGAAAACCCGATGGTTGGCGGCGCTGCCATGTTTGCCAGCAAGAACATCGTCGAGAACGCCGTCAATTCGAAGGACCACACGACCCTGGTCGCCGCCGTCAAGGCGGCCGGCCTTGTCGACACGCTGCAGGGCACCGGTCCGTTCACGGTGTTCGCGCCGACCAACGAGGCCTTTGCCGCGCTGCCGGCCGGCACGGTCGAAATGCTGCTCAAGCCCGAGAACAAGGACAAGCTCACCAAGATCCTGACCTGCCATGTCATCGGCGCCAAGGCGATGGGGGCGGACGTCGCCTCGATGGCCAAGGCAGATGGCGGCACCCACAAGGTCAAGACGGTTGGGGGCTGCGAACTGTCGCTCAAGGCCGAGGGCGGCAAGGTCACCGTCACCGACGAAAACGGCAACGTCGCCAATGTGACGATCGCCGATGTCGAACAGTCCAATGGCGTCATCCACGTCATCGACAAGGTTCTTTTGCCGAAGATGTAACAAGGGGCCTGCTGCCGACGAAATTGCAGCAAGGGCTCTCCGTCGATTGCATGGTCTCGCTCCCGTGACCAGCAACCGGCCCGCGCACTCCGCGCCGCCCACGTTCAGATGTGGAACGGCGCGGAGTGTTCGTTCGAGGGCCACCGTCACCGGCTTTTGATTTCCGCATGGCGGTATAGTTTGGCAAAAGAGACGACAGGAGGAACTGGTCATGAACCGTCGCGACTTTCTTTTGAGCGGTGCCGCCGCCATCGGCGTCGCCGGGGCTGCCGCAACGATGCTGCGCATGGGCAAACCACAGCCCGCACAGGCTGCCGAAACCTTCGAGGTCACCAAGACCGATGCCGAGTGGAAAGCCATCCTGTCGCCGGCCGCCTTCGACGTGCTGCGCAAGGAAGGCACGGAATATCCCGGCACCAGCCCGCTGCTCAACGAACACCGCAAGGGCATCTTTGCCTGTGCCGGCTGCGACCTGCCGGTCTATCCGTCCAAGACGAAATTCGATTCCGGCACCGGCTGGCCAAGCTTCTGGCAGGAGATTCCCAAGGCCATCGGCACGACCGTGGACAGGTCGCTCGGCATGACCCGCACCGAGGCACATTGCCGCCGTTGCGGCGGCCATCTCGGCCACGTCTTCGATGACGGCCCGGCGCCGACCGGCCTGCGGCACTGCATCAACGGCGTGGCGCTGACCTTCAAGCCCGCCACGGCCTGACATATCTCTTTTTGACGCAATTCCGGTGCTCCAATCCGAATACGAAAAAACTCCGGGCTTGCGGCCCGGAGTTTTTTTGCGCGGTCAGAGCTTTTCGGGCGTGGACTGGAGGAGCTTCCCGAAACTGCTGTCCACGTTTGGTATCAGTGGCCGCCGCCGCCGCCGCCGACGGCCGCGGCCGGCTTGCGGATCAGCATGGTGAACAGCCCGAGCGTCGCAAACAGCACCGTCAGCAGGAAGAACACGTCCATGAAGGACAGCAGCGCGGCCTGTTGTTGCACCATGCCCGACAGCTTGGAGATCGCCGCGCTGGTCGCATCGAGGCCGGCGGTCTGCTCGAAATTGAGCGTCATGTTCTGCAGCTTTTGCTGCGCGGCGGCACTGCCCCACTGCACGTGCTCGGAGAGCCTGGCGTAGTGGAACGCGTTGCGGTCGATCAGCACGGTGTTGATGACGGCTAGGCCGATGGCGCCGCCGAGGTTGCGGGTGAGATTGAACAGGCCGGACGCATTCTTCAAGCGGTCTGGCGGCAAGGTGCCGAGTGCCAGGTTGTTGATCGGCACCATGCACAGCATCATCGAACAGCCGCGCAGGATCTGTGGAATGAGCAGCTCATAAAAATCCCAGTCGGCGGTCAGATGCGTCATCCACCAGGTTCCGGTGGCGAAGCCGAAGAAGCCGACCATCATCATCAGGCGCGGGTCCATCTTGCTCGACAGGATGCCCGAGACCGGCGCGGTGACGAACATCGCCAGCCCGCTGACGAACAGCGCCTCGCCGATCATCATCGAATCGTAGCCGCGGATGCGCCCGAGGAACACCGGATAAAGATAGGTCAGGCCATAGAGGCCGATGCCGATGACGAATGAGAACAGTGAGCCGAAGGCAAAGTTGACGTTGGTGAATGCCTTCAGGTCGACGATCGGCTCCTCGGCGGTGAACACACGCCAGAAGAAGAGCACGGCGCCCACGGTCATGACGATGGCGCAGATGAATACGCCCTGGTCCTGCAGCCAGTCGTTGTTCGGGCCTTCCTCGAGCACATACTCCATGCAGCCCAGGAAGGCGGCCATGCCAGCGAGGCCCCACCAGTCGAACTTGCTGAACAGCTTGAGATTGGGCTTGTCGAAGTCGATCAGCGTCCAGGCCGCCGTCGTCACCAGGATGCCGGGCACGACATTGATGAGGAACAGCCAATGCCAGGACATGGCATGGCTGATATAGCCGCCAACGGTCGGGCCGATGGTCGGCGCCAGCGTCGCCACAAGGCCGATCATCGGCGAGACCACGGCGCGACGCGACGGCGGGAAGATGGTGAAGGCAGCCGCAAAGACGCTCGGGATCATGCCACCGCCGATGAAGCCCTGGACGGCACGGTAGACGATCATCTGGTCGATGTTGGTGGCGGTCGCGGCCAGCGCGCTGGCCGCGGTGAAGCCGGCCGCCGAGATCGTGAACAGCACGCGTGTCGACAGCATCCGGCTGAGGAATCCCGACAACGGGATCATCACCACCTCGGCGATCAAATAGGCGGTCTGCACCCACGGGATCTCATCGGAACTGGCGCTCAGGCCAGCCTGAATCTCGGCCAGCGAGGCCGAGACGATCTGGATGTCCAGGATGGCCATGAACATGCCGAACACCATCGCCAGGAAGGCGATGACGCGCCGCGTCGAGATGGTGTCAGGCACGGCCGGCCTCGCCGGCGGCGCTCCTGCTGTCAGGGTTGCGGTGGCCATGGCATTGCTCCCCGGCGGCCGCTCAGTTCGAGGCCGTAGGCGCGGTACGGCTGTCGACGGCGACGACGACACTCAAGCCGGCGCGCAGCCTGCCGCTCTTCAGCACGTCGGCCGGCACATCGATGCGGACCGGAACGCGCTGCACGACCTTGGTGAAATTGCCGGTGGCGTTTTCGGGCGGCAGCAGCGAGAACACCGCACCCGAAGCCGGTGCCAGCGACGAGACGGTTCCCTCGAAATCCTGGCCGTCGGTCGCATCGACCGAGATCTTGACCTTCTCGCCGGGAACCAGCCGGGCAAGCTGCGTCTCCTTGAAGTTGGCGACGATGTAGAGCTTGTCCATCGGCACGATGACGGCGAGCTTCTGGCCGGGGCTGACGAGATCGCCCTGCTCCACCGAGCGGTTGCCGACGACGCCGTCATAAGGCGCCTTGAGCACGGTGAAGGAAAGATCGCGCGCGGCCTTGTCCCGGCTGAGTTGCAAGGAAGCCAGCGTGCTTGCCGATTCGGCGCGCTGCGCCTGCAACACACCGATATTGGCCTGTGCCGCGGCGATCTGCGCGTCGGCGCCGACAAGGGCGGCATTGGCCTGCTGGACCGCCGTCTGGGCATCGTCCAGCTGTGCCTGCGTGCCGACATGCGTCTTGAGCAGTTGCGTGGCGCGTGCCGCCACCTTCGCCGCATTGTCGGCGGCGGCCTGGTCAGCGACCTTCTGTGCCTGCGCCTGCTGCAGCGCGGCGCGCGCCGCTTGCGTCTGGGCGTCGATACGGTCGAGCGTCTTGCTCAAGGTGGCGATCTGCGCCTCGGCCTGGGCAACGGCTATTCTGTAGTCGCCGTCATCGACGACGAGCAACGGGTCGCCAGCCTTGACCGACTGATTCTCGCTCACCTTGACCTGATCGACATAGCCTGAAATCTTGGGCGAGATGAACGCCATGTCGGCCTGGACATAGGCGTCGTCCGTCGAGATCATGAAGCGGCCCGTGGTCCAGTAATTGTAGCCGTACCAGGCGCCGGCGCTCAGCAAGGCAACGCCGATGATCGGCAACAGCAAGGAGCGCACCGAGCGCTTCTTCTTGGCGGGTGCTTCCACCGGCGTGCCGACGGCAGGCTGGATGGGCACTTCCGGTGCTTCCGTCGCCGGGGCGACCTTGGCATTGGGGAAAGGGCGGACTTCGGCGGTGGTCGACGCGTTCGAGGACATGACATCTCTCTAAGATTGTAATATTATAATACTGAACCGTTCGGTTCGATCCGGCCGTTGACATAGCGCGTAAAGAGGACCATATCAAGGGCAATCGAACCGACTGGTTCGAATTATTTTCGAGGTGTGACTTTTATGGCCGAGACTCCGTCCAACGTCGAAACCGACCAGTGCGGCGACCTGCTGGACAATCTGCGCCGCGGCCGACCGGCAGCGGGGCAGGATCCGGTCAAGCGCGGCCAGATCATCGAGGGCGCGCGTCGTGTCTTCATCGACAAGGGCTTCGAAGCCGCCTCCATGAACGACATCACGCGCGAAGCCGGTGTCTCCAAGGGCACGATCTATGTCTACTTCGCCAACAAGGAAGAGCTGTTCGAGGCGCTGATCGAGGAAGAGCGCGGCACGATCTTCAAGAATATGTACGATGTGCTTGATAACGCCGACGACCTGCGAGAGACGCTAGTCAAGTTCGGCAAGGTGCTGTCCCTCAAGATCACGTCGGCCAGGGTCATCCAGGCGCAGCGCACGGTGATCGGCGCGTCCGACCGGATTCCCGAACTTGGCGCGCGTTTTTACGAACGCGGGCCGAAACGCGGCCACGACAAGATGATGGTCTTTTTCAATGCCGCCATTGAGCGCGGCCTGCTGCGGATCGACGATGTCGATCTTGCCGCCTATCAGTTCACCGACCTGTGCCTGGCTGGCCTCTTCCGCCAGTGCATCTTCGCCTACCGCACCAAAGCCCCGAGCCAGGATGAAATCGACCATATCGTCAGGTCAGGCGTCGGCATGTTCCTCAAGACTTACGGCACCGAAAGGCTCTTCGAGGAGGAAAGCCACCAGATGATTGCAATCGAAGCAAAGCCGTAGAGCGATATGCATTAGCCGCCATTCGCGGCGAGCACGATCGCGGCCTGCAATTCCAAAAGGCCCTCGGCCTTTTCCGAAGACGTCGCCAGGACGAACGGAAACGCCGCCGGCCGTTTCTTGATCTTTGCCAACGTCTCTTCGATCAGCCGCGGCACGCCGGCAGCCTTGATCTTGTCGGTCTTGGTCAGCACGATCTGGTAGGACACCGCCGCCTTGTCGAGCAGCGACAGCACTTCGTCGTCCTTGGCCTTGATGCCGTGGCGGGCGTCGATCAGGACATAGACCCGCTTCAGCGTGACGCGGCCCTTGAGATAGTCGAAGACCAGCTTGGTCCACTCGTCGACCTTCTCCTTCGGCGCGGTGGCGTAGCCGTAGCCCGGCATGTCGACCAGCGCCAGGGGCGGCAGGTCGGCACCCTCGCCCGAAAATCCATCCGGCACGAAATAGTTGAGCTCCTGCGTGCGCCCCGGCGTGTTGGAGGTGCGCGCCAGCCCCTTCTGGTTGACCAGCGCATTGATCAGCGACGACTTGCCAACATTCGAGCGGCCGGCAAAGGCGATTTCCGGCGGCCCTTCCGGCGGCAGGAACTTCATCGCCGGCACGCCGCGGATGAATATCCACCCACGCGTAAACAGTTCGGTGCCGATCACTGTGTTGTTCGGAGCGTTCAAGCTGCTGCCTCCAGAAGAGAAATATCGGCACCCCGGATAGCATCGAGGTTGCGGCTGATCTTGTCCACCGGCCAGTCCCACCACGCCACCGCCAGCAGCCGCCTGATCGTCCTGTCGTCGAAACGCGTGTTCACCATTTTGGCCGGGTTGCCGGCGACAATCGCATAGGGCGGCACGTCATGCGTCACCACCGATTTCGCGGCAATGATGGCGCCATGGCCGATCGTCACGCCGGGCAGGATCACCGCCTCCATGCCGATCCAGACATCGTTGCCGAGCACGGTGTCGCCGCGCACTTCCTTCGACCATGTCGCCGGGTCAAAACCCTTTTCCCAGCCATGGCCGAAAATATTGAACGGATAGGTGGAAAAGCCTGACATGGCGTGATTGGCGCCGTTCATGATGAAGCGCGCGCCCTCGGCGATGGCGCAGAACCTGCCGATGATGAGCTTGTCGCCAATGAACGGATAATAATGCAGCACGCATTTCTCGGCGAATTTGTCCGGCCCGTCCGGATCGTCGTAATAGGTGTAATCGCCGATCTCGATGTTCGGCGCGCTCACCAATCCCTTGAGGAAGCCGACGCGGGTGTGCATCGGGATCGGGTGCTTGATGTCAGGGTTGGGTCCGTCCATGTCGATGTCCGTCGGGTGATTGGCCATCAGGCACAGGCGAAGTTTGCATGCGCCGGTTCAAAATAGCGTGATCCGCCCTATAGCACCAATCGGCCGGCGAGCGAGTCTTGCGTGGTGGCGTTGCTCATTTGTTGCCGCGGCAGATCACGATCGGATCGGACAGCGCACTGTCGAAACCGCTGCCCTGGTAGACGGTGACGTTCGAAGCTCCGGACGGCAACATGAAGGTGCCTTCGACGATTTTCTGATCGCCGGCCGACGTGTGCAGAGCCCAGCTAAACGTGCAAAACTGAGGCGGCGCCTGGGGTTCGACGTGGCTGCAGTTCAATTGCGCCCCACCCAGCATGGCGGCGCCGCCGCAGCTTACCGCCTCCCTTGCGAGTGCAATGCCGGGCCATCCCACGAGAGCCGCCACGGTCGCGATCTTGAGCCAATTCATCATCAAATCCTCGTCCGGCAACGGCCTGTTGCTCGACCCTTGTGGGGCGCCGCAAGCGCGTGCGACATTTTTCCGGACTTAGTGCGTCTTGTGTGCCGCGTCCAGCAGGATTATGTGCATGATGATAATAAGCATGCTCACTAAAAGTCGCATTCAGAAAACCAGCCCCTCCCATGCCATCGTCACCCAACATCAGCTTCGTGCTGCACGATGTCGCGCGTCTGCTTCGAAAGCGGTTCGAACAGCGGTCGCGGGCGTCGGGGCTGACCCGCGCCCAGTGGCAGGTGCTGGCCTATCTTTCCCGGCATGAAGGCATCCGCCAGAACAAACTGGCCGACCTGATCGAGATCATGCCGATCACGCTCGCCCGGCTGCTCGACAAGATGGAGGCGCGCGGATTCATCGAGCGCCGGCCCAATCCCGCCGATCGCCGGGCATGGCTGCTTTACCTCAGACCGCAAGC
The DNA here is from genome assembly GCF_056431085.1 of Mesorhizobium waitakense. Lineage (NCBI taxonomy): Bacteria > Pseudomonadati > Pseudomonadota > Alphaproteobacteria > Hyphomicrobiales > Phyllobacteriaceae > Mesorhizobium > Mesorhizobium waitakense. Next base: position 72,971 of record NZ_JBWKME010000157.1, on the reverse strand, counting down.
CCATCCGCTGCTCGAAATCATGCGTAGCAACGGTCAGAAAACGCGCGACGAGGCCTTCGTCGGCCTTTCGCATCTGCTGCAAACCCTATGCCTGATCAAATCCAATCTGCTCGAGGCTTGCGCTCAGCCAGCCGTCGACCGGGAGAACGACCATGACTGAATCGACCTCATCCAAAAAGCCCGGCAAGGACGAACCATCTGATCGCAAGAGCGACCAGATCATCCGACTGGATGGCGAACGCGAGCAGAGACGTGCCAGCGCCGTCACCGCCGATGGCGAGCTGGAAGCGCCGGTTGCGCTGGAGCCGGTGGCACTTGAAGCCCCCGCCAAAGAGCGGCAGCTGCAAGCCGTGGCGGCGGTTGCGCCTGCGGCGCCGGTCAAGCCCACGCGCAGCCTGACACGGCCGATCCTTTTCGCCCTGCTTCCGGTCGCGCTGGCTGTCGGCGGCTATTACTACGTTGTCGGTGGCCAGGTCATGACATCAGACAATGCCTACATCCAGGCGCAGTCGCTCGGCGTTTCCACCGACGTCTCCGGCACCGTCTCCGAGATCGACGTGCACGAGAACGAGGCGGTGAAGAAGGGCGACGTGCTTTTCCGCCTGAGGCCGGCCTCCTTCGAAACCGCTCTTGCCGCGGCCCAGGCCCAGCTCGGGACGGTGCGTAATCAGGTGCTGACCTTGCAGGCAAGTTACCAGCAATCGCTGGCGCAGATCGAGCAGGCGCAGGCCGACATTCCCTATTATGAGGCCGCTTTCAAGCGTCAGCAGGATCTTCTCAAGACGTCTACCTCTTCGAAGGCCACTTTCGACAGCGCCCAGCACGACCTCGATGCCGCTCGCCAGAAAGTGTCCGTCGCTAAGGCGCAGGCACAGGCGATGCTTGCCCAGCTGGGTGGCGACGCCAGCCAGCCGGTCGAGAAGAACCCCTTCTACCTGCAGGCCCAGTCGGCGGTGGACGACGCCCAGCGCAACCTCGGCGATGCGATCGTCAAGGCGCCGTTCGACGGCATCGTCACCAATGTGGACGCGCTCCAGGTCGGCAAGTACCTGCCGGCGTCGCAACCGGCGTTCAGCCTGGTTTCGGCGACGGATCTGTGGATCGCGGCGGAGCCGAAGGAAACCGAACTGACCTATGTGCGGCCAGGGCAGACTGCGACGATCAGCGTCGACAGCTATCCGGGCAGTGTCTGGCACGGCACGGTCGCCTCCATCAGCCCCGCCTCGTCATCGAGCTTCTCGCTGCTTCCGGCGCAGAACACCACCGGCAACTGGGTCAAGGTCGTGCAGCGCATCCCGATGCGCGTGACGATTGACGATCTCCAGGGCAAACCGCCGCTGCGCGGCGGGATGAGCGCCGTCGTCGGCATCGATACCGGCCATGCGCGCGGCCTGCCGGACTTTGTCACGGATCTCATCAACCGGTTCGAACAGAAGTCATGACCAGCGCGTCCGCGACAGGGGGCACATCGGTGGTCGCCAATCGCGGCGCCATCACCGCGTGCGTGATCCTGGCGGTGATCATGCAGGCGCTGGACACGACCATCGCCAACGTGGCGCTTCCCTACATCCAGGGCAGCGTTTCGGCGAGCGCCGACCAGATCAACTGGGTGCTGACGTCCTACATCGTCGCCGCGGCCGTCATGACGCCGCCCTCGGGCTACCTCGCCAATCGCTTCGGCCGCAAGCGCATCCTTTTGACCTCCATCACCGGCTTCGTCGTTGCTTCGGTGCTTTGCGGCTTCGCGCAGTCGCTGCCGCAGATCGTCGGCTTCCGCCTGCTGCAGGGCCTGTTCGGCGCGGCCCTGGTGCCGCTGTCGCAGAGCATCCTGCTCGACATCTACAGCGTCGAAGAGCGCGGCTCGGCGATGGCGCTGTTCGGCATTTCCGTCATGGTCGGACCGGTGCTCGGGCCGGTCATCGGTGGATGGTTGACCGAAAATATCAGCTGGCGCTGGGTGTTCTACATCAACGTGCCGATCGGCGCGCTGGCTTTCGCCGGCGTGTCGATGTTCGTCCAGGAGACGAAAACGGACCTTAAGGCAAGGCTGGACTGGCTGGGATTCGGCATGCTCAGCCTCACGATCGCTTCGCTGCAGATGTTCCTCGATCGCGGCGAGCAGCTCAACTGGTTCTCGTCATCCGAGATCATCGTCGAAGCGCTGATCTGCGCGTCGGCCTTCTACATCTTCCTCGTCCACACCTTCACTGCCCGCAACTCGTTCGTGAACCCACGGCTCTTCCTCGACCGGAATTTCGCCGTCGGCATGGTGTTCATCTTCATCATCGGCATCACCTATCTCGCCTCGCTGGCCCTGATGACGCCCTATCTACAGACGCTGATGGGCTATCCGGTGGTGACGGCCGGCATCGTCATGGGGCCGCGCGGCCTTGGCACCATGGCTTGCATGTTCCTGGTCGGCAGGCTGGTTGGAAAGGTTGATACGCGCTGGCTTCTGCTGACCGGTCTGCTGATCACCGCCTGGGCGATGTATGACATGACCGGCTGGACCCCTGATGTCTCGCAATGGACGATCATCAGCACCGGCTTCATCCAGGATGCGGGGCTCGGCTTCCTGTTCGTTCCGCTGACCACCATCACCTTCGCCACGCTGGCGCCGGAGCGGCGCGCGGAAGGCACCGGACTGTACAATCTGTCGCGAAACATCGGCTCCAGCGTCGGCATATCGGTGGTCACCGCGCTTTTGACGCAAAATGTGCAGATCAACCACGCCAACATCGCCACCTATGTGACGCCCTACAACCAGGCCTTCGGCAATCCGGCGATCTTCCAGGCGATGAACCCTTACAGCGCCGCCGGTCGTGCCGCGCTCGACGGCGTGGTGACGCTGCAGGCGACGATCATCAGCTACATGAACGATTTCAAGCTGATGATGATCCTGTCGCTTGCCGCGATCCCCCTGGTTCTTTTGCTGCGCAAGCCGGCGACGCCGGCCAAGGTCGACCAAAGCGCCGTCATGGAGTGATGGCGCTCGAGAGGCCACCGTCCGCGATATGCCGACGCAAAAAACCGGGGTCCTGTGAGGGACTACAGGACCCCGGCCGATGCCGATACGGCTTCCCAAGAAACATGGCACCTCGTCATGAGGTAGGGATGGCAGGTCCGAGAAAGCCCAACGGACCTGCCTTGATCCCTTGCGCCGGAAGCCGTTACTTCGGCAGCAGCACCTTGTTGACGACATGGATGACGCCGTTCGACTGGTTGACGTCGGCGATCGTCACCTTGGCCTCGCCGCCGGACTCATCCATGATGTAGAGCTTGCCCTTCTTGACCTCGGCGGTCAGCGTATCGCCTGAGACGGTCTTCATCTCATACTTGCCGCCCATTGCCTTGGCCTTGGCCATCATGTCCTTGCCGGAGATCTTGCCGGCCACGACATGCGCGGTCAGCACCTTGGTGAGCTGGTCCTTGTTCTCGGGCTTGAGCAGCGTGTCGACGGTGCCTTTCGGCAGCGCGGCAAACGCTTCGTTGGTCGGCGCAAAGACGGTGAATGGACCGGTGCCCTGCAGCGTGTCGACCAGGCCGGCGGCCTTGACGGCTGCGACCAGCGTCGTGTGGTCCTTCGAGTTGACGGCGTTCTCGACGATGGTCTTGGTGGTGTACATGGGCGCGCCACCAACATTGGGGTTCTTGGCATAGGCTGGGGCGACGATGGTCGCGCCGGCGACGAGTGCGGAAAGGGCGATGGTCCTGAATGACGGCAAGCGCATGTGTTCTTCCTCCGGGTGAGGGCTGATCGGGATTGATAGCCTTTGGAAATGCACACGCAGTCACGCCCCGCGACCGCATTCAGTTTCGCAGATCACGGGAACGTGACCCGGCCTGTGGCCAATAAAAACGCCCCGGACCAGCCGGGGCTTTGATGGAAGGAGAGGCCTGCTATTCCGCCGGCGACGGTTTCTTTCGGAACAATGCCACGAGATTGTCCCACAGTTCGATCTTGGCGCCCTGACGCTTCATGATCACGCCCTGCTGCAGGATCGACAGTGTGTTGTTCCAGGCCCAGTAGATGACGAGACCGGCCGGGAAACCCGCCATCATGAAGGTGAAGATGACCGGCATCCAGGTGAAGATCGCGGCTTGCGTCGGGTCCGGCGGCGTCGGGTTCATGCGCATCTGCAGGAACATGGTGACGCCCATGATCAGCGGCCAGACGCCGATCATCAGCATGTGCGGCAAAGTGACCGGCACGAGGCCGAACAGATTGAAGATCGAGGTCGGATCGGGTGCCGCCAGATCCTGGATCCAGCCGAAGAACGGCGCGTGGCGCATCTCGATGGTGATGTAGAGCACCTTGTAGAGCGAGAAGAAGACCGGGATCTGCAGCGCCACCGGCCAGCAGCCGGCCAGCGGATTGATCTTCTCGGTCTTGTACAGCTCCATCATCGCCTGCTGCTGCTTCATCTTGTCGTCCGCGTATTTCTCGCGGATCTCGAGCATCTTGGGCTGTACCTTCTTCATGTTCGCCATCGACGCGTAGGACTTATTGGCGAGCGGGAAGAAGATGGCCTTGACGATGACGGTGGTGGCGAGGATCGCCAGGCCGAAATTGCCGAAGAATTTGTAGAGCGTGTCGATCAGCCAGAACATTGGCTTGGTGATGAAATAGAAATACCCCCAGTCGATCACCAAATTGAACTGGCGAATGTGACGGTCAGTCTCATAGGCGTTGATCTTGGCGACTTCCTTGGCGCCGGCGAAGATCTCTGTCTCGACTGTCGCGGACTGGCCGGCATCGACATTGATTGCATCGGTGAGGAAGTCGGACTGGTAGCGGTGACGACCATCGTCGAAAAAGGCATAGCGCGGCTGGAACGGGTGCTTCTCGGTCGGCACCAGCGTGACGGCCCAGTATTTGTCGGTGATGCCGAGCCAGCCATCGGTCGACTTGCCCGGAGTGACCTGCTTTTCGGATTCGATCTTGGCGTATTTGTATTCGGCCAAGCCCTCGGTGCCGGTAACGCCGATCAAACCTTCATGCAGCACGTAGGTACTGGCGACGGCCGGCTTGTCATAGCGCGTGACGCGGCCATAGTTGAACAGCGAAACGGCGCTGCTGCCGGAATTCTGCACCGTGTCCGAAACCGTGAACATATAGTCGTTGTCGACGGAGAATGTGCGCTTAAAGGTCAGGCCCTTGTCATTGGTGTAGGTGAGCGTGACCGGCGTCGACGGGCTCAGCGTCGGATTGCCGTCCACACTCCACACCGTGTCCGAACCCGGCACCGCACCGGTCTTGTCGTTGCCGACGAAACCGATCTCGGCAAAATATCCCGTCGCCAGCGCTTGCGGGTTGAGCAGCTCGATCTCGGGTGAATTCTTGTCGACGGTTTCGGTGTAATGCTTGAGCTTGAGGTCGTCGAGCCGCGCGCCGGTCAGGTTGATCGAGCCCTCGAGGCTCGGCGTATCGATCTTGACGCGCTTGCTCGCCGCCAGCGCCTGGTTGCGGTCGACCGCCGCAATCGCGTTGCCGCCGGGTGCGTTCGGAATGGCGCCAGGTGCGGCGGGCGTTGCGGTACCGGCGCCTGGATTGGCGGCGTCGGCGGCCTTCTTCTGCTCTTCGACGCGCTGCTGTTCGATGCGGGCCGCCTCGCGCTGCTGCTCGCTGCGCGGCAAGACATAGAAATATTGCCATACCGCCAGGATCAGCACCGACAGCGCGATGGTGATGAAGAAGTTCCGGTTGTTATCCATCGAAAGCCCTTGGCCTATCGTGTTCCGCGCAATCGGCGGGAGAGTTCGGCCTTCAACTGGCCGAACGGAATGGTCAGCACATCTTCGCGCCCGACGATGACATAGTCATTGCCAGGCGCCATGTCACTTGCGGCATGTGTACGGACCGCTTCTCGCAGCCGTCGCCGGACGCGATTGCGGACAACCGCATTGCCGACCTTCTTGGTGACGGTATAGCCGACGCGCGGCGACAGGCCGTCGCCGCGGTCGAGAACTTCAACGAGAAAAAGCCGCCCGCGTCGCTTTTCACCACGACGGACGGCCAGGAATTCGGCGCGCTTCAGAAGCCGCTTGGGATTTGGTCCCACTGGCTTGCCGGATGCGGGCAACGATCTCGTCTTCCCTTCAGGCGCTGAGCCGCTTGCGACCGCGGTTGCGGCGAGCTGCGACGACGCCGCGACCACCCTTGGTGGCCATGCGGGCACGAAAGCCGTGCCGACGTTTGCGGACGAGTTTAGACGGTTGGTAGGTACGCTTCATTTGTTTTAATACCGCGGGGTGCGGCCCTTCTTGATTCTGTCACTGTGTAACAGGAGCTTTGCCGGGCCGGTTTTGGCGCGATCGAAACCGCGCCGGGACGAATGGCCCGAGCGTGAGCGGGCTTATAGAAAGAAGGGTTTTGGAAGTCAATCCGGAGTCGCCAGGCCGAAGCCGGTCGTCGTCCAGGCCGGTTTTTGTTTCCGGCCAAGGATGAAATTGGTAAAAAAGCCGTAATCGCCTAATCTGCGTTGATCAAGTGATCGTGAAGACATAGCCGCATGAGCGAAACCATACAGGCGGAGGAACGGATCGACACGGCGGCGCCAACCGCCGGACGCACCGTGCCGTTGTCGCGCGGCCTGTCGACCAAGCTGCTGCTGCTCACCATTGTTTTCGTGCTTCTGGCCGAAGTGCTGATCTTCCTGCCGTGGATCGCCAGCTACCGGCTGAACTGGCTGAAGGAGCGGTTGAGCACGGCTGCGGCTGTGTCGATCGTGCTGGTGCAAGGTGAATCCACCTCGCTGTCGCGTGCGGCCCAAAACGACGTGCTGATGGCGATCGGCGCCAAGGCGATCGCGGTGCGTGACGGCGGCGTGTCGCGGCTGCTGGTGGTGGCCGAGATGCCGCCGCAGGTCGACGAACACATCGATATCGCCTCGATCGGCATGATCAAGGGCATGACCGGTGCGCTCGACACGCTGTTTTTCGGCGGCCACCGGATGCTGCGCGTCTTCGGCCCGGTCGGCGACAGCGACAAGGAGTTCGAGCTGATCATGCCGGACAACAGTCTGCGCAATGCCATGCTGCGATATTCGCGCAACGTTGCCTTCGTCTCGCTGCTGATCTCGCTGTTCACCGCAATGCTGGTCTATGCCGCGATCGACCTGATCATGATCGGGCCGATCCGGACGATGACGCGTTCGATGCTGTCCTTCTCCGAGGCGCCCGACGATCCCGGGCGCATCATCCATCCCGCCGCCCGCGCCGACGAGATCGGCGTCGCCGAGCGCGAACTGTCGCAGATGCAGGAGCGGCTGCAAAAGATGCTCTCCGAGCAGAAGCACCTTGCCGACCTCGGCCTGGCCGTGTCGAAGATCAACCATGACATGCGCAACATCCTGGCCTCGGCGCAGCTGATGTCGGACCGCCTGCGCCAGGTCAAGGACCCGACCGTGCAGGCATTCGCGCCGAAACTGCTGCGCGCGCTCGACCGCGCCGTCTCCTACTCCGAAGGCGTGCTTCACTACGGCCGCACCCAGGAGCCGCCGCCTTCGCGCCGCAGGCTCAGGCTGCGCCAGCTGGTCGAGGACGTGCATGGCCTGCTCGACATCGAGCAGGGCATCGAGTTCGTCAATGCGATCGAGCCGGCCTTCGAGGTGGATGCCGATTCCGAGCAGTTGTTCCGCGTGCTCACCAATCTGTGCCGCAATTCCGTGCAGGCCATGGCCGCAGACAATGAAAGCGCGCTGGTCCGGCGCCTGGCGGTATCGGCCGTGCGCCTGGGCAGCGTCAGCCGCATCGTCGTCACCGACACCGGCCCCGGCTTACCACCCAAGGCACGGGAAAACCTGTTCGCGGCCTTTCGCGGCTCGGCCCGCAGCGGCGGCACCGGCCTTGGCCTGGCGATCGCGCACGAACTGATCCGGGCGCATGGCGGCACGGTGGAGCTGGTGGAAAGCATTGGCGGGCGCACCACATTCGCGGTCACGATCCCCGACCAGCCGGTCCGGCTCGACCAGGCCCGCAACGGCCTGCGCCGCCCGGCATGATGGTTCGGGCGTTGTTTTGCCCGATGCTCATTCCCTGCAAGCCCGGTGCCCATTTTCTCTGGGGTCGGTGTTCTTCCTTCCAGGAATCGCGTTTGGGCTCGACTTCAGGCCCTTTTGAACATGGCGGAATCCTGACCGCCGTCGCCGGATGACATACCTGCGACAAAACTTTTGCCGGATCGGCTTGCTTTTCGGAAATTCAGTCGCTAGGGAACACGTCTCGTCGCGGCCGGTCGTTCACGATCGGCTAGCGGGGTCATGGAAAGCATGGCCTGTTGCGCGCCCGTAGCTCAGCTGGATAGAGCACCAGACTACGAATCTGGGGGTCAGGAGTTCGAATCTCTTCGGGCGCGCCATTACACCACCACCCCAGAGCAACACTGGGCACTCGGGGTCCGTTATCGACCCTCAGCGACCATTCGCCTTCGTGGCTTGAATCTTGCGAGAGGAGGAAGCCGCCTACTGAGTGATAGTCGCTCAGAGTCGCCACCCTGAATCGGGACGTCAGAGGCAGGTGTCTGCCAAACGACGCTGGATATCCTCGACCAACAGGGCTGCTTCTTCCGCGATTGCCAATATTGTGCCCGACCGTCGCGAGATCGCGAAAGGCAGGCCGGCAAAATACACGCCAGGGGCGCCCGCGAACACGCCCTCGTGCAATGGTTGCCCTTGCGCATCGAGCACATTGGGAACGCGCACCCACCCGAAATCCCCTCTGAACCCGGTGCACCAGATCACCGTTGTGATCCCCCGCGCGGCGAGGTCAATTGATCGGACGGGTGGATTGGGCAGAAGCGCGCCAATCACCTCTGCCGGGTCCGGGTCAGCCCTCGGGGCATCGATCCCATTGCGCGCGATGTACTCGTCGATATGGCTTCGAATTCTAGCGGAGCCCTCGTCTGCATGGCGAACATGCTCCTCTGCATCGTCGCTGAACGAGAGGCGGCCGTTGTCGACGCCGGTGAGGCGACCCAGCAAGACAACGCCTTGCGCGCTGAGGGACTGCAGGCTGATCGTATGGAGCGCTCCTGTCAGCGGCCTTCCAGGGATGGGGCCCTGCTGAAGTATTTCGCTGCGCGTCACATCTATCAGTCCGCTAAGAACCATCCAGACGCTGATGTGACTACCTCGGTACATTCGGGGCAGTCGGCCGACCCGGCTGGTTGCAAGAAAGACAGTTCGCCCCGCCTGGGCCAAATCCTCGGCTATCTGGCCGCCCGACTGGGCGCTACCGACCACCAACACGGCTCCGCTGTCGAGACGAGATGCGTTGCGATAGGCCGATGCATCAATCTGTTGGACTTTGGGCGGCAACAAAGCAGAGAAAGGCGGGCGCGCCGGGCAATTCTGGTTGCTGCTTGCGATCACCACAGTCCTCGCCCACAAGGGGCCGTGCGGAAGGGCCAGCCGATACAGGCCGCCGCTCGCAACAAGTTCCGTCACCGGCGTGCCGGTTTCCACCGGGAGGCCATACCGGACTGCATAGTCCTCCAACAGCGTAACAAACTCACCGCTTGTCATTGCACCGTCGGGATCGGGGCCGACATAGGTATCCCCGGGCATGACCGTTTGGCTGTTAGGTGTGTTTACCCGAAAGGAGTCCCAGCGCTGGATCCGCCAGGTCTCACCGATGCGACCTCGCTCCAACACTCTATGACGCAAGCCGCCCTGCGTCAGCGCATGACTGACGCCTAGACCCGCCCAACCGGCACCGATGACGGCGGTATCAAGAATGTCCGTTCCGCTCGTCATTAGGCCCCCTCTGATTGTCACCCTATTGTACTTTGTTAGATTAGCAAATGGCCTGCTTTCTAGTGCTGCTTGCTCTCACGCGACAAGATCGAACACGGCAACACTTGGCGAGGCGATGACTAAGATGTCGCGTCTCGTGCAAGCCGCGCCTCTGAGAACGTCTGTCAACTGAACGTCCGCCATTGGCGCAGAGCTGTGGGTGAGTTCGATCGAGCTCGCGAGTTCCCTGGGGAAAAGCGCAGGTCGCGTTGTGACGCAAGTGTTGCCGCCGAGACGGAACGCGCTTGCTCGCGGGGCTGTCACGTCTCTCGAAGCGATACCAGGAGAGTTTAGCTCGTGCATTCGCGTAGCAAGCTTGTGATTTTCGCATCAAGATTGCGGGCGACAGCAAGAGCCTCCAAACTGCCATAAGAGAGCAGATAGCTTTCCATTTTGTCATAGGAGACATGCACGCCGTCGGGACGTTGATCAAGAAGGACTGTGACTGGGGCGTAGGATCCAGCATCGGGAACGTGCTTGACCATTTCTTTCATAATGAGTGGATTGCCCAGCAAAAACCGCATGCTCTTAGGAGAGTCGCGTCCAGTCTCGCGGCGCAGAATGGCGCCCAAGTCGAATTCCGCGAAGAGCATGAGACCGGTGCGGCCTTGGCCGTTTTGCACAACGCGCTCCAAATCCGAGAAGGAATTTGCAGCCCTCGTCGCGTTGAAAAATTCGACGATGTCAGGTTGCCCGACCGCTGACTTGAGCGCGGCCACAACGGGATCGAATGGTTTGGAACACGTCAGGCTGAAACGCTCAACCTCGACCTTTGCGATTGTCATTTCTTTCTCCGCAACAGCTCTCAGGAATAAAGTGGCGACCGATCGCGCCGGGATTATGCAGCCGCCGATTACGCTTCCAGGAAGGTCCGGACGTGGCTGACGAACAATTCGTGGTGCTGAAACAGCGCGCCGTGGCCGGAATCGGGATAGAGGACCAGCTGGGCGTTGCTTAGAACCTTGAACATTACGTAGGCGTTGTCCGCCGGCAGCATGGTGTCGTGGCTGCCGCTGACCACAAGGGCGGGCTGGCGGATGGCGCGCAGAATGGCGTGCTCGGGATCAGGTGTGGCGCACCAAGTAATAAGCGCCTTGGCCTGCGGATCCGTCACCGCGCCGCCGTTATCGGTGTCCCGATCTTCCTTACGAACCTTCGCCCGCTTCAGGAAGGCTAGGCCGGCCGACTGGCTGGCGGACGACTTGGTGAAGAATAGCGGCAGGCGGAGGTCCGGCGCCTCGGTTTGGGAAAACGCGTCCTGGAGAACCGTCAACAGGTGTTCCTCTCCGCCTTTCGGAGCGGTGCCGACGAGGATTAGCTTGCGGACCAGCCGTCCGTGCTCGGCAGCGATCTGCTGGGCGACGCAGCCGCCGAGGGAAAAGCCCAGAAGGTCGACTTCGGAGAGGCCGAGCAGTTTGATAAAAGCGACAGCGTCTCGGGCCATCGCCGCGATATTGTCGGGCGTTTGGCCTGTCGAGCGGCCGACCCCGGCGTTATCGAAAACGATCACCGGTCGATCGGCGGCCAGGACATTCACGACGGCGGGGTCCCACGCATCGATGTTGCCCGAGAAATGCTGCAGGAGAACCAGCGCCGTTCCGGTCGATGGGCCGAGGCGGCGATAGGCGAAGCGGATTCCGCTGCCTTCGATGTAACGGGTGGGGGCCGTTTCGAGCGTGGCGGCGTCCTGGCTCGCGGTGTCGAACTCAGTCATGTCATCCTCCGGATGCTTGGCATAAAATAATCGAGTGGGAGTAGCTGGTGTGGTTTTGGCTAGGTCTGAGCGGCTCGCGGTCCAAGGCATTCCGTAGTCCGCCGAGCACGCGTGCTCCCGGCACGAAAGTGCCGGGAGCGGTATCGTCACTTCACCAGTGCGGCCTTTCCAATCACGGCGGCGACTTCCTTCGCGTGGACGACGAGAGAGGCATGGCTGCCGGCGACCTCCGTCGTCTGGGCCTTCATCCTGGTGGCGAAAATCTTCTGGACCTCGGGTGCGATGACCTTGTCCTTCGTGCTGATCACATAGAACGTCGGCTTGTCGTGCCAAGCTGCCTTATCGACGGGAGCCTGGAACGCCGTGTGGTTCAACGGGAGCTGATGGTTTGCCAAGGATTCGGCGATCTCCGGAGGAAGGTCAGCCGCGACTGCCGAAGGAAACGCTTTAGGATCTATGTAGAGGTTGCCCTTTTCGTCGGGATGGATCGCCGCGGCGCCTTCGGTTGCCGGACCGCTCTTGGATAAGCTCGCCAGAGATTCTCCCACGTCGGGCGCGAATGCGGAGACGTAGACGAGCGCCGAGACGTTTGGATCGTCACCTGCTTGCGTGATGACCACACCGCCCCAAGAGTGGCCAACGAGAACGGTCTTCCCGTTCTGTTTCGCGAGCGCCTGTTTGGTGGCATCGACGTCCGCTGCGAGGGAGGTGAGCGGGTTTTCGACGAGCGTTACGTTATAGCCCTTCTTCGTCAGGATATCGGCAACCGGCTTCCAGCTCGTCTGGTCGACGAAAGCGCCATGGACGAGCACGATATTGTGAGCCGCGCCCTTGGGCAGTTGAGCTGATTGGGCGGGGGCGGCAAGTGTTGCTCCGGCCATGAGGACGGTGGCGACTGAGAGTAGAAGATTTCGCATTGATTGCTCCTGTTGAGATGACGGACGACGCGGGTCCGGGGCAGGTGTGTCGGCAAAAGTCGCGGTTCTCCCATCTGCCGTTTGCGTAATGGTTTGCCGCGCGACCTGTTGGCTCGACTTGAGATCAGGTACTACGTGGAGCATTCGGACGTTAGGCATCAATCGTCCGAATATTGTGTCTGACCGTCCGTCGTATTAACATCGGGAGGATGGACATCCTCGCCCAAGTGCTCGATCGCATTCGCCTCGGTGGGACTCTGCTCTTCCACTTCGAGCTCGGCCATCCATGGAATCTGGCATTGCCAGCGCGCCCCTACGCCCTGTTCCATTATCTCAGTCGCGGCTCAGCTACCCTCGCGCTCGATCAGGGACGAGAACTCCACATGACCGCGGGCGACTTTGTCGTCGTCACACGCGGCGAGCCTCACCTGATTTATTCGGATCGCCGGACGACGCCGTTACCGATTGTGGACCTCGATCGACTGCCCGGACGTCTTGGCGTCGTTCGTCATGGAGGCAACGCGCAGCCGCTCTCGACGATGATCTGTGGCAATTTCACTGTGGAGCGGCCCTCGCGCGGCAGCGTGTTGGAATTACTTCCGCCCCTGCTTCTCCTGAAGCCGACGGAAGACGCCGGATGGCTCGAGGCGATTCTGCAACGCATGGTGAGCGAGTCGGCGCTTGCGCGTCCCGGCCAAGGCGTCGCACTCTCACGACTGACAGAAGTGCTCTTCGTTGAGGTGTTGCGAAGCTGGATCAAGTCTCTCGATTCCGGAGAAGGCGGGTGGCTGGGGGCGATGGCGGACCCGCACATAGGACCGGCGCTTCAGTTGATTCACGAACGGCCGGATCAACCCTGGACCCTAGGCGACCTGGGGCAGCGCGTGGGGCTCGGTCGCTCAGCGTTTTCAGCTCGCTTCACCAACCTCGTCGGCCAGTCCATGTACCGTTATCTGATCGCACGCCGGATGTCGGAGGCTGCGTTTCTGCTCGAAACAAGCGACGAGGGGATTGCAAGGATTGCGACCCGTGTCGGCTACGAGACCCCGGCCGCGTTTTCGAAGCTGTTCCATCGACATCATGGCCTATCGCCTGGCCGTTTTCGAACAGCTCGCCGCTCTGACGGTGGCCGAAGGCAAGGGGACGTCCTGGAAGCAGAAGTCGCCGATTGACCTCGACCAAGCTGGCTACTGGAGAGTCTGGCGATGGGCGACGGGGCGGCTCCGGCAGGAGTGTCCAGTTTTGTCCACAAATGGCGCGCAGAATCGTCACCCCGCCGGTACGGGCAGCCAGCCGAGGTCTCCGCTACAGACGGCCCCGGCGCTTGGGTGCATCTGTTCTCATCCAGGCCGCCAGACGACCAAAGCCGACTGTTAATCGGCGGCGCTCCTGCGACACGCGAGCCCCCGAGTTGGGCGCGTCGAGGCTGCTCGGAGTCAGCGCTCGCGCCGATAGTGCATAGCGACCGCGCCGTTGCGGAGCGGCTTCGCCGAGACCAGCTCGAGCCGTCGAGCACTGGGCAGCCCGCCCTGGTACAGGGTCGGGCCGTGGCCGGCGATCCTGGGATGGACGAGGAGCTGATATTCGTCGATCAGATCCAGCCGGTCCAGCTCGGTCGCGAGTTTGCCGCTACCGAGGAGCACGCCGGCCGGAGTCGCGTCCTTGAGCCTCTGTACGCCTGTTCGCAGGTCGTCGGCGATGTGGTGGCTGTTGGCCCACGGGAAGTCCGTTCGCGTCGACGACACCACGTACTTCGGTTTGGCGTCCAGCTTGACCGCCCACTCGCGTATCGCCGGCGGCGCCTGCACGTCGCCGCGAGCGACCGCCGGCCAGTAGCTCTCCATCATCTCGTAGGTGATGCGGCCCCACAGCATCGCCCCGCCCTCGTCCATAAGGCGGGTGAAGAACGCGTGCGTCTCGTCGTCAGCGATTCCCTCCTCGTGATCGACGCAGCCGTCCAGGGTGACGTTTATGCTGAAGGTCAATAGTCCCATGCGACGAGCCTAAGCCATCCGCTCGAAAAAACGTAGGGCTGTTGCTCGATGTTCAACTTCCGCTATGGGTCGGTTTCAGAAGTTGGTGCCAGACCAGAAACCGGCCGTTCGCGGCGTACAATCGGCGGCTCCGGGGAGCCCGCCGGATACCCTGTCGCACAATGGCGTAGGTGCGCCCGGAGAGGTTCGAACTGTCGTCGAGTTTTGGCTTGATCACAGGCGCGACGACTGCTTTCGAGAGGTTGCCATTTGGGAGTGGACAGTCTGCTTGCGGCTCAGTTCCAGTCTTTCCAATCCATAAGTGCGATGGTCCGCAGTCAACGCGACCACGCTGTTCGGCCACTGGGTCGAACGCCTGAAGGCCACGTGCGCCGTGAGAAAGCGTTGCCCACCCGTGATCCGCTACAACCGGGCTCGCGGGCTTCCGTTTCCGCGTGCGACGTCATCGATCGGCTCGGATTCCGTCGGCCTTGGCAAGAGTAATAGTCAGCCCACTTACATCAATGTTTCAGCTCGCCACTTCTTGACAGAAGGGCGGTCGATTTGTGGTCATTGTCCTATTCTCAACATCACCTTGCGCCCGTCGGAAAGGGTTCCCGCTCCTGTGCCAGCTGGGGGTTGTCTGCTGGTCAGCGAGAACACGAACCGGGATGAGAGTTGCCCGCAAACGATCGTCCCTTCTCCATGCGAGAACGTAAGATTGACGATGGCCGTCCCTCGGCATTCGACCCCGGTATTGGTCTGCCCGCTAATAGTTCCGCGCCGTGTAATGCTGTTGACGAAAGCCGTCCCGGAAAAGGAGAGCGTCCCATCGGCAGTCTGACCGGAGACTGGTGCGATGATTGTGAGCGGATTTTGCGCCTGCGCGTAGCCGACAGCCTCTACGGCACCATAGGCAATCAACATTGTGGCTAGGATTCGCCTGGTCTCGCCGAGGTCTCCGCAATGGTATCTCAATTGAAGCTTGCCAGCCCCGCGCGGCGGGCACCCTCCCGGATCGCGGCAATAGCGGGAGGATTGGTGACTGGATAGGAGCCGATAAACCCTTCGGCCGAAGTGTTTGGAAATTCTCTCGCCAACCGGTTGGCAATCTTTATTGCCTGAGGTGTTTCACCGAGCATGGCGTGCGCCATGGCCTGGAACAGCAGCGTTGCAGGCGAGTCCGGCGGTGCTTGGCTGAACGCGGTCAGGCACTCCCTGTGGAGACCTACAACGAAGCTCGATCGGCCAAGCATGCTATAGTACCAGGAAACGTACGGATTGAGACGGATCGCACGCTTCGCCAGTTCATATCCTTCCCGCGGGTCGCCTGTCACGAACGCCTTTCCTCCGGCAAGCAAGGCGAGGGTATCGGCATCGTGCGGGGCGGCCGCCAAGGCAAGATCATGCTCTCTTGCTGTGGCATCGAGATCGCCCTGCAAGGCTCGAAGCTCGGCTAGACATATGCGTGCATGGGTATCACCCGCGTCGAGCGCCAAAGCTCGTTCGAGGCACAGTTTCCATTGCTCCTTTGCGGCGGAAGGGTCGTTGGTAAACGCATTGATGGCGGCGACGGCATGCGCCAGCCCCAGTACTGTCCAGGCTCTGGCAAGTCCAGGGTCGAGCTCGATGGCACGCGTCAGAAGCCGCACCGCTTCCGCATTCGAAGCGTGCGTGTACAAATTGTGCTGCTCGACGCCGAGCAGATAGTAGTCATAGGCACGTAGGCTGGCGGGGTGTTTTCGGCGGACAACATCGCGTCGAAGTTTGGCGAGCTTGCCGCAACAGCTAGCAAGGACGTTGACGACGTTTTCGGTGACCATGTCCTGCATCGCAAACAGGTCTTCCGCTGATCGATCATAGCGGGCCGTCCACAAATCGACTCCAGTGCGCGCGTCGACGAGTTGGACGCAGATCCGCAGCTGCTGCGCTGCCGCCTGCAAGGTCCCCTCAAGTAGATAATCCGCATTCAGTTCCCGCCCGATGGATAGCACGTCATCGCGCCGTCCCTTGTACGAGAGCATGGTCTGGCGGGCGATGACCGCAAGGTCAGGGTAGCGAGCGAGGTCGACCATGATGTCCGCCGACAAGCCGTCGGCCAAGCGGTTCCATCGCTCGTCCGCGCTCAGATTGTCGAAAGGGAGAACCGCAACGACTGTTGGCCCAGAGGCCTCTACCGAAAGGCCACCGAATGATGCCTGGCCCGTGTCTTGCTCGCGTTGGTCGGCAAGCAAGGTTGCAAGCGCAACTTTGCTGCGAATATCGAGTTTCCGGTATATGGCCGACAGATGGGTCCGAACGGTAGTCGGCGCTATGAAGAGCGTCTCGCCGATTTCACGGTAGGTCATCCCCTCGGCGAATTTTGCAGCGACCACCCGCTCCCGGTCCGACAGACTGGTCAGAGGATTGCTCACGGCACGAAGCATCGCTTCAAGTCTCCGATCCGCTACGAGTTGTGGCCGACCCGGCACGGCAAAATACTACAGATGCGATCTCGAAAACACTGCATTTGCACGATGCCATCCGACCGCCAGCAATTCTAGGCTTTCCTGTCGACGGGGTTTGGTCGGGTCGCAGGATCCCGATCCATTCAGGAAGCAGGAGGTGTCCATGACAAAGTCATCTATCTTTGCCGCAATGCTGGTGCTGCCTCTGTCGGTTGGACCGTGCTTGTCCGAAGGCACGCAATCTGGCGGCAAGCTGATTTCCGAAGATGCTGTGAGAGCCGTTAGTGCCGAATTGTATTCCGACATTCTGATCCGAGCGTGCAGGAACGGATGGCGCTACCCTCGGAGCCAAATCGAGAACGGCTTCAAACGGCATCTCAGCGAGCTGAAATTGCAACTGGTCGATCAGGGTTACACGATCCTGCCTGGTGTGAAAGCGAACCGCTCGCCCCGGAGTCTCTTCGCACTGGCATTTGTCGCCAAGCGCCAATCTGTCGCCTCGCGCCAGTTCGGCTGTCTCCGCCAATACTGGCTCGACGAGTGACCGTTCTGGAGCGGGCAACTGGGGCAGGAATAGCCGCCACTGGCCAGACTTCACTTGCCGAGCCGGCTTTCACTGTAGGGATGCTCATTTCACCGGGCGGTCAGCGCTCAAGCCGAGCTGTTCTATGGCTGCCTGAGAGGCTGCGCCTCCCCGGTGTCGCATTCCGACAGTCGCCCAGGTTTGGCGAGCTTTGCCAGCGCCTCGGGCTTGGCGCAAAGCGGGAAGCCGGCGAGCGGCATTGTCTCGATGAAACGACCGCGTTCCCTCTTGCCCGAGCTGAATTCATTGACCAGGCCCTCGACGGTCAGGTCCGGATACCGTTTGAGGGTTTCCCTGACCGAAGCATTCGCCTCATCGGTTCGACCCAGTGCCGCGAGGGAGCTGCTACGCACCACCCAATCCCCTTTGCCGTAGTTATCAGGCGTCTTGCGCTCCAGCATCTTCACGGCGTCCTCATAGCGGCCAGCCATAAAATAGGCCGTGGAGTAGAAACTAGTTGCCCACATCGGGTAATTCGGGTCGAGCCTTATAACTTGGTCGACCAACTGAGCGCCGCGTTCGGGTTCGTCGAAGCCTGCCGCATAGCCGGAATAGAATGTCAGGATTTCGGCCGAACCCGGAGCGAGGCGGAGGGCCGTGTCCAGCTCGACCTTGGCGCGGGCGTTGTCGCCCTTTTCTTTGAGGCTCATGCCAAAAACGGCGTGCGCCTCGGCGTCGCTCGGATCGAGCCGCACCGCGCGTTCGGCTACATCGGCAGCCGCCTTGATCTCGCTCTCGGGATTGATACCGAAGCCAGCCAATATGTTATGAGCATGATAAAGTTCCACCCAGGCGCGGGCGAACCCGGGGTCCAGCGCGACAGCGAGGTTGAGCAGCCTGATAGCCTCCTCCTCATCCGCTACGGTAATCTTTTCAATCCTTTCGGTTCCGAGCAGATAGTAATCATAGACAGTCAAGTTGTCCGGCCGTTTACGCTTCGCTGCAGCCCGCCCCGCTCCCTGAATCAGCCCCACGCCGTTGCCGAGACGGTTGGTGACTTGCTCTGCAATCTCGGTCTGGACGGCGAACACATCCTCAGCGGGCCGGTCCCAACGATCCGACCAAAGATGGTTGCCGGTTTGTGCATCGATCAACTGCGCGGTGACCCGCACCCGCCCATTTTGCCGCTGGATAGAGCCTTCCAGCACGAAGCCGACATGGAGCGCACTTGCGACCTGGCGAGCATCCACCGGCTTGCCTTTGTAAACTTCCGTCGAATTCCGGGCCACGACCTCAAGTTCGGGGAACCGCGCGAGGTCGGTGATGATATCCTCAGTCAATCCATCGGCCAAACGACCGGTGACCTCGTCGTCGCCATAATTATTGAAGGGCAGCACGGCGACCGACGGCTTGGCCCCCAGTGGCGCGGGCTGAAAGAACCACCAGGTCCCTCCACCCGCCAGAGCCAGCACCACGACGGCCGCCGCAGCCGTCCTGGTCCAGCGCGGCATCGCCTTGCGTAAGGTCCAACGCACCCGCTTGCCATCGAGCCTCACCCGGTACATCCGCACGGGGCGGTTGATGTTCTTGACATGCTGCTCGCCAACGAAATCGAGTGGCCAATCAAGCTTGCCCTGCAAATGGTCGTAGGCCGTACCTGACACCATTACTCCGCCCGGCTCGGCAAGCTGCTCTATGCGAGCGGCGATATTGACGCCGTCGCCATACACATCGCCATCCACCAGTGCCACATCGCCAAGATTTATCCCGATGCGGAACACAATCCGCTCATGCTCCGGCAATCCACCATTGCGAACGGCCACAGCTTTCTGAATTTCGGCTGCGCAGATCACCGCATCGACCACGCTGTCGAAGACGACAAGTGCGCCATCTCCTAACAGCTTGACAATTCGACCCTGGTGCAGAGCGATCGCCTTATCGGTCACATCGGCCCGGATAGCCCTCAGGCGTCCGATGGTGCCAGCTTCGTCGATCTCGATCGCCTTTGAATAGCCGACCATGTCCGCTGCCAGGATCGCCAGCAGTTTCCGGTTCAATGGAGGGACGATCATCATCCGGCCCCGGACGCAACAGGGCCAAAATGGTACACCCAATGCTGCGCCCTGACGAGAGGCCCGCCCCGCGGCGCCGACTTTGCGGTGCGTCGGACTCTTTCAACAGAATCGGCGCAAAGCGGTCCGCACTATGCTGGACGCAAGGGGTCGCTGTTCTGCCCAGCCTGAAAGCTGACAGTCGCTTCCGACCCCCATTGAGATGTTCGTCACCTCGGTGCCAAGTGTCGGCTCATGGCGCGCCAAGCGGACCTAACACTCCGAGCGGTGATCTCAGAAACCAACAGGCGCAGCAATGACATAGCGGCGCCCAATTTCCTTTCGGCCGGAGCGTCAGATGGCTCTCGCCTATTGCCTGCGACGCCTGGTCGACGAGGCAAGATAACCCATCGCAAGCGTCATCACGGCGACCGCGATGCCGGCGCTGATCACGCCTGCCGGCGTTATCCTGGCACTGCCTTGCAAAGTAACATGCTTGCCCAAGCGCAGGTCGAAAACCGATTTGATTTCCTCAGGATGTGAGGGGACCGCGGGCGAAGCTTCTTCCTCGACAACTGACATTTGAGCCTCCGGTTCGAATCTGCCGTTCGCGCAGCGGCGGGCGACTGGTGCACCAACATTCTGTGCAGTGGCCGAGCCTATTAGAACTGACAGGCGCTAAATAACACAGCAGTACCAATTTCATCTGATCCGGCGCGCCAAATCCATTCATCGACTATGGTGCGTTGATTGTGACCGTCGGAGCCTGACCATGTCCTCTGCCAGCATCAAGCGTGCGTTGATCACCGGGGCTGGTGCGGCCGACGGCATCGGCTTTGCCATTGCCCGGCAACTCGGCCGTGCCGGCCATGCCGTCGTCCTCACCGGCGCCAGCGCGCGTGTGCTCGATCGCGCCGCCGAGCTTCGTGCCGTGGGTATCGATGCCTCCGCCGCGGTCGCCGACCTCACTGTCGCCGCCGATGTCGAGCGGCTGCGGGCAAGCGCCGGCACCATCGATATCCTGGTCAACAATGCCGGCATGGGCTCGCTGGCATCGCCATCGGTCGACAAGGCGTTCCTCTCGATGACCGAGGCCGACTGGGACCAAGGGATCGATGTCAGCCTGAAGACAGCGTTTCTGGTCACCCGGGCGTTCCTGCCGGCAATGGTCGAAGCGGGCTATGGGCGCATCGTCAATGTGGCGTCGGTCACCGGGCCGCTGGTGTCCTTCGAAGGCACCGCCGCTTATTCCGCCGCCAAGGCCGGAATGGTCGGCCTGACCCGCACGCTGGCGCTCGAAGTGGCGAAAAGCGGCATCACCGCCAACGCCGTGGCTCCCGGGTGGATCGAAACGGGTTCGTCGAGCGAGATGGAGCGGATGGCGGCCCTGTATGCGCCGCCGGCGCGGGCCGGCCGGCCGGATGAGGTGGCCGCAGCGGTGGTGTTCCTGGCATCGGAAGGCGCCAGCTATGTCAACGGTGCCGTGTTGGTGGTCGACGGCGGCAACAGCCTGCAGGAACGCAAGGGCTGAAGGCTCAAAGGCGCTTCGCCGGAACGAGGCAGCGTGTCCTTTCGACAGGTTCAATTAGAATTCGGTGCATAACACCCGATCGATGCCCATTAGTCCTTGCTGATATACCATCCGCGGCGGATAGTATCCGTTGGGGCTTTCAGCAGGCGAAATGCTTAATCGGATCGTAGCTTCCACCACGTCGCGCCAATTCAACTTTCTTGTTCCCGATGACGTCACTGACGCTATCGCCGGATATATCGACTCCTCTGCTCCCGGACGCATCATCTCGACCTTTTCGGCAGTTCAGTCAGTGCGAGATAAAGTCCCTGATTGCGAGCTGTCGGACGATCAGCTTGAGCGGTGCGCTGTATTGGCAGCAGTCAACGAAGGCCTAGCGGTCCACTTCGATCGGCGGGGACGCCAGCCGGATCCATATTCGTCGCTAAGTAGGAGCCACTGGCATCTCGTGCCTATTTGGAAAACCAGGACGCGACTGGCTGTCATGGCATTCCAGCGGCCGAATGCAGCCGGCGTCGCCGGCTGTACCCCTCCGCCCGTTGTCGTTGGCCGGCCTCAGGTTCGGCCGCAGCGCATAGAACTCAGGCCATGATAGGCGCCGGCCCCTAGCTAAAGCGTTCGAACTTCTTCGGGCGTGCCAATGAAGGCCCGCCAGGCGCTTCATCCCGTTAGCCGGCGTGTTCAAGACGCCTTGGCCAGGAAACTCTGGTAGTCCGATTTGGCCTGCAGCAGGCGCAGCACGTTGTCGCGGGATCCCCGCACATGGGCGCGCGCCAGCGTGCCGGCCCGGCTGGCATCGCCGGCGCAGATCGCGTCGACGATTTCGGCATGCTCGTCGCGGGCGATCTTCCATTCGTCCAGCCACAAGAGCTCCGTCCAGACATAGTGCTGGCACTTGTCTAGGATGCCGCACAGCATGCCGTGCAGCATGACATTGCCGCTGATCTGCGCAATGACGCGATGCAGGTCGATGCCGGCCTCGAGCTCCTGGAATTTCTCCCTGGTGGTGCGATCCGGTATGGCGGCCAGCCGCTCGCACTCAGTCAGAATGGCGCGCAGCCGCGCCTTGTCCTGCTCCGTCGCCACGGCCGCGGCCAACTCTGTCGCATGGCCGTCGAGCAGTTCGCGGATCTCGAAGGCCTCGCGGAACATGCTGATGTCGAACTCGGTGACGACATAGCCCTGGCGCGGCCTGCCGGTGACCAGGCCATCGCGCTCGAGGCGGTTGAAGGCCTCGCGCACCGGCGTGCGGCTGACATTCAGCTTTGCGGCGATGTCGCTTTCGGTGACGCGCGAGCCCGGTGGAATCTGGCCGGTCACGATCATCGCCTTGAGCGAGGAATAGACCGAGTCGCGCAGCGTATTTTTGGTTTCCTTGGCCAAGGTTTCGTCCCCAGTTCTCCGGTCTTTCAGCCGGGACACGCACAGCTGTAGTCGCAGTAGGCGTAATTTGCCACGCCCCAGCGAGGCCGTCTCTTTCCATCTTTGCCCTGCTCGACACGCCTGAATTCGATCGCGCCGGACGGTGTTGACATCACCGATCGCTAGGCTACACTCAAAATTGTATACAAGATAGCATGCGAAATCAAAAACAATGGGAACACCGGTTGGAGAGCCGAAAATGAACATGACCAGAAATGTTAGCGTTGTCGCGGTTGCCGCCCTCATGGCGTCGCTCGCAGCCCCCGCCGTGGCGGGCGATACCATCACCGTAGCCTCATGGGGCGGCACCTACCAGGAGGCGCAGACCAAGGCGTTCTTCAAGCCGACCGCCGATGCGCTCGGCATCACCATCAAGGAAGACACCACCAACGGCCTCGACGACGTGCGGCTGCAGGTGACCGGCAATGCCGTCAAATGGGACATCACCGAGCTTGGCGCCGACGAATGCGCACGCGGCTCGAAGGAAGGCCTGTTCGAAAAACTCGACTACGGCATCATCGACAAGAGCGGCATCAACCCGAAGCTGGTCCATGACGACTGGGTCGGCATTTCCTACACCTCGGTCGTGCTCATCTACCGGACCGATGTCTTCGGCGACAAGGGCCCGAAGACCTGGGCCGATTTCTGGAATGTCGAGAAATTTCCGGGACGGCGCGCGCTGAGTGGCAGCCAGGCGACGGAGACTCTGAGCGTGGCGGCACTGGCCGAGGGCATTCCGATCGACAAGGTCTATCCGGTCGATATCGACGGCGCGCTGAAATCCGTCGACAAGATCCGTGGTCATGTCGATGCCTGGTGGACCTCCGGTGCCCAGGCCATGCAGTTGGTCAAGGACGGCGAAGTCGACATGGCGAGCATCTGGAACGGCCGCGCCGGCACCTTGAAGAAGGAAGGCGCGCCGGTCAGCTTCTCGTTCGACCAGGGTGTTCTGACCGCCGACTGCATGGTCATCCCGAAGGGCGCCAAGAACAAGGAAGCCGCCATGAAGGCGCTGGCGATGTTCGTCAGCCCGCAATTGCAGGCCAATCTGCCGCTCTATGTCGACAACGGGCCGGTGAACGAAAAGGCCTTCGAGACCGGCAAGATCCCGCAGGAGAGGACCAAGGACATCAATTCGGCGCCAGAAAACGTCAAGAAGCAGGTGCTGCAGGACGCCGAATTCTGGCGCGACACTCTGGTCGAGGCGACGGAAAAGTTCAACAATCTGGTCCAGCAATAGGCGCTGGCCAGAACCCAAACCACGGCAGGGCGGCGCAACCGCTCGCCCTGCCTCTGCCGCCTCAGTTCAGGAGACGATGATCTTGTCCATTGCGCCATCCGCGCTGCCGATCAGCATGCGCCGGATCGAGAAACGATTTGGCAGCGTAGCGGTGCTGCGCGACCTCAACCTCGATGTCGAAGCCGGCGAGTTCCTGACGCTGCTGGGGCCTTCCGGATCCGGCAAGACGACGCTGCTGATGATCCTGGCCGGCTTTGTGCGCGCCAATGCCGGCAGCATCAAGGTCGGCGACGACGAGATCATCACCACGCCGCCGCACAGGCGCAACATCGGCATGGTGTTCCAGAACTACGCGCTGTTTCCGCATATGAACGTCTTCCACAACATCGCCTTTCCGCTGAAGCAACGCGGCGTCGCCAGCACCGAGACGGCCGAGCGCGTCGAGAAGGCGCTGGATCTGGTCAAGCTGCAGGGCCTCGGCGAGCGCCGGGTCAACCAGCTCTCCGGCGGCCAACGCCAGCGCGTGGCGCTGGCGCGCGCCATCGTCTTCGAGCCGCGCATCGTGCTGATGGACGAACCCTTATCGGCGCTCGACAAGGGCCTGCGCGAACATATGCAGATCGAGCTGCGCAGCCTGCATCGCCGGCTTGGCATGACCACCGTCTATGTCACGCATGACCAGCGCGAAGCCATCACCATGTCGGACCGCATCGCGGTGATGAATGGCGGGCGCATCGAACAGCTCGACAGACCGGAAACCCTCTACGCCACGCCGCAGACGCGGTTTGTAGCCGGCTTCATCGGCGAATCGAACTTCATACCCGTCGAATGCCGCAATGGTTCGGTCTGGTACGAGGACAGGAGAATCCATACCGCGGCGCCGGCGCCGGCATCGGGCCAACACCTGATGGTGGTGCGGCCGGAAAAGTTGCGGCTGCTGGCAAATGCCGAGCCGCAAAGCGGCGTCAATGTGATCAATGCGACGGTCGGTGACATCATCTACCAGGGAGACAGCTTCGTCTGCTACGCGGCGCTGCGCGACGGTCGCCAGCTGACGCTGCGCGACTATTGCCGCAGCGACGTGCTGGCCAGAATGCCGGCTCCCGGCCAGCCGATCAACCTCGGCCTCGACGCGCAGGACACGATCCTGGTGGCATCAGACTGATGAGCGCGCAATCCGCCTTGCACGCATCTGCCGGCGATCTGAACGCGCAGTCGTTGCGCGCCGACGCCCGGCGCGAGTCGCTGCGGCTGCTGGCGCTGCTGTCGCCAAGCCTGTTCCTGGTCTTTGCCATCATCGTCGTGCCGATCGGCTGGCTGTTCTGGCTGTCGCTCTTCGACGAGGCCGGCGTCCTCAGCGTCGCCAATTATGCGCGCTTCTTCGAGCAGGCCTCCTACATCAAGACCTTCGTCACCACCTTCAAGGTCGCCTTCATCGTCACCGGCGCCTGCGTCCTGCTCGGCTATCCGCTGGCCTACATGCTGTCGCAACTGCCGCGCCGGGCAGCCTCGATCTGCCTGATCTTCGTCATCCTGCCGTTCTGGACCTCGGTCCTGGTGCGCACCTATGCCTGGCTGGTGATCCTGCAGCGCAAGGGCCTGATCAACAGCTGGCTGATCGACCTCGGCGTCATCAGCCAGCCGCTGTCGCTCGCCAACAATCTGTCGGGCGTCGTCATCGGCATGACGCACATCTTGCTGCCGTTCCTGGTGCTGCCGCTCTACGCCTCGATGAAGACCATCGACGGCGACTGCCTGCGCGCCGGGATGAACCTTGGCGCCGGTCCGGTCGCGACCTTCCGGCAGATCTTCTTTCCGCTGTCGCTGCCCGGTCTTGCGTCGGGCGTGGTCATCGTCTTCGTGCTGTGCCTGGGGTTCTTCGTCACCCCGGCGCTGATGGGCGGCGGCAAGGTGATCATGTGGGCGATGCGCATGGAACAGACCACCAGCCTCTACTCGAACTGGGGAGCCGGAGCGGCCCTCGGCGTGGTGCTGCTGGTGGTCACGCTGGCGCTTCTTGGGCTGTTCCAATGGCTGCTCGGCGCGCGCGCCACTGGCGTATGGAGTTCGCGATGAGCGAGGATATCGGCCTGCCGATCTCGCACCGGCAACGCCTGTGGCTCTACGCCCTCGGCGGCCTCGTGCTGTTGTTCCTGATCGCGCCGTCGATCATCATCGTCATCATGTCGTTTTCGGATTCGACGCTGCTGCAATTCCCGCCACAGCAATGGTCGCTGCGCTGGTACCAGACCTATTTCCAGTCGCTGGAGTGGCGCGACGCGACGATCGTCTCGGTCAAGGTGGCGATCATGACGACATTGGTGGCGACGCCGCTCGGCACCGCCGCCGCCTATGCGATCAACCGGGGCACGTTGCGCTTCAACGGCACCATCAACGCGCTACTGACGGCGTCGCTGATTGTTCCGGTGATCCTGATCGGCATCGGCACTTTCTTCCTCTATGCGCGGATCGGGCTCAACAACACGCTGACCGGCCTGGTCATCGCGCACACCGTGCAAGCCTTGCCGCTGGTGGTGCTGACGGTGCTGTCGGGCTTGCGCTCCTATGACATGAACCAGGAGCGGGTGGCGCGCAGCCTGGGTGCCGGACGCGTCGCCGCGTTCTGGCAGGTGACCATGCCGCAGATCCGCTTCTCGATCGTCTCGGGCGCGCTGTTCGCCTTCATCACCTCCTTCGACGAAGTGGTGGTTTCGCTGTTCATATCGGGCGGCGAGACGACGACGTTGACGCGCCGCATGTTCAACGCGCTGCGCGACCAGATCGACCCGACGATCGCCGCCATCTCGACCTGCCTGATCGTGCTGTCGGTCGTCCTGTTGTCGGTTGCGCAGATATTCGGGCGCAGGCATTGATTTCAAGTGAGCAATCGGGATTTCAAGTGACCAGGGGATATCCAGACAGAATGCGTGATTTCCAGTTTCCCGGCCGCTCGCCGGTTCGTGCCACGGAAGCGGTTGCCGCGACGTCGCATCCGCTTTCGACCCTTGCCGCCATCGACATGCTGCGCTCCGGCGGCAACGCCATGGATGCCGCCGTCTGCGCCGCCGCCGTGCAGGCGGTGGTCGAACCGCAGTCGACAGGCATCGGCGGCGATTGTTTTGTCCTTTACTGCCCGGCCGGACAGGGCAATGTTCTGGCCTTCAACGGCTCCGGCCGCGCCCCGACCAAGGCGACCGTCGACTGGTATCTGGAGAAGGGCTATAGCGAGCTTCCGAAACAGGGCCCGCACGCAGTCACCGTGCCGGGCGCCGTCGACGCCTGGAGCCGCCTGCTGGAGGACCATGGCCGCAAGGGCCTTGCCGAGGCGCTGGCGCCGGCCATCCACTATGCCGAGAATGGCTATGTCGTGCATGACCGCGTCGCCTTCGACTGGGCCGAACCAGAGACCGATCTGTCAGCCGATGAACATGCCACGCGCATCTTCCTGCCGGACGGCAAGGCGCCGAAGGCCGGCGATGTCCACCGGCAACCGGAACTCGCGGCCACCTTGCGGGTAATCGCCAAACACGGCCGCGCCGGATTCTACGAAGGCGCTGTTGCCGACGATATCGTGCGCCGGCTCAATGAATTGGGCGGGCTTCATTCGCATGAGGATTTCGCCGCAACCAGGGGCGACTACGTGGCGCCGGTCAGCACCGCCTATGGCGGCCACGACATCCACCAGATGCCGCCGAACAATCAGGGGCTGACGGCGCTTTTGATGTTGAATGTACTGTCGGGTTTCAAGCTCGGCGGGCTCGACCCCAATGGCGCCGAGCGCCTGCATCTGGAGATCGAGGCGGGACGGCTGGCCTATCGCGACCGCGACCGCTTCATCGGCGACCAGGATCATGTCCCGGTGCCGGTGGCACAACTCCTGTCCAGCGCGTATGCCGACCGGCTGCGTGCCGAGATCGACCGCGAGCGTGCCATGACGCATCTGCCGCGCCTGGACCTGCCAGGCAGCGACACGGTTTACATCTCCATCGTCGACCGCGACCGCAATGCGGTCTCCTTCATCAACTCGACCTATTATTCGTTCGGCAGCGGCGTCGTCGGGCCGAAGACCGGTGTCGTGCTGCAGAACCGCGGATCGAGCTTCCGGCTCGACCCGGCACACCCGAACGCCATCGCGCCCGGCAAGCGGCCGATGCACACGATCATGCCCGGCATGGCAACCAGGAATGGCCGCGTGGTGATGTCGTTCGGCGTCATGGGCGGCGGCTACCAGCCGTTCGGACATGTCCATCTGCTGACCAACATGCTCGATTTCGGCATGGACCCGCAGCAAGCGCTGGATGCGCCTCGGGTATTCTACAATGATGATACCGTGGAGGCCGAACGCAACGTGCCCGCCGAAGCAATCGAGGGCCTGCGCCGGCGCGGCCATCGCGTGGCCGAGCCACATCACCCGCTGGGCGGCGGGCAAGTGGTGCTGATCGACTGGGAGAAGGGAACGCTGACCGGCGCCTCCGATCCGCGCAAGGATGGTTTGGCGCTTGGCTACTGAAGCGATCCGTTGTCCAATGACGTATCCATATCGAGGCAAGCCCGTCAGCGGAGCTCCCGCCAGTAGTCGTTCGAAATCCAGTCGGTGATCATGACCAATATTGCAAATCCCAAAGAGCTTTCCGGTCGTCTCGTTGCCGGCGCCGATGATGCGTCGGCGATTTCGGCGCCCGAAAGAACCACGCTGACGCATGGCGGACTGCGCGGATTGATCGCCGCCACGGCAGCCGCGCTGCATGCGCGCGGTATCGGCCGCGGCGACAGGGTGGCCATCGTGCTGCCGAACGGGCCGGAGATGGCCACAGCCTTTGTCGCGGTGGCGGCAGCCGCCTCCACGGCGCCGCTCAATCCGGCCTACCGGGCGGACGAGCTCGATTTCTACCTGACCGACATTGGCGCCAAGGCGATCCTCGTTGCGCAGGACGAGACTGGACCGGCGGTGACGGTGGCCGAACGGCTCGGCATCGGCGTGCTTCGGCTTATCGCCTTGCCTGACGCGCCGGCCGGAAGCTTTACCATCGAGGGCCCTGCGATCGGGCCGCAAGCCGCGCCTGAGATGATGCAGGATGGCGACATCGCGCTTTTGCTGCACACTTCGGGCACCACGTCGCGACCCAAGCTGGTGCCGCTCAGCCATGCCAACATCGCGGCCTCGGCCGCCCATATCGGCGCCACGCTCGGCCTGACGGCCAATGACCGCTGTCTTAACATCATGCCGCTGTTCCACATTCACGGCCTGATCGCGGCGGTGCTCTCCTCTCTGGCTGCCGGTGGCAGCATCTACTGCACGCCGGGCTTCAACGCGCTGCGCTTCTTCCAGTGGCTGAGCGATGCGCGGCCGAGCTGGTACACGGCGGTGCCGACCATGCACCAGGCGATCCTGCCGCGGGCGGCACGCAATGCCGAGGCGCTGGCGGCGGCGCATCTGCGCTTCATCCGCTCGTCCTCGGCGTCGCTGCCGGCGCAAGTGATGGCCGAACTGGAGGCGACCTTCGGCTGCCCGGTGATCGAATCCTACGGGATGACCGAGGCGGCGCACCAGATGGCATCGAACCGGCTGCCGCCTGGCCTCCGCAAGCCAGGCAGCGTCGGCGCCTCCGCTGGACCGGAGGTGGCGGTGATGGCGCCTGACGGGCGGCTGCTCAAAGCCGGCGAAACCGGCGAGATCGTCATTCGCGGACCCAATGTCACGGCAGGCTACGAGAAGAACCCGGACGCCAACGCCACGGCGTTCGCGCATGGCTGGTTCCACACCGGCGACCAGGGCGTGCTCGACGAGGACTTGTACCTGCGCGTCACCGGCCGGCTGAAGGAGATCATCAACCGCGGCGGCGAGAAGATCTCGCCGCTCGAGGTCGATGACGTGCTGATGGACCATCCGGCGGTGGCGCAGGTCGTCACCTTCGCCATGCCGCATGACAAGCTCGGCGAGGAGGTGGCGGCGGCGGTGGTGCTGCGCGAAGGCATGGCCGCCAACGAGAGCGATATCCGCGGCTATGCGGCGACGCGGCTCGCCGAGTTCAAGGTGCCGCGCAAGATCCTGATCCTGGACGAGATTCCCAAGGGCGCCACCGGCAAGCTGCAACGGATCGGGCTTGCCGCCAAACTCGGACTTTGACGATGAAGATCACCATCTTCGGCGCCGGCGCGATCGGTGGCTATCTCGCCGCCAAGCTCGCCATGGCCGGCCGGACCGAGCTTTCGATCGTCGCGCGCGGCGCGCATCTCGATGCGATCAAGGCAAATGGGTTGCGCTTGATCGAGGACGGCCAGGAATCAGTGGCTTCCGTGCGGGCCGCCGCGAAAGCCGAGGAGCTTGGCGCCCAGGATTATGTGGTGCTGGCGCTGAAGGCCCATTCCCTAACCCCTGCGCTCGACCAGATCGCGCCGCTGCTCGGGCCGGACACCGCCGTCGTCACGATGCAGAACGGCGTGCCGTGGTGGTATTTCCATGACGTCGGCGGGCCGCTGGAAGGCACGCGGTTGAACGCGGTGGACCCCGGCGGCAATATCTGGGAGCGGATCGGGCCGCGGCGCGTCATCGGCTCGGTCGTCTATCCCGCCGTCGAGGTCGACGCGCCCGGCCTGATCCGCCATGTCGAGGGCAAACGCTTCTCGCTTGGCGAACCCTCCGGCGAGCGCAGCGAACGGGTCACGCGGCTGGCCGAGGAAATGGTCAAGGCCGGGCTGCAGGTGCCGGTGCGCGACGACATCCGCGGCGAAATCTGGGTCAAGCTGTGGGGCAATCTCTCCTTCAACCCGATCTCGGCGCTGACCGGCAGCACGCTGGCGGCGATCGTTGCCGACGAGGCGACCCGAACGCTTGCCCGCACCATGATGCTGGAGGCGCAGGCGATCGGCGAATGTCTCGGCGTGCGCTTTCCCATAGCGGTCGACCGGCGCATCAAGGGCGCTGGCGATGTCGGTGAGCACAAGACCTCGATGCTGCAGGACCTGGAACGCGGCCGGCCGATGGAGATCGACGCGCTGGTGACGGCGGTGCAGGAACTTGGCCGGCTAACGGACAAGCCTACGCCCACCATCGAAGCCGTGCTGGCGCTGGTGCGGCGGCTGGCCATCGAGCGCGGCTGCTATTCCTGAGCCCCCGGATCGATTGCTATCAGTCCTTCGCTGCCGGCCAATCAGTCGCTGCCGGCTTCAGAAACCGAACACAAAGTTCGCCGACCATGCCGCGCCGCCCGACAACTGCTGGCCAGCCCAGCCAATGCCGCCAGCATGACGAATGGCATGGCCGCGATCCGGTGCCCTTGCAGTCTTCGCGCTATCGTTTCCAGAACGGCTTGGCGAGCTCTGCCTCGACCTGCCGGTCCGTCAGACCGATATCGTCGATCAGATAGGGATTGTCCCTCGCCATTTGCGCAAGCTCCCAGCGAAAGCGGATCCGCTCGCGCCAGGTCCGATCGTGCCAGCTCGCAATAATGCTCTGCAGGGTCGTCAGATGCCGACGCGCCATCGGCGCCACGGGCGTTCCCGACCGCGCTGTCTTGTGCGGGGCAAATTCAAGAATGTTGGTCATGACAACCTCCATATGGTTTGAGGGTCCGGAGGCCCTCGACCTGAAAGAGGACGAATTCTGCAGGTTACGGACAGCGCCGTAATTAAGCCTTCCCAAATAGTTCTCAAAAGTTCCAAATGGGTAGAGCCGGTCACCGGTTCGCGGAACCGGCAACCTGCCCTAACTCTTTGTTTTGACGCAATTCCCTGAGGAAAAGCGCTACGCGCTCTTCCCGGGAAAACCGTTTCACACTGTTCCTGAAATTGCTCTATAGATGCGCCCTATGCAGGGATCACGCTTCGCCTTTGGTCCGTTCGTGCTTGATACCGGTGCGGGAACGCTGCTTCGGAACGATGTGCCCGTTGCCGTCGGCTACCGCGGGCTCAAGTTGCTCGCGGCGCTCGTCGGACGGCCCGGCGACATACTGAGCAAAGCCGAATTGATGGACGCCGCATGGCCGGGCACTGCGGTCGAGGAAGGCAACCTTACCGTTCAGATCGCGCAGCTGCGCAAGCTGCTTGGCCCGGTTGGGGATGGCGGCGAATGGATCGTCACCGTTCCACGCGTCGGCTACCGCTTCACGGGGGCCATC
This sequence comes from Mesorhizobium waitakense, assembly GCF_056431085.1. Taxonomy (NCBI): domain Bacteria; kingdom Pseudomonadati; phylum Pseudomonadota; class Alphaproteobacteria; order Hyphomicrobiales; family Phyllobacteriaceae; genus Mesorhizobium; species Mesorhizobium waitakense. The sequence continues at coordinate 41,242 of NZ_JBWKME010000157.1, read as the reverse complement.
CAACAACTTGGTGACGCGAAGCGAAAACCTTTGCCGCTACCCGGCAAACCATCGATAGCCGTGCTGCCCTTCGTCAATGTCAGCAACGATCCCGAGCAGGACTCCTTCGCGGATGGGTTGACGGAAGACCTGATCACCGACCTGTCGAGGATATCCGGCCTGTTCGTCATCGCCCGCAACTCGGTCTTTGCCTACAAGGGAAAGGCTATGGACGTGCGTGAGATCGCTGGCGATCTTGGCGTGCACTATCTGCTGGAGGGCAGCGCACGACGCGCCGCGGGGCGTGTGCGCATCAACGCGCAGCTGGTCGACGCCGTGAATGGCGATCATCTCTGGGCGGAACGCTTCGATCGCGGCCTGGAAGATATCTTCGCCGTCCAGGACGAGGTTACGGCCAAGATCGTGGAGGCGCTGCTCGGCCGGCTGCGCGCACCGCCGCCGCGCAACCGGCCGAGAAATATGGAGGCCTACGATCTCTGCGTGCGGGCGCGCAAGCTGATGGATGATTCGCCGCAGATGGCGCAGGAAGCGCATCTGATGCTGACGCGCGCGGTGGCGCTCGATCCCGAATATGCCGAGGCCTATCGCTGGCTTGCCATGAACCATTGGATGGGATCGGTGCATTCCGGCGGACCAAGTGAGTCTTCCCGCAGCGTTGCCCTGGAACTGGCGCGCAAGGCCGTGGCGATCGATCCCAACGATGCCGGCTGCCGCTGGGTCCTGGCTTACCTGCTTGCCTATGAGCGCAGCTTCGCGGATGCGGATGCCGAGTTTGCCAAGGCGTTCGAGCTCGACCCGAACGAGGCCGACGCGTGGGCGGCTTTGTCCGACATCGCGGCGCTGGCCGGGCGGGTCGAGGAGGCCCTTGAGCATATTCGCAAGGCGTTTCGCCTGAACCCGTTTCCGTCAAGCTGGTACTATCTGACCCTCGGCGCGGCGCAATATGCGGCCCGCGATTACGAAGCCGCTGTCGAGACATTGCGCCGGGACGAGACCTATCGGACAAGCTCACGCCGTTTCCTGGCGGCAAGCCTTGCGCAACTGGGCCGGCTCGACGAAGCGCGCGCGGAGGTCGAACTGTTCCTCGTCGGCAACCCGCATTTCACCACCCGCCATTGGGCCACGACGGAGCCCTTCCGCGATGCAGCGACGCTTGAGCATTTCGTCGATGGCTTCCGCAAGGCCGGTCTACCGGACTGACGCACCGGCGTAACCGAAGGGCGACCGGGACTATTGGGCGTGCGGAAGGGCGTGCATGATATCGATCATTTCCGAGCGATGTCCTCGAAGCTGAGGTCGAAGCGCCTGAGATATTTGCGCAGCCGGTCGGCATCGTTGCCGCTGGTCTTTTGCAGCCGCGAGACGGCAAACAGTTTCCGCCCGGCCGCACTGATCGAATTGCTGTCGCGGCAAACCTCCAGCACCGTGGCCAGCTGCGCCCGGTCGAACATGTCGATCTGGCTTTGACGGTCCTTGCCGAGAACCTCCTCCAGAATGGCTTCACGATTGCCTGCATCACCAGCACGCCACAGGACGGTCAGGCGATCGACCTCGTCGCGCACGGTCTCTTCATCGATGCGGCCAAGCGGGGCCAGCGTCGCCATGCGGGTGACGGATGCCGAGAGATCGCGGAAATTCGCCCGCCACACCGCCTCCGGCGCGATGGCGAATCTGAGATAGAGCTCGCGCGCCTCCTTGTTGAAGGTGGCGTTCTGGCCCTCGCGCTCACTGAAGCGACGCAGCTCGAATTCGAGGTTCGGCTCGATGTCTTCCTTACGGTCACGCAGCGCCGGAAGCTGGAACGTCCACAGGTTCAGCCGCGCAAACAGATCCTCGCGGAACTTGCCCTCCTTCACACCGATCGAAAGATCGCGGTTGGTGCCGGCGAGAAGCTGGAAATCCGACATCACGTCCTGGTCGGCGCCGACCGGTAGGAAGCGCTTTTCCTCGATGGCGCGCAGGCACATGGCTTGCTCGTCAAGGCCGAGCTCGCCGATCTCGTCGAGGAAAAGCACGCCCTTGTTAGCCGACTTCATCAATCCGGCACGCTCGTTTTGGGCACCGGTGAAGGCACCCTTGACGTGGCCGAACAGCGTCGACATCGCCTGATCGCCGCGGAGCGTCGCGCAATTGACCTCGATGAAGGCCCCGGAGACCTGCCGCTGCGCCTTCTTGAGTTCGTAGATGCGCCGAGCCAGCTGTGACTTGCCTGCCCCCGTCGGGCCGGTCAACAACACCGGCGCGCGCGAGCGGATCGTCACCTTCTCGATCTGGTCGATCATCTGGTTGAAAGCCGGATTGCGGGTGGCGATGCCCGATTTCAGGAACGACGTCGCCTCGTCGTGTTCGGCCGTAAAGCGCGTGGCGATCGCATCGTAGCGGGACAGGTCGAGATCGATGATCGAATGGCTGCCGGAGACATCCTCGTCGCGCCCCTGCTTGCGTGGCGAAAGCTGCAGCAGCCGCGCCGGGATAAAGTGCGCCTCGGTAAGCAGGAACCAGCATATCTGCGCGACATGGGTGCCGGTAGTGATGTTGACGAGGTAGTCCTCTTTCTCAGGATCGAACGCATAGCCGCGGGCGAAATCACGCAGACCGGTATAGACCTCGCTGAAATCCCAGGGATCCCGCATGCTGATGAGATGAGGCCGCACCTCGGTGGCGGGCGAGACCTGCTCAATGTCGGCGATAACCTGCGTGGCGAGCTGCCGCGACTGAGTCCCGTGAATGAGTTCCAGACGATCGATGAACAACCCCGGTTGCTGGCACAGCGCCACCGTCGGCCGCCATTTTCTCCAGCGGTCATCGGTCCGGCCGGCATCGAGCGTCGTTCCGAGAATGCCAATCGCAACGCGTCTTTTCATTTTATCCTATGCTATAAGTGTTGAGATTTTTAGATCACTATACAGACACATGCCTGAACGGCGCCAGAGCCAAGGAGTTTTGCGTTTGATTTTTCTTTTCTAATAAAATCAATTGGTTATCGCAAATTAAGCGAACCGGGACCCGCTCGTGCTTCGAACTGGCACGCCGTTTGTAACGATGCTGGTGTGAAATGAAGGATGAGAACAATGGCGAACAAATCCGTGTTTGCGACGATTGCAGGAAAGCTGCTCCCGTCGGCTGACACCAAGAACCATGAGGGCGCCCAGGCTTACCGCCTGTCGCCCCACCAGTCTCTGGCGCAGCTGGCGGCGACGGGAACGTTCAACGCGACCTTCTATGCCGAACCGCGTGAGCAGCTGGACGAGGTGCTGAAGCTCGCTTGGCAGGTCGAGCCGGGATTCCTGGCGCGCACCGCCGTCCACGCCTTCGAGGGCTACATGAAGGATATGCCGGCGTTCCTGCTGGCCGTTCTCTCCTGCATGCAAGGTGACGAGTTCAACCGTGCGTTCGGGCGCACCGTCAGGAACGGCAAGATGCTGCGCACTTTCGTGCAGGTAATGCGTTCCGGCGCCACCGGGCGTAAGTCGCTCGGCACGCGGCCGAAACGCCTTGTCCAGGCGTGGCTCGAGCAGGCCGCCGACTTCGAGATCATGCGGGCCGCGGTCGGCAACGATCCGTCGCTGGCCGATGTCATCAAGATCGTTCACCCGAAGCCGAAATCGGCGTCGCGTGAGGCGCTTTATGGCTACCTGATCGGCAAGCCGCATGAATCCGCGGCCTTGCCGGACGTGGTGAAGGCGTTCGAGGCGTTCAAACGCGATCCGTCGCTGCCTGTGCCCGAAGTGCCGTTCCAGATGCTGACCTCGATACCGCTTACATCAGCGCATTGGGTGCAGATCGCGGAGACGGCTGGATGGCAGATGCTGCGGCAGAACCTGAACACTTTCGCCCGCAACGGCGTGTTCGAAGTGGACGGGTTCGCGGAAAGGCTGGCGACGCGGCTGCGTGATCCGGAGGAAATCCGGCGCGCCCGGGTGTTCCCGTATCAGCTCATGGTGGCGTTCACCATGACCGATGCGAACGTGCCCGGCGTGGTCAGGGACGCACTGCAGGACGCGATGGAAATCGCGCTCGGCAACGTTCCCGTGATCAACGGCAACGTGGTCGTGTGCCCGGACGTTTCGGGCTCCATGGGCTCGCCAGCGACCGGGTATCGCAAGGGCGCGACGTCGGCCGTGCGCTGCATCGACGTGGCTGCCCTGGTGGCCGCCGCGATGCTGCGCCGCAACCCAACGGCCCGGGTCCTGCCGTTCGAGAACGATGTGGTTGATATCAGCCTCAACGCTCGTGACACGGTGATGACCAACGCCGCGAAGCTTGCCGCCATCGGTGGTGGCGGGACCAATTGTTCGGCTCCGCTGGCACGGCTGGTGCGGGAAAAGGCGAAAGTCGACCTGGTGGTGTTCGTGTCGGACAACCAGACATGGGTGGATGCCTCGGCGCATGCGCATCAGGGCACGGTGACGATGCAGGAATGGCGCAAGCTGAAGGGGTTGAACCCGGCAGCCAAGCTGGTCTGCATCGACATCCAGCCGTACACGACGACGCTGGCCAAGCCGCAGGCCGACATCCTGAATGTCGGCGGTTTCTCCGACCGCGTCTTCGACGTGATCGGGACGATGCTGTCCTCGGGCGGCGACCCGGACCATTGGGTGCGCACGATCGAGGCGGTCGAACTCTAGACAATGGTCCCGGCGGCGCGCCCGCCGGGACCACCGGTATGAATTCAGCATGACGAATGCCGATGGAACTACAGGCTGTTCACCTCCAGGTCGCGGGTTCGAATCCCGTCGGGTCCGCCACTATGGACCCGTAGCTCAGCGGATAGAGCGGGACGTTTCGTCAAACCTTGTCGTCATGCCCGACGACTTTTTGCGCGGCTTCGGTCGTAGTTGGAAAAGGAGAAGAGAAATTGAGAGCGTGACGAATGCCTGTGGAACTACATCCTAACTTTCGGTCGCGGGTTCGATTCCCGCCGGAGCTGCCAATCGGCTCCGTAGCTCAGTCGGCAGAGCAGAAAGGCAGTTTCACAACAGACTTGTCGTCACCCCTCGCAAGAAACAGCGCGGCGAATGCCGGATGGAACTACAGCACCAAGGAACGGGATGCTCCGTGAGGTTCGACTCCTCACCTCGCAGGCGCTCTCTGGCACGAGCGGGACTCCCGGTGTTTCATCATATTTTTGTCGCCGCAGCCAACGGAATAAATGGCGAATGCTGGCAGGACTACAGGTAGCGCGCCCGCCAAAGGCGGGAGGTCGGGTGTTCAAATCACTCTCTCGCTCTACGGAGCGGGGTGGCGCAGTCACCGTCCTGCCGATCCTTGTCGCCAGCCGATTGAACAGGGCGAATGCCTGCGGGAATACATTGGTGTCTGGCGGTTCGATTCCGCCCGCCGATCAGTTGATCGGTTGGTTTCTCGCATCGACTCGTCGCCGCCCGGAGAAGGAAAATGAATGGCGAATGCAGGCAGGACTACAGGGATAGAGCGTCCGCGGCGAAAGCGGCGGAAGGTCGGATGTTCAAGCCATCCCTTCCATCCCTTTGGGACGGAAAGTAGCTCAGTCATTGTCCTGCCGATCCTTGTCGCCAGACCGAATGAAAAGGACGAATGCCTGCGAGACTACAGGTAGACGCAGCCCGCTTTTGCGGGTGCCGAAAGGCGTGAGGGTTCGTGTCCCTCCTTCGCAACTTGCGAAGTGGCGGAAAAATGTCTCGTACTCCCTCGTCGTCCGTCCGCAATGCGCAGTGCAGCAGATGTACCGAAAGTGAAAGACATGACCGAGATTTTGAGTGGACAGGATTTGATCGACGCCGGAATGCCGCAAGGCAAATGGTTCGGCAAGGCGCTCGTCGCCGCCAACGCGGTACTGGAGGGCGGCGGATCACAAGCAGATGCGCTGGAGGCCGCGCGTGCTTTCGCGCCGCCGCCGGCACTGCCGCTGCATGCTGTCGCCTCCATGCCGCTGCATTTGAACATCGAGGCGGAAACGCCTGATGAGGCTGCCAACGTCGAAGCGGTGACACGCAGCATGGTCGAGTTGATGCGCACGCCGGTCATTCGTGCGGGCGCCATCATGCCGGATGCCTGCCCGACTGGTCCGTCGGGCACCATTCCGGTTGGCGGCGTCGCTGTTTCGGAAGGCATCCACCCCGGCATGCATTCGGCCGATATCTGCTGCTCGATGGCGATCTCGGTGTTTCCTGGCGTGGCGCCTGCAGCACTCCTCGATGCCGTCCACGCGGTCACCCATTTCGGGCCGGGCGGACGTCCGCGCGGCCAGCAGATCCGGCCGGCCAAGGAGGTCTTCGAGCGCTTCGAGGCCAACCCCTTGCTGCGCGACCTCACGAGTGCTGCGATCGAGCATTTCGGCACGCAGGGTGACGGCAACCATTTTGCCTATGTCGGCACGCTGAAGTCGAGCGGGGAGACGGCGCTGGTCACCCATCACGGCTCGCGCTCCCCGGGCACGCGGTTGTACAGCAAGGGGATGAAGATCGCCGAGGGTGTTCGCAAGATCCTGTCTCCGGAAACCTTGCCGCAGAATGCCTGGATTCCGGCCGACACCAAGGAAGGCGACGAGTATTGGGGCGCCCTGCAGACGATCCGCGAATGGACCAAGGGCAACCACATGCTCATCCACGATCTGGCAGCCGAGCGTCTGTCGGCGAAGGTGTCGGACCGGTTCTGGAACGAGCACAACTTCGTCTTCCGCCGTTCGGACGGGCTGTTCTACCACGGCAAAGGGGCCACGCCGGCCTTCGACGACTGGGCCGATGATGCGACCGATCTGACGCTGATCCCGCTCAACATGGCGGAACCGGTGCTGATTGTGCGCGGCAAGAACGCGGCGCACGGACTTGGCTTCTCGCCGCATGGCGCCGGGCGCAATTTTTCGCGCACCCAGCACCGGCGCATGCAGGCCGGGCGCAGCGACGCCGATATCTTCACTGAAGAGACGAAGGGCATCGATGCCCGCTTCTTCTCCGGCGTGACGGATATTTCGGAGCTGCCAAGTGCCTACAAGAACGCCGCGTCGATGCGCCGCCAGATCGAGCATTTCGGTCTGGCTGAGATCGTCGACGAGGTCATGCCCTATGGCTGCATCATGGCCGGCGATTGGGAAGCCAATGCGCCTTGGCGCAAGAAACGGGAAGCGCGCCTACAGCAGGGGCGCTAGTCGGAAACCGGATGCGGGCCGCAAGGTCCGCATCCCATACGAACCGCCCACGAGCGTCCGCGCGGGATCAATGCCCCTCCAGCTGCTTCCGGCGCCAAGCGGCGGGCGCCTGGCCGACCCGTTCGCGAAAGACCCTCGAGAAATAGGCCGGGTCGTCGAAGCCGATCTCGTAGGCGATGTCCTCGACCGTGCGCACGGTGAACAGCAGCAGCCGCCTGGCCTCCAGCAGCCGCCGCTCGCTGACCACCCGTTTGACGCCGGTGCCCAGCACCGCACGGGCGGCCTTGTCGAGCAGATGCGGCGTCGTGGCCAGCGCCTCGACATAGCGGTCGACCGGCCAGTTGTCGCGGAAATGCACATCGACGAGCCGACGCAGGCCTCGTGCCAGCGAAGCCTCAGAAGAGACCGTGGAGCCCGTCACCTCGGGACCGAGGCGCGCGATGTGGGAGAGCGCGACGGCGATCAGCGCCGGCAGCACCTTGTCGTTGCCGGCTTGCGCCTCGGCGTATTCGGCGGCGATCATCTCCAGCACCGCCGCCAGCCTTTTCCAAGCGGCGTGGCGCGGCAGGCCGTCGGCAAACACCGGCCTGTCCAGCGGCAGCAAGCTCTGGCCGGCAATGGCGGCAAGCGCATCATCGGCCACCGAGACGACGATGGCGTCGGTGCCGGGGCCGATCGAGAAGCCATGCACGACATTGCTTGGCACGAAGCTGACGGCGGGCGCCGAAAAGTCCCAGGACCGGTCTTCTATCCGGTAGGTGCCCGAGCCACCGGTCCAGAAGGTGATCTGGCCCATCTGCGGATGCTTGTGCGCGGCAACCTCGCCGAGATGGATGTTGCCGCGGGCAAGCACCGTCTCGACATGCAGGAAACCGACATCGAGCGGCCGCACCGGCTCGCCATAGACGAAGAAGTCGGGGATGGAGTTCTGGCCCATGGCGCCGGAAAAAGTCCAATCGGTTTTGCCGTTCCGTCCATAACCGATGCGAGCGCGAGACGCTAGGGTGTCACCATCAGAGGAGGGCTATCGTATATGGTTTTTTCGTGAAGAGGACCCCCACCCCTAACCCCTCCCCACAAGGGGGAGGGGGACTTGGCTGGCGCCGATTGCGGCAAATCGGGGACGGTTTCGATGTCTAAAGCGAGCGAATGGCGTGCGGCAGCGTTCCCCTCCCCTTGTGGGGAGGGGTTAGGGGTGGGGGTCGGCGCCGACAAGAATCCAGATGCGAAAGTCCAAAAGGAGGAAACATCATGCGGTCAGAAGACTTCCGTGCCGACAAGGGGCGTCCGTTCACCGGGGCCGAGTATCTGGAGAGCCTGCGCGACGGCCGCGAGGTCTATATCAACGGCGAGCGCATCGCCGACGTCACCACGCATCCGGCGATGCGCAATTCGGCGCGGTCGCTGGCGCGCCTCTACGACGCACTGCATGACGCCAAGCAGCGCGACGCGCTGACCTCGCCGACCGACACCGGTTCGGGCGGCTACACCCACAAATATTTCCGCGTCGCCAAATCCTCCGCCGAGCTCGTCGCCCAGCAGGCTGCGATCGCCCAGTGGTCACGTATGTCCTATGGCTGGATGGGGCGCACGCCCGACTACAAGGCGGCGCTGATGAACACGCTTGGCGCCAATGCCGACTGGTATGGGCCGTTCAAGGACAACGCGCTGTCCTGGCACAGCAGAGCCCAGGAAGCGGCGCTGTTCATGAACCACGCCATCGTCAATCCGCCGATCGACCGCCACAAGCCCGCCGAACAGGTGAAGGACGTCTTCGTCCACATCACCGGGGAAACCGACGCCGGCATCACCGTGTCCGGCGCCAAGGTGGTGGCGACGTCCTCGGCGCTGACCCACTACAATTTCCTGGCGCAGGGCTCGGCGACGGTCACCGAGGACCCTTCGCTGTCGGTGATGTTCATCGTGCCGATGAATGCGCCGGGGATAAAGATGTTCTGCCGCGTCTCCTACGAGCAGACGGCCAATACCGTGGCAGCGCCCTTCGACTATCCGCTGTCGTCACGCTTCGACGAGAACGACGCGATCCTGGTGCTCGATAACGTCTTCATCCCCTGGGAAGACGTGCTGGTGCTGCGCGATGCGCAGAAAATCCTGTCCTTCCACCCGGCGTCCGGCTTCATGCACGGCTATTGTTTCCAAGGCTGCACGCGCTTCGCCGTCAAGCTCGACTTCCTCGCCGGCCTGCTGGCCAAGGCGCTCAGGGCCACCGGCGGCGACGCCTTCCGCGGCAACCAGGCAGCGCTTGGCGAGGTCATCGCGCTCAGGCACATGTTCTGGAGCTTTTCCAATGCCATGGCCTACAACCCGATCCCCTGGGCGAACGGCGCGGTGCTGCCTAATCTGGAAGCGGCCCTTGCCTACCGGACCTTCATGTCGGAAGCCTATCCGCGCGTCATCGACACCGTGCGCCGGGTGATCGCCTCTGGGCTGATCTACCTGCCGTCGTCGGTGCGTGACTTCAACAATCCCGAGATCGACAAATATCTCGCGCAATATGTGCGCGGCTCCAACGACATGGGTCACATCGAGCGCATCAAGATCATGAAGCTGTTGTGGGACGCGACCGGCACCGAGTTCGGCGGCCGCCACGCGCTCTACGAGCTCAACTATGCCGGGGCGCCGGAAGAGGTGCGGCTGCAGGTGCTGAAGGGCGCCGAACGCGGCGGGCGGCTGAAGGTGATGGAAGAACTGGTCGACACCTGCATGGCCGACTATGACGAGAATGGCTGGACGGGAAATACCTGGTTCAATCCACTTGCTTCGTCGGCTGAGTGAAACCAGATGGCCACGCAGATTTCGAAAACCGATTTCCGCGACGCCATGGCGAGGGTCTGCGCGCCGGTCAACATCGTCACCACCGACGGGCCGGCGGGCCGCGGCGGTTTTACCGCCACCGCCATGTGCAGCGTCTCCGACGAGCCGCCGACGCTGCTCGTCTGCATGAACGGCCGCTCGACGCAGGCCGCCATGTTCCTGGCCAACCGGCGCTTCTGCGTCAACGTGCTGACCCATGACCACATGCATCTGGCGGGAAAGTTCGCCGGCGCGACCAGGGACATGGAAGCCCGCTATTCGGCTGCGCGCTGGCAGACGCTGGCCTCCGGCACGCCGGCGTTGTCGGATGCGATCGTCAACTTCGACTGCGAGATCGAGGATGTGCATATCGTCGGCACGCACAATGTCATGATCGGCCGGGTCATCGATGTCAGGCACGGCAGCGGCGTCTCGGCCCTGCTCTATGTCGACCGCAATTATACGCAGCCGACACGGCTGGGGAGTTTTGGCGGGTGAGCCAGGCGAAACCGCCCGGGCGGAACAGTCAGCTTTCGCCGTCGATCAGGCTTTCCAGGAGATCGAGCAGCTGTTCCAGCCTGTCGTGGCCGTATCGCCGTTCGATGTCGTCATAGATGACTCGACGCTCGGGCGAGAGGGCATCGATCAGGGCGGAACCAGCCGGGGCGATTGTCAGCACGACGCGGCGGCCGTCGCCTTCGGCCTTGTTGCGGGTGATGAACTTGCGCCCCTCGAGCGCCTTGATGATGCGCGTCAGGCTGGGCGGCAACACCGATGCGCGATCGGCAAGCTCGGTCGCCTCGACCGGGCCGGCTTCGCTCAGCACGCGCAGCACGCGCCATTGCTGTTCGGTCACATCGTGGGCCGCGAGCATCGGACGAAACCGCGCCATCACCACTTCGCGGGCGTGCAGGAGCGCCATTGGCAGGGAACGACGGGTGTTTTCAGGCAGCAAGAAAAAGAGCCTCCCACGCTGGCTTGCGATCGAAAACAGGCCTTCCCTCAGCCGAATCCGCCCACCGAAAGCCCGTTCCAGCCAAACCCGTATCGTTGCGCCAAGCTCGATGCAAGACTTGACTTCATGGGCGTCTCATGTAATTAACGTGTTAACTACAACAAGGCAAGTGATTGGGGAGCGAAACGCGATGCCGCACTTCTCCATCGAGTATTCGGCCAATCTCGATGCCAAGGTCGATATGGGCGCGTTGTGCGCACTGGTGTTGCGCGCCGTGCTGGATACCGGGCTGTTCGAAACCGGCGCCGTGCGGGTGAGGGCTTTTCGCGCCGAAGCCTATGCGGTGGCCGACAGGCTGCCGGAAAACGCCTTCCTCGACATGTCGTTTCGCATTGGAAGCGGGCGCAGCGCAGAGGAGAAGAAGCGGACCGGCGAAGCCGTCTTCGCGGCGGTGAGCGAGCACCTCGCCACGCTGTTCGAGACACCGCATTTCGCCCTGTCGCTCGAGATCCGGGAAATCGACCCGGTGCTGAGCTGGAAGAAGAACGCAATCCACCCGCGACTGCGCGGCAAGTGACGGAAGCTGAGATGTCCGACCTGCAAGGCAATCTGAAGAAGGCCGAGGCCTATCTGGCCCGTTTCAAGCGCGACGGCGTGCTGAACCAGATCGGCGGCGAAGCGGCGCCGGCGCTCGACGGCACGACGTTCGAAACGCTGTCACCGGTCGACCTCAAGCCGCTGGCCAAAGTCGCGCGCGGCGGTGCCGTCGACATCGACCGCGCCGCCAAGGCGGCGAAGGCGGCGTTTCCCGCCTGGGCCGCGATGCCCGGCGAAGCGCGCAAGAAGCTGCTGCACAAAATAGCCGACGCGATCGAAGCACGCGCCGAGGAGATCGCCTTCGTCGAATGCATGGACACCGGCCAGGCGCTGAAGTTCATGGCCAAGGCGGCGTTGCGGGGCGCCGAGAATTTCCGCTTCTTCGCCGACCGTGCGCCCGAAGCGCGCGACGGCGAGACGCTGCGGACCACAGGCCAGGTCAACCTGACCACACGGGTGCCGATCGGCCCGGTCGGCATAATCACGCCGTGGAACACGCCGTTCATGCTGTCGACCTGGAAGATCGCGCCGGCACTGGCCGCCGGCTGCACCGTGGTTCATAAGCCGGCTGAATTTTCGCCGCTGACCGCCCGCCTGCTGGTCGAGATCGCCGAAGAGGCTGGCCTGCCGAAAGGTGTGTGGAACCTAGTCAACGGCCTCGGCGAGCACGCCGGCAAGGCGCTGACCGAGCATCCCGACATCAAGGCGATCGGCTTCGTTGGCGAGAGCCGCACCGGCTCGATGATCATGCGCCAAGGCGCCGACACGCTGAAGCGCGTCCATTTCGAGCTTGGCGGCAAGAATCCGGTGATCGTCTTCGCCGACGCCGACCTGGAGCGCGCCGCCGACGCCGCTGTCTTCATGATCTATTCGCTGAACGGTGAACGCTGCACCTCCTCGTCGCGGCTGCTGGTCGAGGCCTCGGTCTACGACGAATTCACCGATCTGGTGGCGGAGAAAGCCAAGCGCATCAAGATCGGCCATCCCTTGGATCCCGCAACGGTGGTCGGTCCGCTGATCCATCCGGTGCATGAGGAAAAGGTGCTTTCCTACATCGAGGTCGGCAAATCGGAAGGCGCGGTGGTCGCCGCCGGCGGTGGCAAGTTCGCCGGCCCGGGTGGCGGCTGCTATGTCAGCCCGACATTGTTCACCGGCGCCACCAACAGGATGCGCATTGCCCAGGAAGAGATCTTCGGGCCGGTGCTGACCGCTATTTCCTTCAAGGGCGAGGCGGAAGCGCTGGCGCTCGCCAACGACACGCAATACGGCCTGACCGGCTATCTCTGGACATCGGACGTCACCCGCGCGTTCCGCTTCACCGACGCGCTGGAAGCCGGCATGATCTGGGTCAATTCCGAGAATGTGCGGCATTTGCCGACCCCGTTCGGCGGTGTCAAGAATTCCGGCATCGGCCGCGACGGTGGCGACCATTCCTTCGACTTCTACATGGAGACGAAGAACATAGCCTTCGCCACGACGGCACACGCGATCCAGAAACTCGGCGGCTGATCAGAGGAAATCAAATGCCCTTGCCCAAGCCCAATCGTTACCCTGAATTCAACATCGTGCGCCTCAGCCATGTCGAACTGGCCGTCACCGACCTCGCCAGGTCCCGCGCCTTCTATGTCGACACACTCGGCCTGCAGGTCACCGACGAGACCGCCGATACCATCTATCTCAGGGCATTGGAGGAGCGTGGGCACCATTGCATCGTGCTGAAGAAGGCCGGCACCGCCGAGGCCCGCGACCTCGGCTTCAAAATGTTCTCAGACGAGGACCTCGACAAGGCCGAGCATTTCTTCAAGAGCAAGGGCCTGCCGGTGGAATGGGTCGAGCGGCCCTACCAGTCGCGCACCTTCCGCACCCGCGATCCGCACGGCATACCGCTCGAATTCTACGCCCAGATGGAGCGGCTGCCGCCGATCCATCAGAAATATGCGCTCTATCACGGTGTCAAGCCGCTGCGCATCGACCACTTCAACTGCTTCTCGCCCAATGTCGACGAGTCCGTCGCCTTCTACAACGAGCTCGGCTTCCGCGTCACCGAATACACCGAGGATGCCAGTAGCGGAAAGCTGTGGGCGGCGTGGACGCACCGCAAGGGCGGCGTCCACGACATCGCCTTCACCAACGGCATCGGGCCGCGCCTGCACCACGTCGCCTTCTGGGTGCCGACGCCGCTCAACATCATCGACCTGCTCGACCTGATGGCAACGACCGGCTATCTGCCGAACATCGAACGCGGCCCGGGACGGCACGGCATTTCCAACGCCTTCTTCCTCTATATCAGAGATCCGGACAACCACCGCATCGAGATCTATTGTTCGGACTACCAGACGGTCGACCCGGACCTCGAGCCTATCAAATGGGACCTCAAGGACCCGCAACGGCAGACGCTGTGGGGCGCGCCAGCACCCAAAAGCTGGTTCGAGGAGGGTAGCAGCTTTGCCGGGGTTGCGGCGCGCCAGCCGGATCTGACGGCTTCGCCGATCATCGCGCCATGAGGACGGACGCAGACCCAACGAGGAGGCCTGGATGACTGGATATGGGCGGCTCGCCACCTTCACCGTCGGCGGCAAGGCACGGTATGGCGCGATCACCGGCAAGGGCGTCGTCGACCTGTCGGCCCGCTACGGCCAGTGGCCGACGCTGCGCGAAGTGATCGAGGCCGGCGCCTTGCTGCGCCTGGCGGAAGAGGCCGATGCCTTCGCCGCCGATTTCCCGCTCGACGCCATCGCCTACGAGATCCCGATCCCGTCACCGGAAAAGATCATCTGCGTCGGCGTCAACTATCCGGACCGCAACGAGGAGTACAAGGACGGGCATGCGGCGCCTTCCAATCCGTCGCTGTTCATCCGTTTCCCGCGCTCGTTTGTCGGCCATGGCGCGCCGCTGGTGCGGCCGCCGGAATCCCCACAGCTCGACTATGAGGGCGAGGTCGTCATCGTCATCGGAAAAAGCGGCCGGCGCATCACGGAGACCGACGCGCTCGGCCACATCGCTGCACTGTCGCTGTGCAATGAGGGCACCCTCCGCGACTGGGTGCGCCATGCCAAGTTCAACGTCACGCAAGGCAAGAATTTCGACCGCAGCGGCTCGATCGGTCCCTGGCTGGTGCCGTTCACGGATGAGGCGCAGATCGCCGACATTACGCTTTCCACCCGGGTCAATGGCGAGCTGCGCCAGCAGGACCGCACCAGCCGCATGATCTTTTCCTTGCGCAAGATCATCGCCTACATCTCGACCTTCACCACGCTGGTGCCTGGCGATATCATCGTCACCGGCACGCCGACCGGTGCCGGCGCGCGCTTCGACCCGCCGGTCTGGCTGAATCCGGGCGATGTGATCGAGGTCGAGGCAGACGGCATCGGCGTGTTGCGCAACAGCGTCGTCGACGAGGCAGCGACATGACCCCGGAGCAAGTGGAAGACGCCGCCAACCGGCTGTTCGAGGCCGAGCGGTCGCGCCGCCAGATCCGGCTGCTCAGCCTCGATTTTCCCGAGGCGACGATGGAGGACGCCTATCGCGTCCAGGCGGCGCTGGTGACGCGCAAGATCGATGCCGGGTTGAAGCCGAAGGGCTGGAAGATCGGCCTGACCTCCAAGGCGATGCAATATGCGCTGGCCATCGACACGCCGGACTCGGGCGTGCTCTTCGACGACATGTTCTTCAACGACGGCGCGACGGTTCCGGCCGGCCGCTTCATCCAGCCGCGTGTCGAGGCCGA
This sequence comes from Mesorhizobium waitakense, assembly GCF_056431085.1. Classification (NCBI taxonomy): domain Bacteria; kingdom Pseudomonadati; phylum Pseudomonadota; class Alphaproteobacteria; order Hyphomicrobiales; family Phyllobacteriaceae; genus Mesorhizobium; species Mesorhizobium waitakense. Next base: position 26,023 of record NZ_JBWKME010000157.1, on the reverse strand, counting down.
GATCGCCTTCGTCATGAAAGCGCCGCTCAAGGGTCCCGGCGTGACCCTCTTCGACGTGCTCAACGCCACCGACTACATCACGCCCGCGCTCGAAATCCTCGACACGCGCATCGAGCGCGTCAATGCGGAGACGAAAAAGGTGCGCACCTTCTTCGACACGATTTCCGACAATGCCGCCAATGCCGGCATCGTTATCGGCGGCCGGCCACAGCGGCCCGAGGTCGCCGACATGCGCTGGATCGGCGCCATCGTCTCGCGCAATGCCGAGGTCGAGGAGACCGGGCTTGGCGCCGGCGTGCTCAACCATCCGGCGATGGGCATTGCCTGGCTGGCGGACAGGCTCGCCCGTTACGGCATGTCGATCGCGGCCGGCGAGGTGGTTCTCTCGGGGTCCTTCGTGCGGCCGGTCGAGGCGCGGCCCGGCGACACGATCGTCGCCGATTTCGGCAGTTCAGGCACGGTCAGCATTCACTTCGCCTGACGGTCGGCCAGCGCCGGTCACTCACCCTGCAGATAGTCGATCACCACATCGGCTGCGATGGCCGACATGCGCATGCCGACATCCCTGGTGATGTCGCCCTCGACGCGGCTCTGCACCCAGCCGAGGAAGGCGAAGGCGCGCAACGCTGAAAACAGCGGCAGTGCGGCGATGTCCTGCGCCGTCAGTCCTCGCAACTGCCGATAACCGTCGAGCAGGGCGGCCTCGATCAGCGGATGGATCGCCTCCTCGCGGTTCTGGTAGAGGGCAACGGCAAGATCGTACATGTGCCAGCCATAGCCGCAATCGTCGAAGTCGATGATGCGGATCGCGCCCTGATGGACGAGCACGTTTTCGCGCACCAGATCGGCATGGATGATGCCGAAATTGCGGGCGCTGCGTTCATGCTCCGACAGTGCCTTCGCGGCCTTGTCCCGCGCCTGGAAAACCAGCTCGCGGCGAAGACCGTCGAGGAAGGGCGAGGTCTCGAAGCGACCCCATGTCGGCGTCGCGCCGAAGAAGCCGTCGAAATCCCAGGCATGGCGGGTAAAGCCGGGGGGCGGCGTCCAGGCGGCCGTGACATTGTGCATATGGGCGATGGTTCGCCCGATCGCCGTGAAGACCTGCCTTGCCTGCTCGGGCGTGTAATCCAGCGGCACGCCTCGCGCCCCGACGGCGCGGCCTTCCAGCCAGCTGAGACAATCGACCTGGCGAGGCGGCGCCGATGTGCCGGTGTCGACCGGCACGAACAGGTCGCCGCTCAGCGCCGCGACCGGAGACGGCGTGGCGACGCCGGCCGACTGCAGGAAGGACATCCATTGCAGTTCCGAGCGCAGCGCGGCGTCTGAATGATAGCCAAGCCGGTGAACGCGCATGGCTGCCGGCTGGCCATCGGGCAAGCGGACCCGAAACACCGCGTTCTCGCGGAATTTCACCAGCTCGGGCTCACCGACGCGGATGCCCCAATGCTGGAGCGCGCGCCGCGCCAGTTCGGTGACGGTGGCGGCATCTTCCGGTTCCGACGGCACGGAAACAGCGTTCACGCCGGCACTCCGCCGACTTCATCAAGCACCTCGTCGAGCGTGCCGATCAGGAAGGCGGCATCGTCGCGGGAAAACGGCATCGGCGGGCGGATCTTCAGCACATTGCCGTGGATGCCGGTCTTGCCCATCAGCACACCGCGATGGCGCATCCGGTTGGCGACTTGCTCGGCAATGTCTGATGCCGGCTCGCGCGTCTTGCGGTCGTGAACCAGCTCGGCGCCGAAAAACAGTCCGGCGCCCCTGATCTCGCCGATGCATTCGTGGCGTTCGGCCAGCGGGCGCAGCAGGCCCTGCGCATAGGCGCCGACATCGCGTGCGTTGGCGACGAGATCTTCCTGCTCCAGAACATCGAGAACGGCATTCGCCACCACAGAGGAAACCGGGTTGCCGCCAAAGGTGTTGAAGTAGCGGAAAGCGTCGCGGAAGGTCGCCAGGATCAACCTGGTGGTGACCACGGCGGCGACCGGGTGGCCGTTGCCCATCGGCTTGCCCATGGTGACGATGTCGGGAACGAAGCCGGCGCGCTGATGGCCCCAGAAATGGCTGCCGGTGCGGCCAAAGCCGGGCTGCACCTCGTCGGCGATGACCAGGCCGCCGGCTTCACGCACCGCACGCAGCGCGTCATCGAAGAACCCGGACGGCAGCACCGGAAAGCCTTCATTGGCGAGCAGCGGACACAGGATGATGCCGGACAGGCTGATACCTTCCTGTTCCAGCGAGGCGATGGCTTCGCGCACCGCGTCGTCAAAAGCCTTGCCGTCGGCCATCGCATCCGGATGGCGATAGCTGTCGGGAGCCGGCACCAGCCTGACGTGGCGGGCGCGGCCGCCTACCGGCGGCATGCGCGTGCTGAGCTGCGAAACCGCTGCCGTGTTGCCGTGATAGGTAGCGTCGGTGGCGATGATGCCCATGCGGCCGGTGGTGGCCTGCGCCATGCGCAGCGCGATGTCGTTGGCCTCGCTGCCGGTGCAGGTCAGGATGGCGGTGGACAGGCTGGCATCGAAAGTCGCGGTCAGCCGCTCGACATAGTCGAGGATGGCGGTGTGCAGATAGCGCGTGTGGGTGTTGAGCAGGCTTGCCTGCCGGCACAGGGCCTCGACCACATGCGGATGGCAATGGCCGACATGGGCGACATTGTTGTAGGCATCGAGATATTTGCGGCCGTCGGCGTCATAGAGCCAGACGCCTTCGCCGCGCACCAGATGCACGGGCTCGTCATAGAACAATTGCGATTTCGCGCCGAGCAAACGGGAACGCCGGCTAACCAGCGCCTCCGCACCCTCATTGTACTGCCCCAGTTTTTCCAGCGAATAAGCCATTTGCGTACAGAAAACTCCGTTGTAGCAGCGTCAGACCTTCGACAGGCCTGCGTCCAGTGCTTCGCCGATCTTCACAACGTCGGCGGCGCTGATGATCAGCGGCGGCGACAGGATGATACTGTTGCCCGAAACGCGCAACATGACGCCGGCTTCGTAGGCCCCCTCCGAAACCACGGCCATGGTCTTCTTGTCGGTCGGCTTCTTGCTGGTGCGATCCGAGACCAGTTCGAGTGCCGCCATCAGGCCCTTGTACCTGACATCTCCGACGATGGCGTGCCTGGCCTTCAGCCCTTCCAGCACTGCGGCGAGTTCGCTACCCCGCGCCGCCGCGTTCTCGTCCAGGCGGAGGCGTTTGGTTTCCGCAAGCGCCGCCAGCCCCGCCGCGCAGCCGACCGGATGGCCGGAATAGGTATAGCCGTGGCCGATCGAGCCGAAGCTGGTCTTGTCGGCTTCAAAGACGTCTGCAACCTTTGCGCCGATCAGGGTGGCGCCAAGCGGGAAATAGCCGGAGGTGATCGCCTTGGCGATGGTCATGAAATCCGGCTTTACGCCCGACAACCTGGAGCCCGACCATGCGCCCGAGCGCCCGAAGCCCGTGACCACTTCGTCGGCGATCAAAAGGATCTCGTGGCGGTCGCAGATCTCGCGCACCAGCGGCATGAAGCTCTCATGCGGGACAATGACGCCGCCGGCGCCGAGAACCGGCTCCATGATGAAGGCGGCGATGGTGTCACCGCCCTGGAAGGCGATCTCGTCCTCCAGCGCCTTGGCGCATAGTTTCGCCAGCCGCGCCGGGTCGGTCTCGTCGAACGGGTTGCGGAAGGTCCATGGCGCCGGGATGTGGAAGACGCCCGGCAGCAGCGGCTCGTAGTTGCGGCGGAAATTGGCATTGCCATTGACCGAGGCGCCGCCGAAATGGGTGCCGTGGTAGCCCTTCTTCAGGGCGAGGAACTTTGTTCGATCACCCTGTCCGCGGATCTTCCAAAATTGCCGGGCCAGCCGCAGCGCGGTTTCGACCGAATCCGAGCCGCCCGAGGTGAAGAAGGTCCGCACCATGCCCTCGGGCTCGAACCATTCGCCGAGCTCGTAGGCGAGCTCAATCGACGGTCCGGTCGAGGTGCCGCGGAAGCCGGAATAGTAAGGCAGCGCACCGAGCTGGTCGCCGATTGCCTTTTTGATCGGGTCGCAGCTGTAGCCGAGATTGACGTTCCACAGACCGCCAACCGCATCGAGCACTCTTCTGCCATCGATATCGGTGACAGTGACGCCCTCGCCCTTCATGATGATCTTCGGCGGATTGGCCCGCATCTCGGCCGGATGCGCCATCGGGTGCCAGATCGGCTTGGCGTTTGTCTCGGTGAGGAAATTGATGTCGCGCATGGCAAGGCTCCGCAATGGTCTAAGCAGCTGGGACGAGGTCAAAATGGCCGAGGGCCTCGGCATAGGAAAGTGCTGGCCGCCCAACGTCGAAATGAACGGTGCGCATGCCGGCAGCGCGACCGCCATCGACATTACGCTGCTGGTCGTCGACGAAGACGCAAGACTCGGCAGGCAGGCCGAGCGCCTCGGTGACGAAGGCAAAGGCGCGGGGGTCGGGCTTGAGGATGCCGGTATAGGTGGCGTCGACTATGATGTCGAACAGGCCGAGCAACGGCAGCCGTCGGCGGAAGTCGGCGCCGTAGAACAGGTCGAGCTCGTTGGACAGGATCGCCAGCCGAAAGCCGGCCGCATGGACGGCGCGGATGGCGCTGTCGGCCTCGGGCCGGACCACTTTTCCCGGCTCGGCGCCACGCGCACGCTGGACGAAGGTTTCCATCGCTTGCCAATCCTCACCGACGAGAAGGCCGACTTCGCGGGTGCGCATACGCCAGTAGTCGCGCTCGCTGATCTCGGCGGCCTGCATCGAGCGCCAGAGCGGATCGCTATCCGGGTCGAACGGCCCGCGCCATTGTAGCGTTCCCTCGATGAGGCCGAGCGCCTGCTCGGTCAAGGCATGCGTCTCGAACAGCGTCCGGGTGACGACGCCGCCGAAATCAAGGACCAGCGCCTGAGCCCGCAGAGCACTCACGCGGCCACTCCCTTGACTGGTATGCCACGCGGAACAATACCCTCCTCGACCCAGCGGTCGAAAATCTCGAGTGCCTTGCCGACGAAGTCGTCGCTGTTGATATGGGCGTCGATCTCGTGGAACTCGACTTGCGCCGGAATGGCCTTGCGCATTTCGTCGACAAAGGCGGCGAGAGCCTCCGGCTCGTAAAGCGGCTCGCCCTGCATGTCCCATTCCTGAATGCCGCCCGAAGGCAGAATGAAGGCGGAGCGCCCTTTCGCGGCGCCGAGCTTGGCCGCGATGGTTCTGGCGACCTGGCGGCGATCGTCGGCGTCGACGGTGACGGAGCCGATCAGCCTGTTGTGCGCGTGGAACGGGCGTCGCGCAAACTTAGCCGGCAATTCCTGCCAGGTCGGCAGGTCGACCATGTCGACGGCTCCGGGCGCCGCGATCTGCGGAATGCCGCGGGCGCCGGCGTTCTCCAGCCGGTCGATGCCGGAACTGACGACGGAGCCGGCGAGATGGTTGGTGATTTCCTGCAGGCTGAAGTCGAACACCGCGCAGAAATGGCCTTGCCCGGCAATCGATTCGAAGGCACGGCCGCCCATTCCGGTGGTGTGGAATACGGCTACATCATAGCCACGCTGCTCCAGCGCAGGCTTCAGCGTCTTCATGTAGCGCAGGCAGCTGCTGCCGAGCGAGGTCATGCCGATGGTCGGACCGGTGGCGGGAGCCGTGGCGCGCGACGCCAGTATGATCTTGGCCGCGCCGACAACGGCACCGCAGGCCTGCGAGAGAACCGCCTTGCAGATGCTGTTGAGGCCATAAAGCCCACCCGCCCAGAGGATCATCATCAGGTCGGGCGCGACGCGTTCGGGCGGGATGAGGTGCGAATAGGCGATGGTCGAGACGACGAATTTCGGCACGCCGAGCGGCAGGCAAAGCGCCACGTCGAGCGCAAGGTCGGTTCCCATCGAGCCGCCGATGGCGATGAAGCCATCGATTTCGTCGCTTTGATAAAGCTTGCGCGCCAATTGCACGGCGCCGCCGGCCATCAGCGTCATGGCGGTGTTCTCGTCACCGCTCGAAACGATCTCGGCGATCGTCACATCCACGGCGCGCGCAACGGCATGCTTGTCGTGATCCGGGCTGTAGGGCGGGTCGCCCAGCACGCTGACATCCATCATCACGGCGCGGCCACCCGATGCCTCGATGCACTGTCTCATGAAGCGCAGCTCGTCGGCCTTGGTGTCACCGGTGCCGATAACCAGGATTCGGGGCACTGTTGCCGTCTCCGCGGACATCACGCCTGCCTCCTCAGCGTTTGCAGGTTTTCGCCATTGAGGCGCATCGAAATCTCCCGTGCCGCGGCCATCACCGCAAGTCCCCGTTCTGCGATCGCCGCCGGCGTCGTCCTGGCCTTCGGGGCGGCCACCGCGATGGTGCCAAGCGCAAAGCCGTCCGCCGCGCGGATTGCCGCCGCGACGCTGATCACGCCTTCCTCGAAACCCTGGTCGCAGATCGAATAGCCGCGATCGCGCGTCTCGCCGATCGATGTGGAAATGGCGGCCGGCTCGATCAGCGTATGCGCTGTGAAGGCATCGAGCGAACCCGTCAGGCATGCCTTGACGGTCTCGTCGCGGGCGAAGGCCAGATAGGCGATGCCCGACGCGGTCGAATGCAGGGGCAGAAGCTGGCCGATATCGACATTGACCCGGTTTGCCCAGGCCGGATGTTCGACATGGACGGTGACCAGCGCATCGACGCCGAATTCCGACAGGTGCACGGTCTCGGCCGTCGAGGCCGCGAGGTCCCGCACCAGGGGAACCGCCGTCTGCAGGAAGGGAAAGCGCGCCTCGCGAATGCGCGCCAGCCGCGACAGGCCAGCGCCGAGGCGATAGTGCCTGTTGGCAGCATCCTGCTCGACGAAGCCATGGCCGATCAACGCCATCAACAGCCGCCGCGTCGTCGCCTTGTCGAAGCCCGACCGGCGCGCCAGGTCGGACAGTCCGAGCTCGGGCTCGTCGACGGTGAACAGCTCCAGAAGTGAAATCGCCTTGCCGACCGTACCCAACTCCTACCTCCCAGCTTTGCCTCACGACCCGAGACAATCATTTAACGTGTGAATTAACTTGACAGGCATCGGGTTTGTTTGCAAGTCTATATTCAAAATAAGGGTTCACATAATGAACCGATATCCAGAGCGCATGGGACAGGCCGATCGGCCGGTAAACAGGAGGGACCAATGTCAGCAGTTTCGGAGCAGGCGCCGGCCAACAGGCTGCGCAAGAACAGTCTTGGCGTCGGCGCCATCACTTTCATGGTGATCTCGGCGGCGGCGCCTCTTACGGCAGTGGCAGGCGGCACGCCACTCGGCATGCTGATGGGCAACGGCGCCGGCTTTGCCGGCACCTATCTCATCGTCACCATCCTGCTGCTGTTGTTTGCAGTCGGCTATGTGACGATGTCGCGTCACGTCGGCAATGCCGGCGCCTTCTACGCCTATGCGGCACGCGGGCTCGGCGGCCTGGCCGGCGGCGCCACGGCGCTGATCGCCATCCTGTCCTACAATGCCATGCAGATCGGCGTCATGGGCCTGCTCGGCGCCGCGACAGCCGGATTGTTTGCCGGCTGGGGCATCAACCTGCCTTGGTGGGTGTGGAGCTTCATCGCCATCGCGCTGGTCGCGGTGCTCGGCTACCGGCAGGTCGACCTGTCGGCCAAGATCCTGACGGTGCTGGTGCTGTGCGAATATCTGGTGGTGCTTGTCCTCGACATCGCCATCCTCAGGACCGGTGGCGATAGCGGGCTGTCGGCGGCACCGTTCAGCTGGAGCCAGATCACATCAGGTTCCCCGGCCATCGCCATCCTGTTCTGCTTTGCCGCCTTCATCGGTTTCGAGGCGACGACCATCTATGCCGAGGAGGCCCGCGACCCCGAAGTGACGGTTCCGCGCGCCACCTATTTCTCCGTGCTGCTGATCGGTGTCTTCTACATGGTCACGGCATGGCTGATGGCGGTCGGCGCCGGTGTCGACAAGCTGCTCCCGGCACTGCAGGGGCTGCAGGACCCGACGACCTTCCTGTTCGGCCTGTCCGACCGCTACGCCGGAACGATGCTGTCGCATGCGATGAGCATCTTGTTCGTGTCGAGTCTGTTTGCCGGCGTGCTGGCGTTCCACAATGCGGTTGCCCGCTACATCTACGTCTCTGGCCGCGAAAAGCTTCTGCCGCAGACGATCGGCGTGACGCATTCGGTGCACCAGAGTCCGCATGTCGCGTCGGTCATCCAGAGCGTGCTGGCGGCAATCGTCGTCGGGCTGTTCGCCGTGCTCGGCCTCGATCCGGTGCTGGCGCTGTTTTCGTGGCTGACCAATGTCGCAACGCTCGGCGTCATCGTCATGATGGCGGTGGCGTCGCTCGCCGTGGTGATGTTCTTCCGCGCCAATCCGGCCGCCCGGGAGAATGCGCTGAAGACCACCATCCTACCCGGGCTGACCTTCATCGCCTTCGTCGTCATCATCTACCTGATCGTCATCAATTTCGGCAGCCTGTCAGGCGCCGGCGGCTTCCTTGGCGTGTTCCTGCCGGGATTGGTGCTGATTGCCGCAATTGTCGGCTTACTGCTGGCAAGCGCGCTGAAGAGCCGCGATCCGGCCGCCTTCGAAAATCTCGGCCAGCCTTTGAAGGATTGAGCGGGGCGCAGGATCGAGGGAAGCAAGGGGCGGCGCGCCAAGCCGCCCCTCGTACTGCCAACTTCAGAAGTGAGAACACAATGATCAGCCAGGATGCCATCGACGCGCTGCGCAAGACGGAGATCGGGGCGCGGCGCCTGTTCATCGATGGCGCACAGATCGATGGCATGAGCGGCGCGAGCCTGCCGGTGACGTCGCCGATCGACGGCCGTCCCTTCGCCAGCATAGCCGACGGCAATGCCGCCGACATCGACCGTGCCGTCAAGTCGGCGCGCAAGGCCTTCGAGAAAGGTTCGTGGTCGCGCTCGGCACCCGCCTTCCGCAAGAAGGTGCTGACAAGACTCGCCGAGCTGGTCGAAAAGCATGCCGACGAACTGGCTGTGCTCGGCGTACGCGACAACGGCACCGAAATCGGCATGGCCTACAAGGCCGAACCGCTCTCGGCGGCAGGCACCATCCGTTACTATGCCGAGGCGATCGACAAGATCTATGGCGAGATCGCGCCGACGGCCAAGAACGTGCTCGGGCTGATCCACAAGGAGCCGCTCGGCGTCGTCGGCGTCATCGTGCCGTGGAACTTTCCGCTGATGATCGGCGCCTGGAAGATCGCGCCGGCGCTCGCCGCTGGCAATTGCGTGGTGGTCAAGCCGCCGGAGATCGCTTCGCTGACGCTGCTGCGGCTGGCCGAATTGGCAATCGAGGCCGGACTTCCCGCCGGTGTGCTTAACGTCGTCACCGGGCGCGGCGCGGTCACCGGTGAAGCGCTCGGCCTGCATATGGATGTCGACGCCATCGCCTTCACTGGGTCGGGGCCTGTCGGCCGGCGGCTGCTCGAATATTCCGCGCGTTCCAATTTGAAGCGGGTCTTCCTCGAACTCGGCGGCAAGTCGCCCAACATCGTCTTTGCCGACGCCCCGGACCTGAAGCAGGCGGCGGTCGTCTCGGCTAATGGCATCTTCCGCAATTCCGGCCAGGTCTGTGTCGCCGGCTCGCGCCTGCTCGTCCAGGCATCCGTCTATGACCGTTTCATGGACGAGCTGCTCTCGGCGACCACGCGGCTGAAGGTCGGCGATCCGCTCGATCTCTCAAGCGACGTCGGCGCGGTGTCGAGCTCCGAACAGCTGGCCAAGGATCTCGGTTTTGTCGACCGGGCGGCGGCCGAAGGCGCCCGGCTGATCATCGGCGGCGAACGGATACTTGCCGAGACCGGCGGCAGCTACATGGCGCCGACGATCTTCGAAAACGTGACGCAGGACATGCAGCTTGCCCGCGAGGAGGTGTTCGGTCCGGTGCTCGGCGTCATGCGCTTCGAGACCGAGGAGGAGGCTGTGCGCCTGGCCAACTCGACCGTCTATGGGCTGGCGTCGGCGGTGTGGACAGCCAACCTTTCCACCGCGCATCGCATGGTGCGCGCCATCAATGCCGGCGTCGTCCACGTCAACACCTATGGCGGCGCCGACATCACCGTGCCGCTCGGCGGCGTCAAGCAGTCCGGCTTCGGCCGCGACAAGTCGCTGCACGCACTGGACAAATATCTTGATCTGAAGACCGCCTGGATCGCTCTCTGAGACCAACAGCAGCGCCGGGTTGTCTTGGAACCTGGCTCCCGTCGGATCGACTGCAGTCCGCTGGTCGGTCAAGCGGCGTCTTGTGCTCACTCTCCTGAAATTTTTGAGAGAATATTCCCGGCTTTGACGAGAACGGCGAAACGCGTTCTGTGATAAAATCGATAGAATTTCTGATGATGTGACCAAGGCTCGGCAATCCGCCCGGCTGCCATGACTTCACAACCGCAGAGATCAATCATGACCGACTTCAAAAACACTTTGCCATCTTCCCTTTGGTCAGCCCTCAACCGGCGCAGTGGCCTTGCTCTGCTGTTCGCATGGGCTGTCGCCATCGGCAGCCTGATGGCGCCTCATGCGTCGTTCGCCGAGGACAAGAAGGCGATCAAGGTCGGCATCATCAGCGGTGAGGATGAGGATGTCTGGCGCGTCGTTGTCGCGCAGGCGGCCGAAAAGGGCCTCGCGATCGAGACGGTGGTGTTCAACGACTACACCCAGCCCAACGAAGCGCTCGAGCGCGGCGAGATCGACGCCAACGCCTTCCAGCACCAGCCCTATCTCGACAACCAGATCAAGACACAGGGCTACCATATCGTCCGCGTCGGCTATACCGGCGTCTGGCCGATCGGTCTCTACTCGAAGAAGTACACCAAAGTCGCCGACCTGCCCGAAGGCGCGGTCATCGGCGTGCCGAACGATCCGTCCAACGAAGGCCGGGCGCTGCGCGTGCTGCAGAACGAGGGCGTGATCAAGCTAAAGGACGGCACCGGCATTCTAGCCACCACCGCCGACATCGCCGAGAACGCCATGAAGGTGGTGATCAAGGAGCTCGACGCCGGCATCGTCGGCCGCTCGGTCGAGGATCTCGACGCCGCCGTCGTCAACACCGATTGGGCGCTGAAAAGCGGCCTGACGCCGGAAAACCGCATTGCGCAGGAGCCCATCGCCGACAATCCCTATCGCAACTTCATCGCGGTGAAGGTCGGCAATGAGAACGAGGCCTGGGTGAAGACGCTGGTGGCGTCCTATCAGAACGTCCCAAAACCTCGGTGACGATGGACATTGGAGTTTCCTCTCGGATGTTGTTAGTTGCGAGAGGCAACATCGAATGCGGGCGTGAGATGCCTGTGAAAAGCTCGTGAATATCGCGGAAAAGCAGAAATTCAGAGTATATCGCGATGAGCCCGGCGCGGCTCGATCTCCTGGGTGGTTTTCACCTGACGTCGCCGCAGGGGAAACCCTTGGAGGTGGCCGCCAAGAAGAATAGAGCACTTCTGGGCATTCTCGCCGTAACACCGAACCAGGAGGCGACGCGTCACAAGCTGGCTGCTCTTCTATGGAGCGATCGAGGTGAGGAGCAGGCAAGGGACAGTCTGCGACAGGCCCTGGCTGCTATCCGCAAGGATTTTGCCGGGTTGGGAGCGGATGCCTTGGCCCTGGTCGGGGATCGCGTCGCGCTCAATCCGAAATTCTTCACCATCGATGTGACTGAATTCGTCGCTGCATCCGCGAGCCGTGATGCGGCCGAGCTTCGGCGGGCAGCCACCCTCTATGCCGGCCCTTTTCTTGATGGGTTGAGCACGTTTGACAACGCTTTAGAGGATTGGCTTCGCGAAGTCCGTGCCGACCTGTCCTTGCGGGCAATCGATGTGTTCCAGCTTCTGGCAGAATCGGAGAGCGGCATCGAGCGCGTTGCAATTTGCGAACGGCTGGTCGCTCTTGATCCGCTACGGGAGCCGTCGCATGCCGCGCTGATGCGGGCGCATATCGCCTCGGGTCAGGCCGCGCTCGCCATCAAGCATTATGAGGCGTGCAAGCTGTTGCTGAAGCGCGAGCTGAACCTGGAGCCAGGTGACGCGCTTCGGCTATTGCGCAGGAGCATGGACGAGACGCCCAGACCGCAGACCGGTGGCGCATCAAGCCGCGGGCCAGTCGTTGCAGTTCTTGCATTCGAGAATAGGAGCAGCGACCCCAGCCAGGAATATTTCAGCGATGGGGTCACCGAGGACATCATCACCGAACTGGGGCGATTCGGTGAACTTCATCTCATAGCCCGCAATTCCTCCTTTGTGTTCAAGGGAAAGATTGTCGACGCCGTCACCATCGCGAACCGGTTGTCCGTCGACTACCTGCTTCGGGGTAGCATTCGCCGTGCCGGCGACAGGGTCAGGATCTCATCGCAACTCATAGAGGCCAGATCCGGCAATCAAATCTGGGCCGATCGATTCGATCGGGAGCTGACAAATATTTTTGAGCTCCAGGAGGAGATCGCCAGAAGTGTCGCTATCACCGTCGTCGGCACAATCCGAACTTCGGGTGTGGAGAAGATACGGCGCCTTCCGATCACCCAGCTCGATGCCTACGATCTGTATCTTCAGGCTCGCGTTCGGATGGTTCGCTATGACACCACTCTGGAAGCAGAGCCCTATCTCGCCAGGGCGATTGAGCTCGATCCGAATGTCGCTACCATCCATGCCATGATGGCGACTGTACTCACAAGCAAATGGCTGCTTGAGGGGGACGGGAACACGCTCAAGATCGCTTTTGCCCATGCTCGCCGCGCTCTAAAGCTTGGGCCGAAAGAGGCATGGAGCCATATTGCGGCGGGTCACACGCTGATCTTCATGGGACAGTTAGAGGAGGCGCTGCTGCATCTCGAGCAGGGTGTGAACCTTAATCCGAACGAAACTCGGGCGAGAGCAATACGGGGCTTGTGCTGGAGCTATCTCGGTCGGCATGAAGAAGCTTTGTCCGATCTGGACGTCTGTATCGCCCGTGATCCCCTAAACTACGATTGGTTCTGGGATCTACGCGGACAAGTTCTTCTGGTTCTCGGACGGTATCCTGAGGCGATAGCCTCCTACCGGAATCTCAATTCCTATGCATTTTGGGCCTATGCGTTTCTGGCGGTCTGTCATTTGAGAATGGGTGACGAGCAACTCGCCGCTCACGCAGCTAGACAGTGTCTGGCGGCAAGGCCCGGTGCGACTGTAAGCACCATCTTGATCGATCCGTATCGTAACCCAAAAATCCTGGAGAACCTTCGGAGAGACCTGCTTGCTGTCGGCATACCCGATGGATGAGTGTCGGCCTTCCGCAACGAATACCCGTTCATTCCCTTAACCCAAAAGGAAAGCCCAAAAGCGATTTCCGGAACTAGCTGCGCTAGCCCCTCAGCCTGACCCCCTCGGGGTCGAAGAACGGTATCGGCGCCACGACCGCGCGGGTCGGCTTGCCGTCGATGTCAATGCTGAGTTCGGTGCCGACAGCCGTGAACGGCAACCGCAGATGCGCGGTTGCCAGCACCTTGCCGAGGGAATAGCCGTGGTCGCTGTAGGTGACGATGCCGGCGTCCTCGCCATCGGCCAGCACCCTGGCGTCGGTCGCGGCCGGCCTGTCGCCGTCTAGGATCAACCCGACCCATTGCTCGTCGAGGCCCTTGTCGCGGACCTTGAGCAGCGCCCCGCGGCCGACGAAATCGCCCTTGTCGAACTTGATCCAGCGGTCGAGGCCGACATGGAATGGCGTGCGGGTTTCATCCATGTCGATGCCATGCGCCGGATAGGCCTTTTCCAATCCGAGCGTGAACATCGCCAACACGCCATAGGGTTTCAGGCCAAAGTCACGGCCGGCCATCATCAGCGCATCCCAGACCGAAGCCGCCTCATCGGCCGGTACGAACAGTTCGAAGCCGAGCTCGCCGGTCACCCCGGTGCGCGAGATCAGCACTTTCGTCTCACCAATGCGCCCTGAGGCGAACGACCAGCGCTTGAGCCCGTCCAGATCGGCATCCGCGATCAACGCCTTCAGCAGTTCACGCGAGCGCGGCCCCTGGATGGTCGGGAAGGCGATGGCCGCGGTGATGTCGGTGACATAGGCTTGGCGCCCTTGCGCATGATGCAAAAGCCACGGCAGCATCCTGAGGCGATTGACCGAGCCGGTCACCAGCATGAAATGATCGGGCGCCAGACGGAACACGGTGAGATCATCCATGATGCCACCATCCTCGCGGCAGACCGTGGAATAGCGGACCTGGCCGGGCTTCATCGCCGCGGCGTCATTGACGATGACATGGTTGACCAGCGCCTCGGCGTCCGGCCCCTTGATGTCCATCTTGCCCATGGTGCTGAGATCCTGCACGCCGACATTCTTGCGCGTGTTCAGGTGCTCGTCGGCGATGCCGGAATAGGTCTTGGCGGAGATGAAATCGCCACCGACCCGACCCATGGCCGCGCCCAGTCCGACGATGTTGCTGTAGAAGGGGGAGCGCCGCTCAGCCAAGAAAGTCTCCATTCTTCATGAAAAACGGCAGCGCCGGACAGCGCTGCCGACGTTCTTCGGTGCCAGGATTAATTCCCGTAGACGTCGAACGAGAAATATTTGTCGTTGATTTCCTTGTATTTTCCGTTGGCGCGCAGCGCGTCGATGGCGGCATTGAACTTGTCGGCCAGCTCCTTGTTGCCCTTCTGCAGCGCGATGCCGACGCCGGGTCCGTGAATGGCCGGATCGGCTGTCAAGGTGCCAAGCAGCTTGCAGCAGGCACCGTCTGGTTTCTTCAGCCATTCGGTCAGGATGATCGAGCCGTCCATCATCGCGTCGAGGCGGCCATTGGCCATGTCGGTGCGGGCGTCATCACCGGTCGGATAGGCCTTGACGGTCGAGCCTGAGTATTTCTGCTCGGCGAATTTCTGGTGGATGGTCGCGGTCTGCACGCCGAGCGCCTTGCCTTTCAGGTCCTCGGGCGAGGTGCCAGCGATGGGCGAATCCTTCGGCACCGCGATGGCCGGCGGCGTCTGGTAGTATTTGTGGGTGAACTCGACCTTCTCGGCCCGCTCCGGCGTGATGGTGATGTTGATGATCGCATCGAACTTGCCGGCCTGGAGAGCCGGTATGGAGCCATCGAAGTCCTGCACGGTGAACTCGCACTCGGCCTTCATCTCAGCACACAGCGCCTTGCCGAGATCGATGTCGAAGCCGCCCAGCGTACCGTCGGCACTGGCGTAGTTGAAGGGCGGATAGGCGCCCTCGGTGCCGATCCTGAGTTTCTTGTCCTGGGCGGAAGCAGCCCCCGTGGTGAGAACCAGGGCGACCGAGGCGGCAAGCACGAAACGACCGAAAAGACGCATGTCCGGGATCTCCGTTGACTGGAGAAGTCTACGGTCTTTCGTGACCCCGGCGGAGACGGAAACGACATGTGCTGCGGCGATCACGGCGCGGCGGGCGATCCACGCTGCAGGCAGTGTTAGCCGGCGCGCTGCCTGTCCGTCGCCGTCCGGTCGACGGCGAAGTCGCCCGCCGACAGGACAACGCCGAATTTTTCACTGGCTTGCGCTGACGTGTAGTATCCCAGCGCCACATCGCGCAGCACCAGGTCGGCATCGCGCTGAAGCGGATCGCCGTAGCCGCCGCCGCCCGGCGTTCCGACGCGTACGCGGTCGCCAGCCTTCAGCGCGATGTCCTGCTCCTTGGACAGATGCGGCGGCACGTGCTCCTCACCATTGCGGAAGACAGTCACCGTGTTGACCGCGCCATCCTTGCCGCCGAGCGCGCCTTGCGGGCCGAAACGGCCATGGTCCATGACGAAGGAGGCGCGGGCATCGCCGCGCAGGATTTCGACCTCATAGGCGAGGCCGAAGCCGCCGCGCTGCTTGCCGGCGCCGCCCGAACCCTCACGCAAGGCGTAGTGGCGGTAGAGCACCGGAAAGGCCTGCTCCATGATCTCGACCGGCGGCGACTTGGAGATGCCGATGGTCGAGCAGCCATTGGTTAGGCCGTCATGGCTGGAATTGCCGCCATAGCCGCCGCCGGAGATCTGGTACATGACGTAGTCGCGGCCGCGCGCCGGATCGTTGCCGCCGAGCGCGAAATTGCCGCTGGAGCCGGCCGGTGCCGCCGTCACCTTGTCCGGCAGCGCCTGGACCATCGCCGCGAACACCGCCTCGGCGATGCGCTGCGAGACCTCGGCGGCGCAGCCTGAAACCGGGCGCGGATATTTGGCGTCGAGGAAGGTGCCTTCCGGCCGCTTGACCTCAAGCGGCTCGAAAGCGCCAGCGTTAATCGGCACATCCGGGAAAATGTGGCGCATGGCGAGATAGACCGAGGACAAGGTCGTCGCCAGCACGCTGTTCATCGGTCCGGCGCAGGGCTTTGACGAGCCGGCAAAATCGAAGGTCAGCGTGTCGCCCTGTTTCTGGACGGCCAGCGCGATGGTCAGCGGCTCGTTGACCACCCCGTCGGAATCGACAAAGGCCTTCGAATGGTAGGTGCCATTGGGGATGGCGGATATGTTGGCACGCATCTGTTCGGCGGCCCGCCGACGCAGTTCGGCGATCGCCTCGACAACGGTTTCGTCTCCGTAACGATCGAGGATTCCGTTAAGCCGATCCTGGCCGATGAGCAGTGCCGCAGCCTGGGCGCGGATGTCGCCGATGCGCTGGTCGGCGACGCGGATGTTGGAGCAGATGATGGCGTAGATTTCGGGGTCGAGTACGCCCTTCTTGAACAGCTTGACCGGTGGCAGCCGCAGGCCTTCCTGTTCGACCGCGGTCGCAGAAGCCGAGAAGCCGCCCGGCACCGAGCCGCCAATGTCAGGCCAGTGGCCGGTGTTGGACAGCCAGCAGAAGATCTTGCCGTCCCGGTAGACCGGCATGGCGAAGCGCACATCCATCAGATGGGTGCCGCCGAGATAGGGATCGTTGACGATGTAGATGTCGCCGGGCTCCGGCGGCAGGCAGCGGCCGTCGGCGATCATCTCGATCACCGTTTTGGTCGAATATTGCATGACGCCGACGAACACCGGCAGGCCCTGCGACCCCTGCGCGATCAGCGAGCCGTCGACGGCCGAATAGATGCCGTCGGAGCGGTCGTTGGCCTCGGCGATGACCGGCGAGAAGGCGGCGCGGGAGAAGGTCAGGTCCATCTCGTCGCAGACCTGCTGCAAGGCCGCCTGGAGAACCGAAAGGGTGATGGCGTCGAGCTTTGCCATACCAATGTCAGGCATCTCAGGCCTCGCCAATGTCGATGATGATGTTGCCGTCGGCGTCCGAACGCGCGCGGTCGCCGGGTTCGAGCACGGTAGTCGCATCCATCTGTTCGAGGATCGCCGGACCTTCGATGACCGCGTCGAGCGGCAGCTTTTCGCGTGCGTATACCGGCGTGTCGTGCCAGCGCCCGCCATACCAGACCGGCCGGATCTCGCGCCGTGCCTCGTCGAGCGTTTTTCCGCGCCCAGCCGGGTCGATCAAGCGCGACAGGTCGATCGCCGGCCGCACACCCGTCACCGAGGTGTTGAGGTTGACGAGGTTGGCGCGGATTTCCGGCAGCTCGACCTTGAAGCGGGCGAAATAGGCCTTTTCGAACAGTGTTTGCAGCTCGTGCCGGGTCACCGAGGAGGATGGCAATGGCACGTTGATGATGTGGGTCTGGCCGACGAACTGCATGTCGGCGGAGTGAGTGACGCGGATCGTCTCGGGCTTCACCGCTTCCTTGCCGATGAGCTCCTCGCCTTCGTTTCGGTGCCGTTCCAATACAGCGTGAAGCTGGGTCTCGTCGAGCACCGCCACCGGCTGGTTGACGGTGTTGACGAAGTCGTGGCGCAGATCGGCGACGACGCAGCCGAGCGCGTTGGTGATACCTGGCCGCGCCGGCACTAGCACCTTGGGCAGGCCGAGTTCGCGCGCCAGGGCGGTTGCGTGCAGCGGCCCGGCGCCGCCGAAGGCGAACAGTGCGAAATCGCGCGGATCATGGCCGCGCGACACCGAAACCATGCGGATGGCGCCGGCCATCTTCATGTTGCCGAGCCGCAGCACCGCGCCCGCCGCCTCGACGCCGGACAGGCCGGTCGCCTTGCCGATCTTCTCCTCGAAGATACCGGTGACGCGCTCGACGGTGACCGGGTTTTCGACCGCCAGCAGCTTTTTCGGCGCCAGCCGGCCGAGCACCAGGTTGGCGTCGGTGATGGTCGGCTCGAGGCCGCCGCGTCCGTAGCAGATCGGGCCGGGATTGGCGCCGGCGCTTTCCGGACCGATCTGGATCAGGCCGGCGGCGTCGACGCGGGCGATCGAGCCGCCGCCGGCGCCGACCGTGTGCACCGCCACCATCGGCACGTGGATTGGCATGGCATATTCGATGTCGATCTCGTTCGAGACAGCCGGCTCGGCATTGCGGATCAGCGCCACGTCGGTCGAGGTGCCGCCCATGTCGTAGGTGACGAGGTTTTCGTAGCCGGCGCGCTTTCCCGTGTAGGCGGCGGCGATGACGCCCGAGGCCGGACCGGACATCACCGTCTTGGCCGACTCACGTGTGACGAAACGGGCCGAGATCATGCCGCCATTGCCGTTCATGATCAGGAAGTCGCGGGCATAGCCTTTCGAGCCCAACTCCTTGCGCAGCCGCTCGACATAGCGCTCGAGGATCGGCTGCACCGAGGCGTTGACCGAAGCGGTGACGCCGCGCTCGAATTCGCGCGCTTCCGACAGCAGCGCGTGGCCCGACGTGATGTAGCCGTTCGGCCAGAGTTCGGCGGCAATCTCGGCGGCGCGGCGCTCATGAGCCGGGTTGGCGTAGGAATGCAGGAAGTGGATGACGAGGGATTCGCAACCGGCGTCGATCAGCGCCCTCACGGCGTTGCGCATTTCGGCTTCATCGAGCGGCGTGCGCACCGTGCCCGACGCCTCGACGCGCTCCGAGACTTCGAGCCTCAGATTGCGCGGGATGATCGGCACGAAACTGCCGGTCATGCCATAGGCCTGCGGCCGCGTGCGCCGGCCAAGCTCGATCACGTCGCGAAAGCCGCGCGTGGTGATCATGCCGGTTTTCGCCAGCCGGCGTTCGAGCACCGCATTGGTGGTGGTGGTCGTGCCATGCACGATGAGGTCGATGCCATCGATCGGAAATCCGGTGGCGCCGAGCGCCGAAACGACGCCGAACGCCTGGTTGTCGACCGTGGTCGGGGTCTTGGCGATATGCACCCGGCCACCGTCGCGTCCGTCGATCAGAAGCAGGTCGGTAAAGGTCCCGCCGACATCGATACCGGCGACGACGCTGCCCAGGGAATCCGGCGGCTGCACCGAAAAATTCTCTTTCATTGTCGAAACCCGAAATGCGCGGACTACGGATATGTCACAGTTTGGAAAGGTGTTTCGCGGCGGTATCTTGACGCAAATATCGTTTGTATACTAATAAATTCCGGACACAAGAGCTTACTGCTTCGGAGTGTGCAGGCAGCACGCCGGAACCTGAACGGTTCGGGCGCGCAGGTGAAGGTTTGGTGCCCGCGTTTGCAGTTGGGCAGAAGGTTGGATTTGATGAACACCACATCCGCATTCAATACCGCCGGCGCCCGCCCGCTGCAGTTTCCGATTCCGGCCAATGTCTATGCCGAGACCGTCGTCTCGGTGAAGCACTATACGGACCGGCTGTTCTCGTTCCGCATCACCCGGCCGCAGTCGCTGCGCTTCCGTTCCGGCGAGTTCGTCATGATCGGCCTGCCCAATGCCGAGAAGCCGGTGTTCCGCGCCTATTCGGTGGCGAGCCCCGCCTGGGACGACGAGCTGGAATTCTTCTCGATCAAGGTGCCGGACGGCCCGCTGACCTCGGAACTACAGAAGATCCAGGTCGGCGACACCGTCATCATGCGCCAGAAGTCGACCGGCACGCTGGTCGTCGACGCGCTGACGCCCGCAAAACGCCTGTTCATGATCTCGACCGGCACCGGCATCGCACCCTTCGCCAGCCTGCTGCGCGACCCCGACACCTATGAGAAGTTCGAGCAGGTCGTCCTGACTCACACCTGCCGCGACACTGCCGAGCTCATCTATGGCCAGGAGCTGGTCGCCGGGCTCGAAAGCGATCCGCTGATCGGCGAGCTGACCGGTGGCCGTGTCACCCTCTACAATTCGACGACCCGCGAAGACTCGGCGCGCATGGGCCGCGTCACCGCGCTGATCGGATCCGGCAAGTTCTATGCCGATCTCGGCATCGACAAGCTCAATCCGGAAACCGACCGCATCATGATCTGCGGTTCGATGCACATGCTGAAGGACGTCAAGGAGCTGGCCGAAAGCCTCGGCTTCGAGGAGGGCTCGCTGCATCATCCGGCGAGTTTTGTCGTCGAACGCGCATTCGTCGGCTGAGCCGACCAACACACTCAGAAATCAAGTTTTGACCTTTCGGTCAAAAAACTAGCTGCTTTCGCGGCCTTTTTAAGCTATGAGCGCAAAAGCGCGTCGCCTTACGCGACGCGCTTTTTGTTTTTTGTCGATGCATGCCGTTGTCCCAAAACCGCTGCGCACTTTTGGGCGGCATGCATTAAGGGACTCGTGAAGCGTCAATTCACGGGCTATCTTCGGCGCAAGTCGCTGAATGAAAGGGCAGGAGATGAGCAGCACAATCCGCGAAGCCGAGCTTGGTGCCGGCGCGTCGAAGGTGACGCCACTGCCGGCGCGCGCCGCCGCCAATACCCCCGTTCCGCTGGACCATCGCATCGCGCGCAACCCCGGCATGAAGCTCGACCTCGGCTTCATGGAGTCGGTGCGCAGCGTCAACCGCTCGGCGCTCGAACGCCGCGTCGCGAGCCTGACCAAGCGGCGCTCTATCAAGGCCGACAATCAGGCGGCCTGGCTGCTGCGCGCCGTCGCCTGCATGGACCTGACGACGCTGAATTCCAACGACACCGAAGAGCGCGTGCGCCGGCTGTGCGCCAAGGCGATCAATCCGTTCCGCCGCGATATCGTCGAGGGTCTCGGTATTGCGGGCGAGGTCATTCGCCCGGCCGCCGTTTGCGTCTACCATCCCTTCGTCGCGACCGCGGTCGATGCCGTGCGCGGCACCGGCATTCGCGTCGCCGCCGTTTCCACCGCCTTCCCGCACGGCCTTGCCCCACTTTCCACCCGCCTGCAGGAAATCGAGGCCTCGGTGAAGGACGGCGCCGACGAGATCGACGTTGTCATTCCACGCGGGTTGGTGTTCGGCGCCAAGTGGCGGGAGCTCTACAACGAGATCGTCTCGATGCGCGCCGCCTGTGGGGATGCGCATCTGAAGGTCATCCTCGGTACCGGCGACCTCGCCACGCTGCGCAACGTCATGCTGGCCTCGATGGTGGCGATGATGGCCGGCGCCGACTTCATCAAGACCTCGACCGGCAAGGAAAGCGTCAACGCAACGCTGCCGGTCGGCCTCGCCATGGTGCGCGCCATCCGCGCCTATTTCGAGGAGACCGGGTATCTCATCGGCTTCAAGCCGGCCGGCGGCATCTCCACGGCAAAAGCCTCGCTCGACTGGCTGGTGCTGATGAAGGAAGAACTCGGCCGGCCATGGCTGGAGCCCGAGCTGTTCCGCTTCGGCGCCTCGAGCCTTTTGACCGACATCGAGCGCCAACTCGAACACCATCTGACCGGGCACTATTCGGCCAATCATCGCCACGCGATGGCTTGAGCGCCCCACCGCGATCAGCCTAGCCGATCGACCCTCCCCACGAGGAGAGGTGAAGGAGGAACCCCATGAATATTCTCGACCGCTATCACGCCATGGAGTACGGCCCAGCGCCGGAAGCCCGCAACGAGGCCGACGCCTGGCTTGCGGCGCGCGACTTCGGCAAGGCGCTGTTCATCGGCGGCGACTGGAAGGCCGCTTCCGGCGGCAAGACCTTCGAGACCAGCGAGCCCTCCTCCGGCAAGCTGCTGGCCAAAGTGTCGGACGCCAATGCCGCCGATATCGACGCGGCGGTTTCGGCCGCGGCCAAGGCGCTGCCGAAATGGTCGGCGTCTTCAGGCTATATCAGGGCGAAAGTGCTCTATGCCATCGGCCGCGCCATGCAGCGCCACCAGCGCCTGTTCGCGGTGCTGGAATCGATCGACAACGGCAAGCCGATCCGCGAAAGCCGCGATATCGACGTGCCGCTGGCCATCCGCCATTTCATCCACCATGCCGGCTGGGCGCAGGCCCTGGACAGGGATTTCCCCGGCCACAAGAGTGTCGGCGTCGTCGGCCAGATCATCCCGTGGAATTTTCCGCTGCTGATGCTGGCCTGGAAGATCGCGCCGGCGCTCGCCGCCGGCTGCACCGTGGTTCTGAAACCGGCCGAATTCACGCCTCTGACCGCCATCCTGTTCGCCGAGATCTGCGAACGTGCTGGTGTGCCGAAAGGCGTCGTCAACATCGTCCAGGGTGGCCCGGAGGCAGGTGCGGCCATCGTCAACCATCCCGGCATCCAGAAGATCGCCTTCACTGGTTCGTCGGAAGTCGGCAAGATCATCCGGAAAGCCACGGCGGGGTCAGGGAAGAAACTGTCGCTGGAACTCGGCGGCAAGTCGGCCTTCATCGTCTTCGAGGATGCCGATCTCGACAGCGCCGTCGAAGGGCTGGTCGATGGCATCTGGTTCAACCAGGGCCAGGTCTGCTGCGCCGGTTCCCGGCTGCTGGTGCAGGAAGGCATTGCCGATGCCTTGATAGCCAAGGTCAAGACACGCATGAGCCGGCTGCGCGTCGGCAGCCCGCTCGACAAGAACACCGATATCGGCCCGCTGGTCGACTTGACACAGCTCGACCGCGTCAAGGGTCTGGTTGCCGAAGGCGCCAAACAGGGCGCCGTGTGCTGGCAGCCGGACGCAGCACTGCCTGCCTCCGGCTATTACCATCTGCCGACGCTCGCCACTGGTGTTTCGCCGGCTAATATCCTGGCGCAAGAGGAAGTGTTCGGACCGGTGCTGGCGACGATGACCTTCCGCAACACGGAGGAAGCGATAGAGCTTGCCAACAACACGCGCTATGGGTTGGCCGCCTCGGTGTGGAGCGAGAACGACAACCTCGCCTTGCATGTCGCGCCGCAGTTGAAAGCCGGCGTCGTCTGGGTCAACGGCACCAACATGTTCGACGCCGCCTGCGGCTTTGGCGGCTACCGCGAGAGCGGTTTCGGCCGCGAGGGCGGGCGCGAAGGCATGTTCGAATACCTGGCAGCCAAATTGCCGCTTGGTCCGGTGATCAAGCCGGCGGCAGTCTCTGCGCAACCTGCCGAGCAATCCGACGGCGATACGATCGACCGCACGGCAAAGCTGTTCATCGGCGGCAAGCAGGTGCGGCCGGACGGCAACTATTCGCTGGCTGTCGCCACCGCCAAGGGCAAGCTCGCCGGCGAGGTCGGTCTCGGCAGCCGGAAAGATATCCGCGATGCCGTTTCGGCCGCCCGGGCCTGCAAAGCCTGGCCGGAGGCGACGGCGTACAACCGCTCGCAGGTGCTTTACTATCTGGCCGAAAATCTTTCCGGCCGGGCTGGCGAGTTTGCCGCCCGCCTCACCGAGTTGACCGGCGCTACGCCCAAGGCAGCGCGCGACGAGGTCGACCAGTCGATCGAACGGCTGTTCCTCTATGCAGGCCTTGCCGACAAGTTCGAGGGCCGCGTTCACCAGCCGCCGGCACGTGCCGTGACACTGGCGCTGCACGAACCGGTCGGCGTCGTCGGCATCGTCGCCCCCGACGCGTCACCGCTGCTTGGCCTGATCTCGCTCGTCGCACCGGCGCTCGCCATGGGCAACACCGTGGTCGCGGTGCCGTCCGAGCGGTACCCATTGCTCGCCACCGACCTCTATCAGGTCATCGAATATTCCGACGTTCCAGCCGGCGCCATCAACATCGTCACCGGCCGCACGGCCGAACTTGCCGCTGTGCTGGCCAAGCATGACGATGTCGACGGGCTCTGGGTGTTTGCCGATGCCGACACCTGCGCCAACGCGGAGGCCGAGTCGATCGGCAACCTCAAGCGCGTCTGGAGCGGCAATGGCCGCGGCCTCGACTGGACGGCCGACGAGGCGGCCGGCGATGCCTTCCTGCGCCGCGCCGTGGAGGTCAAGAACGTCTGGGTGCTTTACGGCGACTGATGCATGTCGCCCAAAAAGCGTCAGCAGGTTTTGGGACACGACATGGATGAAGACAGGGAACCAAAGCGCGTCGTGTGCTTTGGGCAGTTTCGACGCCGCTGCCGCTATGGTGATCGTGTTCGGACTTGACGCCCGGATGCATGTTCTTTAACGAGAAAAAACATCTTTATCTGTGGGCTGACAGGCGCGCAGGCCGCATGATGGCGTCCGACTGGCCCATGACGCCGTGGCCGACCACCGGTAGACCCGGACGATCCCAAGCGGACGAGGAGAAGAGCATGGCGGATCTGGCAGGCAAGGTCGTTGTCGTCACGGCGGCGGCGCAAGGCATCGGCAAGGCGAGCGCGCTGGCCTTCGCCAAGGCGGGTGCCGTCGTCTACGCCACCGACATCAACGAGGCGCTGCTGGCAGAGCTCGCCAAGACCTCCGACATCAAGACCCGCAAGCTCGATGTGCTCAACGACGATGCCGTCAACGCCGCCTTCGCCGAGATCGGCAAGGTCGACGTGCTGTTCAATTGTGCCGGCTTCGTCCATTCCGGCTCGATCCTCGAGATGAAGGACGCCGATCTCGATTTCGCCTTCAACCTCAACGTCCGCGCCATGATACGCACCATCAAAGCGGTGCTGCCCGGCATGCTGGAGCGCGGCGACGGATCGATCATCAACATGTCGTCGGTTGCCGGCGCCGGTAAGGGCGTGCCGAACCGCTTCGCCTATGGCGTCACCAAGGCCGCGGTCATCGGCCTGACCAAGGCAGTCGCCGCCGACTATGTCGCCAAGGGCATTCGCTGCAATGCCATTTGCCCCGGCACGGTCGAGAGCCCGTCGCTGCAGGACCGTATGCATGCGCAGGGCGACTACGAAGCAGCCCGCGCCGCCTTCATCGCCCGCCAGCCGATGGGCCGGCTCGGCACGCCGGAGGAAATCGCCGATCTCGCCGTCTATCTGGCCGGCGCCACCTATACGTCCGGACAGGCCTATAATATCGACGGCGGCTGGTCGATCTGAACCAAACCGACTGAGGAGACCTACCATGAAGCTGCTGCGCTATGGCGAGGCAGGGAGCGAACGCCCCGGCCTGCTCGATGCGGATGGAACGATCCGTGATCTCACCGGCCATGTCGCCGACATCGGCGGCAAGGCACTCGATCCGGCATCGCTGGCGACGCTGGCCAAGCTCGATCCCAAGTCGCTGCCAGCGGTTTCCGGCAAGCCCCGCATCGGCGCCTGCGTTGCTGGCACCGGCAAGTTCATCTGCATCGGCCTCAACTATTCCGACCACGCCGCCGAGACCGGCGCCACCGTGCCGCCGGAGCCAATCATCTTCATGAAGGCAAGCTCGGCCATCGTCGGGCCGGACGACGACGTGCTGATCCCGCGCGGCTCGGTAAAGACCGACTGGGAAGTCGAACTGGCCGTGGTCATCGGCAAGACCGCCAAATACGTCAGCGAAGCCGACGCGCTCGACTATGTCGCCGGCTATTGCGTCGCCCACGATGTCTCCGAACGCGCCTTCCAGGCCGAGCGGCAGGGCCAGTGGACCAAGGGCAAGTCCTGCGACACCTTCGGCCCGATCGGCCCCTGGCTGGTGACCAAGGACGAGGTCGCCGACCCGCAGAACATCAAAATGTGGCTGACCGTCAACGGCAAGACGATGCAGAACGGCTCGACCAAGACCATGGTCTATGGCGTGGCATACCTTGTTTCCTACCTCAGCCAGTTCATGTCGCTGCATCCCGGCGACATCATCTCGACCGGCACACCGCCCGGCGTCGGGCTGGGCATGAAGCCGCCGGTGTTCCTGAAGGCCGGCGATGTTGTCGAGCTCGGCATCGAGGGCCTTGGCCAGCAGAAGCAGACGTTCAAGGCTGACGTGTAGGACCGCCTTACCTTCTCCCCCTGTGGGGGAAGGTGGCCGCGAAGCGGCCGGATGAGCAACTGTGTTTTAAGTTGTGGCTTGGTTCCAAGGTTGATTGTTTCGAAGCATGGCGCTGAGGATGGTGA
>NZ_JBWKME010000156.1:0-779 GCF_056431085.1 Mesorhizobium waitakense | reverse complement strand
CAGCGTGTCGAATTGGGCGACGGCAAAGCTCGAGCGTTTCGGCATCGCGGCGCGCAGCCGCCCGCGCGGTCGGCGCTCTGTCGAAGGCATGCGCCCGATGGAATTGGTCGTCGGAGACGTGCACCCGATCGACATCCATCTGACGCGGGCTGAGGGCTCGATTTGTACAGCGAAGTTGATCGCGTTTCTCGATTGGGCGACTGGCCGCGTCTGGTGTGATCTGATCGCATTTGACAAGCGCGGCGGCGTCAACAATCGTGACGTGATCGAAGTCTTCGCGGCCATGGTGGAGCATCCTGCTTTTGGCCTGCCTGAAGCCCTCTACATCGATAGCGGCAAGGAATTTGCATTCGCGACGTACCTGGACGCCGCAAGAACACCGACGGTGCCCGGATTCCATGGGCCGGCTCACACGCTGAGGGTTGTCAACGCCTTGCCTTACAACGCCCCGGCAAAGCCAATCGAACGCTGGTTCGGGGACTTCGAGTCTCGCTATCTAAGCTCAGTACCGGGCTGGATTTCCGGCAACCGTATGAACAAGCGCCAGGAGGCGATCGGCCGGACGGTTGCGCCCTATGGCACCTTCGAAGATTTCGTTCCGGCGTTCTTCGGTCTTCTAAAGGCCTATCACAGCGTGCCCACCGGAAAGCAGAGCGGCCTAAAGGGGCTTTCGCCCAACGCCATTTTTCAACAGCATGTTGCTACAGGGTGGTCAGCTATAACCATGAGCCGGGATGAGGTCCGCGCGTCTGTAGCGCGCCGCGTCGAGCGCACTGTGA